>NZ_JAZHRU010000001.1:3259887-3562998 GCF_036924525.1 Bradyrhizobium sp. AZCC 1719 | reverse complement strand
GCCAGTGCGGCGTTGAAGGGAGCGGGTCGAGGAGCCTCATAGGGAAGGCCTGTACGGTGCACAGGTCTTCGTTGTCTGAACAGGAGAGCGAGTCAGCTGCGTTCGGAGCTGAGGAGCGGCCCGAACAGTTCCCAGCTGCCACCCTGGAATCGCTGCATCTGAAGCTGTTTGATCAAGTTGTAGTCGGTCGGGCTGCTTTTGAGGCGGATGCCGGGAAGCAACTGTCCGACCTCGATATCGAGATTGGTCGCCTGCTTGAGCACGTTCTCGCGGGTGAGATTGTCGCCGCATTTTTTGAGCACTTCGACTATGGTCTTTCCGACGGCGTAGCCGTACACCGTGAAGCCGTCGCCTCTGTCGCCCTCAGGAAAATACTTGTCCATGAAGCCCGACCACTCGTTCATGCCAGGGTCGTTCTTCCACTTCGGATCGTTTGCGTCTTTGAGATAAACGGCACTCAACACACCCTGAGCGTTTTCGAAGCCGGCCGGCTTCATCACGCCGTTCACCGACGTTGAAACGTTGCTAACGATGTGAACGGGTTTCCATCCCACCTCGGTGACCTTCCTGATGCTCTGCGCCGCAAATTTCGGCGTTGCGATCGTCAGCAGAACATCGGCATTCGCGGATTTGATCTGAACGATCTGGGAGTCGACCGTCGGCGCGGTCACTTCGAATGGAGCCTCCGATACGATCATCGAGGCCTTGGCCCCCAGACCGTCGCGCAAGCCGGTGAGGTAGTCTTTGCCGAAGTCATCGTTCTGATAAAGAATTCCGATCTTCGCGTTCGGATGGTTCTTCATGATGTATTGCGCGTAGATGCGGGCTTCGTTCTGGTAGTTGGGAATGAAGGCCATCGTCCAGGGAAAGTTCTGCGGATCCACCCACTTCGAAGCGCCCGTCGCGAGCAAGAGGTGCGGGATCTTCTTCGTGTTGACGTACTTGTGGATGGCGGAGTTGCCCGGCGTTCCGAGTATGCCAAACAGCAGCAGCACTTCGTCGTTCTCGACGAGCTTGCGCGTCTGCTCGACGGTTTTCGGTGGACTATAGCTGTCGTCGTAGCTGATGAAGTTGACCTTGCGGCCGTTGATGCCGCCCTGCTCGTTTACCATTCTGAAATAGGCAGAGAACGTCTTGCCGATCACGGAGTAGGCGGACGCCGGTCCGCTGTATGGCATGATGTTGCCGATTTTGATTTCGGTATCGCTCGCGCCAGCGTCATAAGCCTTCTGGGCGATCGCGCCGGTCGCGGTCGCTGCGCCGAGCAGACCGGCGGCCAGTAACGAACCCGCTGTCTTCAAGATGCGATAGTCCATTGGTGTCCCTCCCTAAGGGGCAGATGTCGATATTCGCCTGGCCTTTTTGTTTGTGGCTCGTGACGGAGGTCAGTTCCAATATGGTCACCGTAACCTGTGCGCTGCGCTAGACCAAAAATCGAGATAGCGCTATTCACGTGTGATTAGCGGCACCGCCGCCCAGTCTTGCCTGCTGACCGGCTCTGAAGCCGCGTGGCGTCAGAACGTATTCGCAACGTTCCGATTGCCGGGCGGGAGCAACCGGCCGCAGCGAGCCGTCTTCCGCTTAGCCCGCACGATTTCTTCTCCAGCGCGAATTCGGAGATTTGTAGGGATGGGGTAGGAAAAGTGCCGCGCGCCTGCGCGTTACAGCGCAAGCCAAAGAACGAGTTGTCCCACGACCGCACAAGGCAGCCCCAACGTCAACGCGAGGAGCTGTCCCCGTCTGATTTCATCGATGTTCAGGTCGGGAAGGAGCTCGGTAGCGAGCAGCAGGGTTAGACCGCATTCCATGAGACCTCGATTCTGCCCGCTTCATTTCAACAGGGGAGATCGCAATGCAGATCCGTGTGGTGATGCGAGCCCTGCATCGTCGAAGATCACCTTCGAAGCAGCCTTGCATGGACCTTCGATGTAGCCACAGCGTGCGCTCAGGACTGCGCTGGCACCTTCTTCTCGAGAAGAGCCTGCAATTCCCCCGACTGGAACATCTCCGTCACGATGTCACAACCGCCAACGAATTCCCCTCGCACGTACAGCTGGGGGATTGTCGGCCAATCCGAGTAATCCTTGATCCCCTGCCGCAGTTCTTCGGATTCGTAGATGTTGTGCGATTTGAAGGTTACGCCGAGGTGGTCGAGTATTCGCACCACCTGCGCCGAGAATCCGCACGCCGGTGCGGCTTGCGTGCCCTTCATAAACAGAACGATTTCATTGGAGTTCACTTCGCTACGGATGAAATCTGCAACACTCATGATCTTTCCCTCCATCTGAATCGGCGAGAGCCGGCCTCTACTTACCATCCAACCGAGGAACCCTAAAGTACCAATTTAGAACTTTATTACAGTCCCCTAGGTCACAACCTCCCCTTTAGTCCGCGGCTGTGCCGATTCATAAAAAAGGCCGGCTGCGATGCAGCCGGCCTAAGTTCCAAGTTCAGCGGACGCAGCGCCGCTTACCTTGGGGGAGCATTCTGAATCGCACCAAACGACCGATTTTCGAGAAAGTCAATTCCAAAATAGAATTGAGTAAGCCTCTCTGCGTAGCGCCTTCATCTAGGGAAGGAGCCGCCAACACTGCATTGCATTCCAGCACATAGATGATTATCGTCATATAATAAGCCGCGACAAGCAGGAGAACCAGTCATGGCCGCCGCCAACGATCCCGTCGTCATCCTTTCCGCCGCCCGCACGCCGCTCGGCCGTTTCATGGGCGAACTGTCTCCCTTCAGCGCACACAAGCTCGGTTCCCACGTAATCGGCGCCGCGCTGGAGCGCGCCAAGCTCGCGCCGGAGCGGATCGACGAGGTCTTCATGGGCAACGTACTCCCGGCCGGCCAGGGTCAGGCGCCAGCACGCCAGGCCGCACGCGGCGCCAAACTGCCTGACGCCACCGGCGCCACCACCATCAACAAGGTCTGCGGTTCCGGCATGAAGGCCACCATGCTGGCCCACGACATCATCCATGCAGGCTCCGCCGGCATCGTGCTATCCGGCGGCATGGAGAGCATGAGCAACGCCCCCTATCTGCTCGCCAAGGCGCGCGGCGGTTATCGTGCCGGCCATGATAGGATCATCGATCACATGATGATGGATGGACTCGAGGACGCCTACGAGACCGGCCGCTCGATGGGCGATTTCGGCGAAGCGACCGCGGAAGCTTATCAGTTCACCCGCAAGGACCAGGACGCCTACGCGATGGAGACGTTGACCCGTGCGCGCAAGGCGGTGGAAGGCGGTGCGTTCGAGGCCGAGATCGTGCCGATCACACTGACCGAGAAGACCGGGCCGCGGATCATCGCCAACGACGAGCATCCGCTCAAGGTCGATCCCGCCAAGATCCCCGGCCTTAAACCCGCGTTCCGCGCCAACGGCACCATCACGCCAGCCGCTTCCTCGGCCAACGCCGACGGCGCCGCGGCGCTCATTCTGGCAAAACGCTCACTCGCCGATCGCGACGGCCTTCCGATGCTCGCCGAGATCAAGGGCCACGCCACCCACAGCCAGGAGCCGCAATGGTTCACCACGGCGCCGATCCCGGCCATTCGCAAACTGCTCGATAAAATCGGCTGGAGCGTCGCCGACGTCGACCTGTTCGAGATCAACGAAGCCTTTGCGGTGGTGGCAATGGCCGCGCAGAAGGATCTCGGCATTCCCCGCGAAAAGCTGAACATGAACGGCGGCGCCTGCGCGCTCGGCCACCCGATCGGGGCCACTGGCGCGCGCCTCATCGTGACGCTGCTGCACGCGCTCGAAGCTCACAATCTGAAGCGCGGCGTAGCTGCGCTCTGCATCGGCGGTGGTGAGGCCACCGCCATCGCGGTCGAGCGCATCGTCCGCTGACAGATCGACCAGGAGGAACATACTACGGCGAGCGGCACGAACGGTGTCGCCCGACGTCTTGTAACGCACCCGGAAGCTGGCACCTCAACGTGACGAAAGTTCTCATGGCCGACCAGAGCGAAGCGGTCGCGACTGCACCACCGCGCGCGCCAGTCTCCGGCGCCTTGCAGATCGCGGTCCTTGCCGGGCTCGCGTCAATGGGAACGCTCGCGACCAATATTATGCTGCCGTCGCTGCCGCAGATGGCGACATCGTTGGATGTCACAAGCGCGGCGGTCACGTCCGCCATCACGGTCTTTCTTGTCGTGTTCGCCTTCGGCCAGCTCCTGGTCGGACCAATCTCGGATCGCTACGGAAGACGTTGTCCAGTTTTAGTCGGATTTGCGGTGTTCTTCGGAGGCAGTGTCTGGTGCGGACTGGCAAGCGATCTACCGAATCTGCTGATCGGCCGCGTCTTGCAAGCTGCGGGCGCTTGCGCAACATCAGTACTGTCGCGTGCCATAGCCCGCGACATGTTTAGTGGCGCAGTGCTGGCGCGCGCGATGGCGCTAATCATGATTGCGATGTCGGTCGCTCCTGGTTTCTCGCCGCTGCTTGGCGGCGCGCTCGATCACACCTTTGGTTGGCGCTCCGAATTCGCCCTCGTCGCCGTTTTTGCGGTGGTTGGTGCCATTGCCTATGGCATCGTGTTTGGCGAAACCCACAATTCGGTCCGAACTCCGCTCGATCCGTTCGCGATCATCGGAGCCTATCTCGGCCTGATTTGCGATCGCCGCTTCGCGGTCCCTGCCGCAACCGTCAGCCTGATCATAGGCGGACTGTTCTCGATGTTTTCGGCCTCTCCGCGCATCTTCATCGAAGCACTTCAATTCACCCCGATCCAGCTAGGTCTCTTTTTTGCCGCCACCGTTCTGATCGTATTCGCGGCCGGCATGCTGGCAACGAAATTGGCAGCACGCTACGGGCTCGGGCTCTCGATCCGTGCCGGTTTGGGGGCAACAGCCGCGGGCGGCGTGGGGATCCTGCTTGTCTCGCTGTTCAGCCCGACCTTCTTGCCGTATCTCTGCGCGATGAGCGCGTTCGTCCTCGGCATGGGCATTGTCACTCCCCTCGGTACCGCGCAGGCGCTCTCTCCGTTCGGCGAGAAGGCCGGTGCGGCCTCGGCGCTGCTCGGTTTCTGGCAGATGATGAACGCCGCGGCCGGCGTATGGCTGGCCGCCACCGTGTCGCATGAAGCAATGTTCGCACTAGGCGTGGTGTTGACGATCTTTTCGCTGGCTGCTTTTGGCCTGTATGCGCTGAAGCCGGGCCATGATTAGCAGCAAACCGAAATCATCGTTGGTCGAACTTGGCCAGTCGCCACCTCACCAGGTCGTCGGCGCCTGGGCCGGCCTGCGGCCGGACGTCCCGTAAGCGTACCAATTCGCCCGACTTGTCATCGACGAGCGCGAGCTTCACCGGACGGCCACTGTTCTTGCTGATGAATTTGAGCGGCGGCCCGGCATTACCTGTGATCGCCCACTTGTCCCCCACCTGGGCAAGCGCCTGAATGACCAGGATGATGTCCCTGCCCTTGCGGGCCAGGAGGTACTCGTAGCGATCGGGCCCGGTCTGATACTGCTGCCGCTCGATGAGTTCGTTTTCCTCCAGGTGCTTGAGCCGGTCGGACAGCGTGGCGTGAGTAACGCCAGTCGACTTCCTCAGATCCTCGTATTTGCTCAACCCGAGCGACAAATCGCGCAGGATCAGAATGGCCCAGCGGTCACCTACCGCATCGAGCACGCCAGCAATCGAGCACGCCATTCCCTCAAAGCTCTTAGAGCGCATCGACATCGACTCCGAACAACTCGCATTACCAGAGTATAGAAGCGGCAGTGGGATCCAAGTAGCCGCCTCGGGGTGCAAAAATCGCTTGCCGCTAGTCACTCTTATTATTAGAGTTACTTCGAGTAAAGCAAAAGCACGGCCAAACCTGCCGCCATCAGGAGGGTACATGCCCGGGCTCGACAACCATCACGTCGTGACGCTGGAGATCAACGGCACGCGCAAGACCGTCGCCGTCGAGGCGCGAAAATTGCTGGTCCATCTGATCAGGGAGGATCTTGGCCTCACCGGCACGCATGTGGGCTGCGATACTTCACAGTGCGGCGCCTGCACCGTCGAGATCGACGGACAAGCGGTGAAGTCGTGCACCGTGCTGGCCGTGATGGCAGACGGCGCGTCGATCACGACAATCGAGGGCCTGACCGATATAGGCTCCGAACTCAGCCCCGTTCAGGCGGCATTCCACGAGCATCACGCGCTGCAATGCGGCTTTTGCACGCCGGGCATGGTGATGAGTGTGCGCCAGCTATTGAAGGATAAGCCCGATCCGAGCGAGCACGACATCCGCCACGGCCTTGCCGGTAACATCTGCCGCTGCACGGGCTATCACAACATCGTGCGCGCCGTCGAAAGCCTGGTAACGAAAGGCGATCAGCCATGAACGTTACGACTGCTATCCGCCATATCGGTCAGCCGCTCAAGCGACGCGAAGATCTCAAGCTTCTCGCCGGCAAGGGTCGATACGTCGATGACGTCAGGTTGCCTGGTATGCTGCACATGGCGGTACTGCGGTCGCCACACGCCCACGCCGAGATCAGAAGCGTCGATCTGTCGGCAGCTAAAGTCGCGCCGGGTGTTCGTCTCGTCCTGTCCGGCAAGGCGCTCGACGGCAAAATGGGCCCGATCGTGCCGAACTGGATCATTCCCGGAAGCAAGGTGCCGTTCCGTCCCGTGATCGCAACCGATCGCGTGCGCTTTGTCGGCGAGTGCGTGGCGCTGGTGGTGGCAGAGACGCTGGCCGAGGCTTACGACGCGATCGGCCTGATCGAGGTCGATTACGAGGTGCTGCCCGCGGTGACCGACGAAGAGGTCGCGATCCGAGAAGACGCGCCACAGCTCCATGATAACGTGCCCAGCAACATCACGACGATCTATAAGGTGCGCGGCGGCGACTATGAGAAGGCCACCCGTGAGGCCGATCACGTTATCGGACTGCGCGTCGTCAACAACCGCCTGATCCCGACCTGTATGGAAACGCGCGCGATCGTTGCCTCACCAGAAACCGGACGGCACGCTGACGGTCTATATCGGCAGCCAGGTTCCCCACATGCACCGACGCTGGATCGCGGAAACAGTCGGTATTCCCGAGCATCAATTGCGGGTGGTCGCACCTGATATCGGGGGCGGCTTTGGCGCCAAGATGCATCTTTATCCAGAGGACCTGCTCTGCCCCTATCTCGCTCGCGAACTCGGCGCGCCGGTCAAATGGTGGGAAAGCCGCTCCGAAAGCCATCAATCGACCAGCCATGGTCGCGCCCATACAGAAAACATCGAGATCGCTTTCAGGAACGACGGCAGGATCCTCGGCCTGAAGGTCGACACGCTAGGCAATGTCGGCGCCTATCTCTCCAACATGGCAAGCGGCGGTCCGACCGTGAATACGGTCAACTTCGGCACCGGCACCTACAAGATCGACAACTATGAAGCGATTTCCCGCGTCGTCGTTACCAATACCGTACCGGTTGATGCCTATCGCGGTTATGGCCGGCCCGAAGGCGCTTACATCGCCGAGCGCGCGATCGACGCGGTGGCGCGCCATCTCAAACTGGACCAAGTCGAAGTGCGGCGGAAGAATTTCGTTAAACCAGCGGAATTTCCCTATCGGCCCTACGGCAGCATGGGCGTGATGTATGACAGCGGCAACTATCAGGGACTACTCGACAAGGCGCTCGCGGCTTTCGACTATGACGAACGCCGCAGCGAATGCGAAGCCCTGCGCGCAAGCGGCACCTATCGCGGCATTGGCGTCGCCGCCTATACACATATGTGCGGGATGGCACCATCACGCCGGTTAGCCATGAGCGGATTTGATCGTGGCGGCTGGGAGAGCGCGCGGGTCAGCATCGATTCCAGCGGGCGAGCCACGATTTATTCGGGCTCGATGAGCCAGGGACAAGGGCATATCACGTCGCTATCGCAGATCGCTGCTGACGTGCTGCAGATTCCCATGGAGAACATCGACATCGTGCAGGGTGACACCCGCCAGGTTCAGGCTGGCCATGGCACGTTTAACTCACGATCGATGGCGGTCGGCGGTTCGAGCGTCCATGTCTCCTCGCAACGCGTCATTGCCAAGGCCAAGAAGATTGCGGCGGGCATGCTGGAAGTCGACGAGAAGGATGTTTCCTACTCGGCGGGCGCGTTCAGCGTGCCCGGCACCGATATTGCGCCAGTGACTTTCTCCAAGGTGGCTCGCATGGCCCATGTCGGGCACAAACTGCCGGACGGAGTCGCACCGGGCCTTGATGAGACAGTGTTTTATGATCCGGTCGGCATGGGTTCGCCGTCAGGCATCCACCTCGCTTATGTCGAGGTCGATCCGGAGACCGGGATCGTCGACATTCTCGACTATGTCGCCGTCGACGACGTCGGCACGCTGATCAACCCTCGTCTCGCGGCCGGCCAGATCCATGGCGGCGTTGTTCAGGGTATCGCGCAGGCGCTCTATGAAGAGGTCAGCTACGATCCCGACAATGGGCAACTTCTGACCGGCTCGCTGCTCGACTATGCTGTTCCGCGAGCCGAACATGTGCCGAACATCCGATCGCTGTTCCAGGAAACGCCCTCGCCGACCAATCCGATCGGCGTCAAGGGCATCGGCGAGAGCGGCTCTATCGCCGCCCCACCCTGCATGGTTCACGCCGTGCTCGATGCCTTGTCACCGTTCGGTATCACGCATCTCGATATGCCGCTGACGCCGCCTCGAATCTGGGCGGCGGTACAAAAGGCACGCACCGGAGCCCCCCAATGATCCCCGCGGCCTTCGATTATGTCCGCGCATCCTCGCTCGCCCAGACGATCGATCTGTTGCGCGAGGATCCCGACGGAACGAAACTTCTGGCCGGCGGTCATACCTTGCTGCCGGCGCTGAAGTTGCGGCTGGCATCGCCCTCATGCCTGATTGATATCGGCGGAATCGCCGAGCTCAAGGCAATCGAAATCAGCGAAACCGGCATCAGAATTGGTGCGTTGACGACGCATGCCGATTTGCTCGCTTCCGAGCCGCTGAACAAGGAGTTGCCGGTCTTCCGCCAGGCGGCCGGACTCATTGCCGATCCCCAGGTACGTAACCGCGGCACGATCGGCGGGTCGCTCGCGAACGCCGATCCCGCTGCCGATTGGCCGGCCGTTGTGGTGGCGCTGCAGGCACAGATCGAGATCGCAGGCCCGAATGGCCTGAGAAGGGTGGCGGCACGGGACTTCTTCGTCGATATCTTCTCGACCGTGCTGGAAGCGGATGAAATTCTCGCCCATATCCATATCCCGCGGCCGAAGCCCGGCATGCGCTTCATCTACCGAAAGATCCGGCATCCCGCGAGCGGCTTTGCCGTCGTGGGAATCGCGGTCGGCGTACTGCTGCAGGACGACTTCGTCGCCGAAGTCTCCATCGGCGTCACCGGTGCAGCGAACCACGCCTTCGCCGGCCAGCACGCCGCCGATTTTCTGACCGGCAAGGCGCTTTCGCGAGACAATATCGATCAGGCGGCAAAACTGCTGAGTGAAACCACCGAGTGCCTCTCGGACCGCTACGCGTCGGCGGAGTACCGAGCGAATCTGATCCGGATCGAGACCACGCGAGCGCTACTTGCGCTTTCGTCGTGAGACGCGCGCCTTCGAGCCGGCCGCAACGCGATCAACGGCATCGCCGCCAAACCGCTTGCGGTTGAACGGAACAGCACCTGCGCCGGCAACGATCTCGACGTCCTCGAGCCGCAACCGCTTGCCGCCGCTCGTCCGCAATTCCGGATATTCGATCGGGCGCCCGGCGGCGCGTTCGCGGAACACGACCTGCGGCCCGGCCGGCTCCGCCAGCCAGTCGTCACCCCATTTCTTCAGCGCGAGATAGGCCGGAAAGAAATCACGTCCCTTCTCGGTCAGAACGTACTCATATCGACCGGCGTGTTCGGGTAGCGGCACCCGCGTCATGACGCCGGCCTCGACGAACTTCTTCAGTCGAGTGCTCAAGATATTCGGAGCGATCCCGACATAGTATTCGAACTCGTCGAAGCGTTTCACGCCGTAATAGGCCTCGCGCAGGATCAGGATGGACCAGCGGTCGCCAACGATTTCCATGGCGCGCGCCATGGAACATTCCTTGTTGGCAAGACGGCTTTGCTTGACACTAGACATCGCTCTTTCAACCCCGAACTCAGCCCATACCATATTGAGCGGAATTCGTGTATGTCCAGTGCCCTTCGGCGTTTCGCTGATCAGGCGGCCTGACCCGGCTGGGCTTGCGCCTTGGCCACGACCTCGGGCTCTAGCGCGCGGCGATGCGTGACGAGCACGCCTGCTTCGCTCAGGCGTTTCAGCTCCGCCTCGCTGACGCCGAGTTCGCTGAAGACCGCGAAATTATGCTCGCCCTGAAAGGCAGGCGTGCCAATTGGCGTCAACTCTTCTGCCGAAAAGCGCCACGGCCGACCCGGCAGGCGATACTCGCCACCGCTGCGGTCAGGAACGTGTTGCACGGCGCCCCAGTAATCGCTCCATTCCGAGGCCGTGAGCTCCTTGATCGAACGGATCTCGCCCATGGCGATCTTGGCCTCGTCGAACTGGGCGTCGAGGGTCGCCATATCCGGAAAGGTCAGGATCCAGGACTGGATGATCTGGTGCAACACGCCGAAATTCAAGCGGCGCGCGGCAGCAGTGGAGAACCGGGGATCGTCCATCAGATCGACGCGGCGCATGGCGCGCAGCCACGACGGAAAGGTCAGGCTGCCGATGATACTGGTCGCAACCGTGAAGTGCTCGCCTTGCGGTCCCGTGAAAAATGGGCAATCGGTGGCCCCGAGTATCGCGGGCTCCGCCCCGATATCGTCGTCGGAGAGATCGACATGCGCTCGTTCATTGACGGCGAGCAGCGTCGCCGCCATTGCAACGTCGATATACTGGCCCTGCCCGGTCTTCTGGCGGCTGTTGAGCGCTGCGAGAATCGCAATCACGGTCTGCAATCCGGCATAGACGTCTGCATGCGACAGGCTGTCGGTACGCGGCTCCGCCAGCGTGTTGCCATAGTGACGAACGCTGTTGTCGGTAAAGCCGGCCTCGGCCTGCACGGTTGGCGCATAGGCCATCCGGCTACGCCACGGACCGCCCTGGCCATAGCCGGTGATCGACGCGTAGATCAGACGCGGGTTGCGTTTGGACAGTGTTTCGTAGTCAAGGCCGAAGAAAGCCAGAGTCCCGGCACGGAAGTTTTCGACGACGATATCGGCGGTGTCACAGAGTTTCAGCACCAACTCATAGGCGCCCGGCATATTGAGATTGATGCTGACATTCCGTTTTCCGGCATTTTGCTGGGCGTAGTAGCCCGACATGCCGTCGGTCGATGGAAATGCAAACCGGGAAACGTCGGGGCTTGGCGGTTCGATCTTGATGACCTCGGCGCCAAGATCCTGCAGCGTCCGAGCGCACAGCGGACCAGCCAGCACGCGGGAGAAATCGACGACACGGATTCCACTCAGGGGGCCACTCATGTTAGCGCCCCGCGAACTTGGCGAGACCGGGCCCGTTCTTGCGGAATGACGCAAGACCGGTCTTGAGGTCTTCCGACGCCCAGATCGGCGCCTGAACTCTTGCCATCGCCTCGTCCGCGGCCACCACGCCCTGGTTGGCGGCGATATGCGCGAGCTCCTTGGTCGCGGCATGCGCCACCGTAGGCCCCTGCGCAAACTCCTCCGCTATCGCCATCGTGGCCGTCTCCAGCGACTCTTCCGGAACTGTGAGATTGATCAATCCCCACTTCTCCAGCGTCGGCGCATCGTATCGCCGCGCCAGCATCGACATTTCCTTGGCGCGCTGGGCACCAATCCGCTGCACCTGACGCTGGATTCCTCCCAGCAAGGGATGCAGCCCAAGCGTCGCCTCGACCGAGCCGATCTTCGCCGAAGAGGCCGCGATGATGTAATCGCACGACAGCGCAAGCTCGAGACCGCCCCCCAGGCAAACGCCGTGAACACTGGCGATTAGCGGGATTGGCAGCAGCTCCATGAAGCGCAGGAATTCGACGCCGTTCAGCTGCCGATTTTCACCGGCCTGATCTCCGCTGCCTGCCTCCACCCGCTTCTCGAAGATATCCAGATCGGCGCCGGCGGAGAAATGCCGCAGTCCGCTACGGATGACGATGGCGCGGCTGCCTGCCCTTTGCGCCGCCTCCACCTGCTCGACGATCGCGTTGAGGAGTTTGGGGCCGAGCAGGTTGTGCGGCCGATAAACCATGGTCAAAACGGAGATATTGCCGCGCTGCTCGCGCGTCACCAATGCATCCTCGGACAAAGCTGCCTCCTGTTTGCCGGCGGTTCTCGCGACCGCATTATCTAGCCATCAACACAAGCTACATCATGACTTGCGTTTTGCAAGCTGTAATTTGCTCCTGCATCAAACGTCTTGGCGCTCGACCCGATTTTTCAAGACGCCGATCTTCTCCACTTCGAGCTCGATGCTATCCCCGTGCTCGAGATACCAGCCAAGTTCGAGCCCGCAGCCATTGCCCACGGTGCCGGAGCCGATGAACTCACCGGGCATCAACGTCTCATCCCGGGTAATGTAGGCGATGATTTCCTCGAACGAAAACAGCATGCCTTCGCTCGTGCCTTGCGAACGAACTTCGTCGTTGACGCGGGCTTCCATCTTGAGCTTGTAGGGGTCCCCGATTTCGTCGGGTGTCACGATCCAGGGCCCGAGCACGTTGCCGCCATCGAAGCTCTTGCCTTTGGCGGGCCCCAACCGGCCTTCCATCTCTATTCGCTGGGCATCGCGGGCGGAAAAATCGTTGAAAATCGTGTAGCCGAAGATGTGATTGCGCGCCTTCGCCGCAGAAATGTTGGCGCCCCTGTTCTTGGTGACGATTCCGAATTCCAGTTCGTAGTCCATCACTTGGCTGTAGCGCGGCCATTTGACTGTCGTGTTGGGGCCCTTCACGCTAAAACGGTTGGTAACGTAGTAGATCGGTTGCTTGCGATATACCTCCGGCAACTCGGGCAGCGGGGCCGCCTGGAGGCGTGCAAGCTCAGCCGCATCGCCCGCCTTTCGCGCCTTCAGTTTGAGATGTCCGATCGGGCCTTGAACGATATGCACCGGAAACGACATGCCGTCGCGCATCTGGCGCGGCTCCGGCAACGGCGCAAGAATCTCGGATTCCGCAACCGCGGACCACAAATCCTGATCTTTCCTATAGCGATCAAACAGGTTGGATGCTTCATCGAGCGCAGCGTCGCCGTGATCCACAAGGTCAAGCATCGAGTTGAACGCCGGATTTTGCTTACCGGCCCGCTGCGATGCGGCAGCGAGATCAAATAACAAGCGGCCGCCGGCATGAACTAACGCGATCTTATTTTGACCGCCGGATCGATAGGTAGCTAGTTTCAAGGGCGCCTCCCAGGCCAAATGAGCACTTGACTGCAGCATAGACACCAACTTGCATTTTGCAAGTTATAGAGCGCCGGAGGCTTATGGACTCGGAAAGACATTAGCGCCCTGGTTGCGCAGGGCCTGCCGACCGGCCTCCAGAAGAGCGTCAGACAGCCGCTTGTCGCCGGCCGCACGCGCGAGCACGATGGAACCGACCATGGTCGCAATTGCGCCGGCTGCGGCCTGCCGCGCATCCATTGACGATCTCTTCGGGATCAAACCAGCGATGACATCGATCATTTTCTCGAGCCTGCCTGCAAAGGTACGCCGCGCCTCCGGGCCCGAGCGTCCGATATCCGCGGCCAGAGCCGGAAGAGCACAACCGCGGGCCGCATTGTTGCGATGGCGGGGGCTCAGATAGGACTCGACGACTGCGTCGAACCCTTTCTCGTCGGGTAACCCCTGCGTGAGATCCAGCCAATGGTCGACGGTTTGATCCATGGCCAAGGCGAGCGCTTCAATGACCAGAGCGTCACGCGACTTGAAGTAGGCGTAGAAGCTCCCATGCGTCAGATCGACGAGCCTCATCAGGTCGACCACACTCAAGCCGTCGGCACCGTTCTGACGCAGGCCGTAGGAAGCATTTTCGACAATCCGCCTGCGTGTCTGCTGCCCATGGTCTTTCGGGTAACGCATTGCTTGCTCCGGGATGACCAAAGAAACAGAGCCATATTAGATGATTATCATCATATATAACAATCAAATTCCGCAGAATGGTCTTTTGACCTGCGCCCTACCAGGAAAAGCCGGTCAGCGAAGCTGACCTCCAGATTTAAGGCACGCTAGTGTCCGACGAATACGGGCTTGCGCTTCTCGATGAAGGCGCGCACCGCCTCCTTGTGATCCGTCGTTTGCGCGGAACGGACCATGTATGCCGCTTCCTGGTCCATCGAATCCAGAAGGTCCGTGGCCAAGGCATGGTCAAGGTTGTCCTTCATGCCGGCGAAAGCTTGCGAGGGGCCCTCCGCCAAGGACCTTGCAAGCGAAAATGCAACAGCGCGCAGCTCAGCGTCGGCCACCACCCGGTTTACCAGTCCCAGGGTTTCGCAGCGGCGTGCGTCGATCCGCTCCGACAGAAACATCAACTCGCGTGCCCGGGACGTTCCCACCAGCCTCGTCAGCAGCCAGGCGATGCCGTAGTCTCCCGTCAAGGCGATGCGGGCATATCCTGTGGTCATCACAGCCGATTCAGCGGCGATTCGAATGTCACAGGCGAGTGCGAGCGCAAGCCCCGCGCCCGCGGCAGGCCCCGGAAGCGCCGCGAGCGTCGGCTTTCGTAGTTCCACCAGCGCGCCCGTGAGGGTGCGCTGCTTCACACGCAAGTCGGCGATCCGCTCATCGATCGGCGTTTCTGCCTTCGCAGAATTGTTCCCCATGCCCTTGACGTCGCCGCCGGCGCAAAAGGCAGTCCCGGCGCCAGTGATGAGCAGTGCGCCGACCCTGGAATCTTCGCCGCACTGCCTGATCATGCGCCGGAGCGCTGGGGTCAGTTGATCGGACAAGGCGTTGCGGGCCTCGGGCCGGTTCAGCGTGACGAGCGCCACGCGATCCCGGATCTCACACAGCAACTCCTCTGTGCCGGTATCGACCTCGATCCGATCTTCTGCCATCCGCCCTGTTCTCCTTGCGCGCCTTCAGGCGACCATCAAGGCTTCCTTGCTGTCCGCGTCCAGGAATCCCGTAAGCCGGCCCCTGATCAGCCGCTCGGCATCCGCCATGATGCGATCCATCAACTCCTTCACCGTCGGAATGTCCTGAATGAGTCCAACGACCATGCCGCAACTCCACGCGCCCGCGTCCATGTCGCCATCGATCATCACCTTTGGATAGACTCCAGCGACCTGCTCGTGGATGTCACCAATCTTCAGGCTCGCGCCCTTCTCGCGCTCGACCTCGAGCAGCTGGTCGACGCCCTTGTTCTTCAAGACGCGCTCGGTATTGCGCAGCGCGCGCATGACCAGAACGGTGTCGAGTTCGGTCGCCTTGACCAGCGCCTGCTTTACATTGTCGTGGACCGGCGCTTCCTTCGTGGCGATGAAGCGGGTACCCATGTTCATGCCGGCGGCCCCCATCGACAGCGCCGCGACGAGGCTCCGCGCGTCGGCCATGCCGCCCGACGCCACGAACGGGATCTTCAGCTCGTCCGCCGCACGCGGCAGCAGGATCATGTTCGGGATGTCGTCCTCGCCGGGATGGCCGCCGCATTCAAAGCCGTCGACGCTGACGGCGTCGCAGCCGATCTTCTCGGCTTTCAGCGAATGCCGCACCGAGGTGCATTTGTGGATCACCTTGATGCCAGCAGCTTTCAGCGCAGGCATGTACTGCTCGGGGCTGCGGCCAGCGGTCTCCACCGCCTTGACGCCGCCTTCCTTGATAGCGGCGATATATTCCGGATAGGGCGGCGCGGTGAAGCTCGGCAGGAAAGTAAGGTTCACGCCGAACGGCTTGTCGGTCATATCGCGGCAGCGCGCGATTTCCTTCGCCAGCAATTCCGGCGTCTTCTGGGTAAGGCCGGTGATGATGCCGAGACCGCCAGCGTTCGACACCGCTGCGGCCAGCTCGGCGAAGCCGACATAGTGCATGCCGCCTTGGATGATCGGATGCTGGATGCCGAACAATTCAGTGATTGCTGTCTTCACGTGTGATTCTCCGCTTTCCGATCAGTTGACGATTTCGAACAGACCCGCCGCGCCCATGCCGCCACCGATGCACATGGTCACCACGCCGTACTTCGCCTTGCGCCGCCGGCCCTCGATCAGGAGGTGGCCCGTGAGCCGCGCCCCGGTCATACCGTAGGGGTGACCGATCGCGATCGATCCGCCATTGACGTTGAGCTTCTCCGGGTCGATCCCGAGCTTGTCGCGGCAATAGATCACCTGCACCGCGTAGGCCTCATTGAGCTCCCAGAGATCAATGTCATCGATTTTCAGGTTATGGCGCTTGAGCAACCGCGGGATCGCGGCGACCGGGCCCACGCCCATCTCGTCTGGCTCGACGCCGGCGGCAACGAACCCGCGGAAGATGCCAAGCGGCTTCAGGCCCTTCTTCGCCGCAATCTTGTCGCTCATGATCACGCAGGCCGAGGCGCCATCGGAGAGCTGGCTCGCATTGCCCGCACTAATTGTTTTGCCTTCAAACACGGGCTTGATCTTTGCAAGGCCTTCGGCGGTAGTGTCCGGCCTCGGCCCCTCGTCCTTCGACAGCGTCACCTGCTGATAGCTGACCTCCTTGGTATCCTTGTCGACCACGGCCATTTTGGTCGTGATCGGCACGATCTCGTCATTGAAACGGCCGCCTTGCAGCGCAGCGCCCACGCGGCGCTGGCACTCGAGGCTGTATTCATCCTGCTTGTCTCGACCGATCTTATAGCGTTCGGCGACGACCTCGGCGGTTTCCAACATGGACATGTACATTTCGGGCTTCATCGCCATCAACTCTTCGTCGACGACATGAAACTTGTTCATGTGCTCGTTCTGCACGAGGCTGATCGATTCGATGCCGCCGCCGATCGCGATCTCGACGCCGTCGAGCATCACCGATCGTGCGGCAACCGCAATCGCCTGCAGGCCGGAGGCACATTGCCGGTCAATTGTGGTGCCGGCGACCGTCACCGGCAGGCCAGCGCGGATCGCACCCTTGCGCGCCACGTTCATCACCATGGTGCCCTGCTGCATCGCACAGCCCATCACCACGTCCTCGACCTCGCCGGGCGCGATGCCGGCCCGCTTCACCGCTTCGGCCATGACGTGGCCAGCCAAAGTCGGGCCCTCGGTGTTGTTGAGCGCACCGCGATAGGCTTTGCCGACGCCCGTGCGGGCGGTGGAAACGATTACTGCTTCAGTCGTCATGCTTGCCTCTCTGCTTAGGCGGCCGCGTCCAGCTGCGCGTACCGCATCAGATGGTAGGCGGGATCGCCGAACTGGATGTTGATGGAGGAGATTCGCTTGAAGTAGTGGCCGACGTTCAACTCGTCGCTCATGCCCATGCCGCCGTGCAGTTGCACGGCCTGCTCTGCGACAAAGCGTGCGGCGTAGCCGACCTTCGTCTTGGCGCCGGACGCCAGTTTCGATCCGTTCGGTTCCTTCGACGCCAGGGTTAGATTCAAATGCTGAGTGAGCGAAATCGATTCCTCAAGCGCGATGAACATGTCGACCATGCGGTGCTGCAGCACCTGAAACGTTCCCAGCGCAACCCCGAACTGCTTGCGCGTCTTGCTGTATTCGAGCGTCGCCGAGTTCAGCTCCGTCATGGCACCGACGGCTTCCGCGCAAAGGGCCGCGATGGCGCGATCGCGAGCCGCCTCCAGGGCCGCGACGCCCTCGCCTTCGCTGCCCAGCATCTGGCTGGCCGGCACCTCGACTTTCATCAGCGTGAGTTCAGCGGCGCGCCGGCCGTCGATCGTCTTGAAGCTCTGCAGGTGAAGATTGGCCGCATGGCGATCGACGACAAACAGACTGACGCCGTCGCGATCGCGTTGCTGGCCCGAGGTGCGCGCCGAAACGATCAGCTTGTCGGCCCATGGCGCACCGACCACCGCGGCTTTGGTTCCGCTCAGGACAAACTTGTCCCCTTGGCGGCGCGCGGTCGTGGTGACGTTGTTGAAATCATAACGTGACCGTCCTTCCGCCCAGGCCAGCGCCCATATCGCCTCGCCCTCCATGATCTTCGGCAGAAGCGCCTGGCGCTGCTCGGGCGAGCCGACGTCCTCGATCAGTCCACCGGCGAGGACAACCGTCTCAAAATACGGCTCGACGACGAGGTTGCGGCCGAACTCCTGCATCACGATCATCGTCGCAAGCGAGCCGCCACCAAGGCCGCCGGAGCTTTCCTGGAACGGCGCCGCACAGAGCCCAAGTTCGGCGAAGGATTTCCAGTGCCTGCGGCTCCAGCCTTCATCGGTCGCAACGATCTTGCGGCGCTCATCGAAATCGTACTGCTCGCGCAGGAAGCGTTGAATGCTGGACCGGAGCAATTCCTGTTCTTCCGTCAACTGGATGTCCATCGGATGCCTCGTGCGCTGTGATCAGAGACCCAGCACCGCTTTCGCGATGATGTTGCGCTGGATCTCGTTCGATCCCCCATAAATGCTGAGCTTGCGGGAGTTCAGGTACTTCTCGGTCGCGGTGTGTCCGTAGTCCGGACCCGGCATGAAGCGGTTGGCGCTTGCCGGGTGCTCACGGATGGCCAGGCCGTAATTACCGATCGCCTGGTGCGTCAGATCGGTGATGCGCTGGAATATCTCGGTTCCCCTGATCTTGAACAGCGACGCGGCCGGTCCCGGGTCGATGCCGCGCGACATCTGCGCGACGATGCGCAGTTCGGTCGCCTCCAGCGCCAGCACATCGAGCTCGACGCGCGCGATCTCCCTGATGAACTCCCCGAAGGACGGATCGTCCTCGCCAACTTCGGTTCTCACGATCTGCTTGAGACGCCCGAGATACCGAGTGGACCGGCCGATCCCGGCCATGCTGGTACGCTCGTTACCCAACAGGAATTTAGCGTAGGTCCAGCCTTTGTTTTCCTCGCCGATCAAGTTCTCCACGGGGACCCGCACGTCCTCGAAGAACACATCGTTGACTTCATGCGAACCGTCGATGGTGATGATGGGCCGCACGGTGACGCCGGGCGATTTCATGTCGATCAACAGGAAGGAGATGCCGGCCTGAGGCTTCGCGCTAGAGTCCGTTCGCACCAGGCAAAAGATCCAGTCGGCATGCTGGGCCAACGTCGTCCAGGTTTTGTGGCCGTTGACGATGTAGTGGTCGCCGTCGCGTACCGCCTTGGTGCGGATCGAGGCGAGGTCGGAGCCGGAGCCCGGCTCCGAATAGCCCTGGCACCACCAGTCCTCGCCGGAGAGGATTCGCGGCAAATATTTCTTCTTCTGCGCCTCGTGGCCGAAGGTGTAGATGACCGGACCGACCATGGTGACGCTGAATGCGAGCGGCGGCAGCGTTCCGGCGCGCGAGGTCTCCTGCTCAAAGATGAATCGTTGCGTGACGGACCAGCCGGGGCCGCCATACTCCTTGGGCCATAGCGGCGCTATCCAGCCCTTTTTGTAGAGGATCCTGTGCCAGAGCAGCGACTGCTCCTTGGTCAAATCGGTCTCGGGGTTTGGAACGCGCATTTCCTGCGGATAGTTCTCCGCAATAAAAGCGCGTACCTCGTCACGAAACGCAGCGTCCTCGCTGGAAAGATTGAGCTCCATCGTGCGAGGCTCCCGTTACCACTTCTCGCCGAAGGGACGAATCTCCAGCTCGAACGTCCAGGCGCTGCGCGGCTGCTGATAGAGCAGCCAATAGGATTCCGCGACCGAGGACGGCGGCATCAAAGCGTCGGGATCATCCAGCGCGTTCGGACCGAGTGCCTCGATCCGTCGCTGGCGCACCCACTCGGTGTCGACGCCGGAATCAATGATGAGATGCGCCACGTGGATGTTCTTGGGCCCCAACTCGCGCGCCGCGGCTTGCGCGACGGCCCGCAGGCCAAACTTGGCGCTGGCAAAGGCTGCATAACCCGTTCCACCACGGAGACTCGCCGTCGCACCTGTGAAGAAGATGTTGCCCTTGCCGCGGGGCAGCATCAGTCGCGCTGCTTCGCGGCCGGCAAGGAAGCCGGAATAACAGGCCATTTCCCACACCTTGCGGAACACGCGCTCGGTGGTTTCCAGAATCGGAAAGTTGACATTGGCGCCGATGTTGAAGATGCAGACCTCGAGAGGCGCGTGCTTGTCGGCATCGTTGAGAAACGAGATGATCTCCTCCTCCTTGCGGGCATCGAGCGAGCGCGCGTGAATTTCGCCGCCGGCCTTCTCGATCTCCTTGACGAGCGGTTCGAGTTTTGCCCCGTTACGGCGCCCGGCAAACACCGTGAAGCCCTCGGAGGCGAACTTCTTCGCAATCTCGCCGCCGATATAGTCCCCGGCGCCGATTACGGCCACGGTCGCGTTTCTCTTTTGCAAGGGTCTTCTCCCGGTCAAGTAAAGTGAGTTCGTCGCTGGAATTTCGCCGCCTGCTTGGCGGCAGCTCGGTCGCGATGCAGACAGGCCGCGAGCTCATGCTCGCGTATCCTGCCGGTTGAGCTTCCCGGTAAAACATCAACGACGACGATTTTTGGCGGCCGAATATAGGAGGTGAGCCAAGGTTTGATGGCTTCCATCAGATCGGTCGGCTTAACGCGCGATCCTGGCAACGGCCGCACGAATGCGACAATCTCCCCGTTGCCGGTGAGGGCTCGGCCGACGACGGCGGACTGCACATGCTTGTGCGCATTGAGGATCGCCTCAATATTGGCTGAGATCGCGCCTATCAGTTCCTTGCTACGGCCAACGATGTGGAGGCAATCGCCTTCGAAACGCGCGAGATCGCCAGTGTTGAACCAGTGCTCGGTATCAATCACCTTCGCCGTCAGGTCTGGCGCACGATAGTAGCCGCGCATCACGTTGCGTCCGCGCACGTGAAGCTCGCCGACTTCCCCTCTTGACAGCGGTATACCATCGAGCGTTCTGACGCGGGCCTCCACTCCCGGCAGCAGCGCACCGACCGCATCATCGGACCGTGGGGCATCAAAGCGCACGGCAGATACCCCTGGCGAGCATTCGGTGGTCCCATAGCCGTTCAGCAGAGGCAAACCAAACTCCCTCTCTACGCGAGTTTTCAGATTGAGATCGAGGGATGAGCCAGAAACGGCGATCAAACGCAGTACGCCACAGTCAACCTGCTTCAGACCTGCGACATTCTTGTATTCGAGAAGACCTTGATAGGTGGCCGGCGCGCCATCGAGCATAGTGATGCCTTCATCGACCAGTGACTTGGCAAGCGTGGCAGGATCGTATCGGCTGGCCAAGCGCACGGTGCCGCCGGCCATCAGGGTCATGATCAGGAGCGAGATGCCGACGATATGGGAAATCGGCAACACCAGATAGATCTTGTCGTCTCGATCCATCTTGCGGAAATGCGCCGTGGTCTTGGCGCTGATCAGCAGGTTTTCATGGGAGAGCATCACCCCCTTCGGCGTCCCCGTCGTTCCCGAGGTGTAGATCAGCACTGCGACTTGTTTTGCCGGATCGGCCTCCACCGGCTCGACGGTGGCGCTTTCGTTCAGCGGACCGATGCCAATCTCCCGCAGCGCGCCAATTTGCCGGTTCTCCGCACCATAGCGTGATGCGTGCGCCGCAGCCTCTTTCGAAACACCTGACGTGAAGAACATCCGGCGGGCGCCGCTATGATCCCGGATCTGGTCCAACTCGCGCGCCGACAATCGCGGGTTGGCGACGATTGCCCAGGCGTCGAGCCGGCTCGCCGCAAGCAGCAAGGCCGCCAACGCAATGCAGTTTTCGCTGATAATGACCATCCGATCACCCGCTCTGATTCCAAGCGAGGAGAGGACGGTTGCGATCTCTCTAACGCGCTGCTCCAGATCGCGGTAACTCCAGGACGCCCCGTTCTCGATCAGCGCGATCCGGTCGGGGGCTTCGGCAAGCTGTCCTGCCGTTACTTCATGGATGCGGCTCGGCAAGCCGACAGCAATCTCGTCGAGATTGATCGCCTCCGATAGCTCCGCCACGACCGACCTCCCGACCAAGCATGCCTGCCTCTAACGCGGCACATTCGCCGCTTACCTAACGTTCTTTTTTAGAACTCGTCAATCACTAATTCATCACCCCCCGTTTCATGAGGCCCGAAGGGGCAACTTTGCTGCCCTATTATTATCCGCAACGTTGTTGAAAAGCCTCGTTTACAATGCATCTTCCCGCAGCTACGATTGAAGTATCAAATAGGAACTTATGGGAGAACGGGATGGTGGAGCGCCGCGGCGTAGCGATACTTGTGGGCGCCGGCGACGCCATCGGCGCGGCCGTCGCCAGGCGTTTTGCGAAGGGCGGCTATACGGTTTGCATCTGCAGGCGCGATGCGTCCAAGTCGCAGGGGCTCGTGGGCGAGCTGAGGGCTGCGGGGCATAACATTCACGCGTTCAGTGTCGATGCCCGCCAGGAAGCCGAAGTTCAAAAGCTTTTTTCCGACGTCGAAAGCAACATCGGACCGATCGAAGTCTGCCTTTTCAATGCCGGATCGAATGTCAACAAGCCCCTCGTGGAGACCACGGAAAAGCTGTTCTTCAAAGCCTGGGAACTGGCCTGCTACGCCGGATTCCTGGTCGGGCGCGAGGCTGCTCGCGTCATGTTGCCGCGCGGACGCGGCACCATCTTCTTTACCGGCGCGACCGCCAGTGTGCGTGGCGGCCAGGGGTTTGCTGCATTTTCATCGGCGAAGTTCGGCCTTCGCGCAGTGGCCCAGGCCATGGCGCGCGAGCTGGGGCCGAAGAACATTCACGTCGCCCATCTCATCATCGACGCCGGCGTAGATAGCGAAGCCATTCATCAGCGCATGAAAGCGGCGAAGGGAATCGAGGCAAGCGAGATTCCCCCGGACAGCCTGACGAAGACGTCTTCCATCGCCGAGGCCTATTGGTTCGCCCATCAGCAAAGCCGAGACGGCTGGACCCATGAACTCGATCTTCGTCCGTCCGTGGAGAGATGGTGATGAACGCTACACCCGATCTCACCCTGTGGGGCGTTGGTACAAGTCGCACCATTCGTCCGCACTGGGCCATGCACGAGCTTGGCTTATCCTACAAGGTCAAACCGATCGGGCCGCGGACCGGCGAGACCAAGACGGCCGAATACACCAAGCTCAATCCCCGCCAGAAGATTCCCCTGCTGCAGGACGGCGACTTCTGCATCGGCGAAAGCGCCGCGATTGTCGCCTATCTGTCGCGAACCTATTCGACGCCGGAACGCTCGCTGATCCCGGAAACCCAGCGCGAGTATGCCGCGTGGCTCGAATGGTGCTTCTTTATCGTGGCCGAACTCGATTCTACGAGCCTCTACGTCATGCGCCGCCATCGCGCGGATGCACTGGGACATATCTATGGAGTTGCGCCCGAAGTTGTCGCACAGGCGGGTGAGTATTTCCGGCAGCAGTTACGACACGTGGAGGTCGCGCTGGCGGATGGGCGGACATTCCTGATGGGTGACCAATTTACCAGCGCCGACATTCTGCTCACGACGTGCCTCGATTGGGCCATCGCCTACGGCGTCGGCATCTGCGACAACGCGCAACCCTACCTTAAGCGCATCCAAAGCCGAGAGGCCTATCAGCGAGCCGTCGCGGCGAATGTCCCGGTGGCACCGATCACGCCGGCAGCGGCGAAGATCTGAGAACCGTTCGTCGATCGCGATAGCTTGACCTAGACGGC
Organism: Bradyrhizobium sp. AZCC 1719; assembly: GCF_036924525.1. NCBI lineage: Bacteria > Pseudomonadati > Pseudomonadota > Alphaproteobacteria > Hyphomicrobiales > Nitrobacteraceae > Bradyrhizobium > Bradyrhizobium sp. AZCC 1719. The sequence goes on along the minus strand of NZ_JAZHRU010000001.1, from coordinate 3,539,375 downwards.
CACACGCACGGCACGTTCGGCGATCATCTTCTCGATGGCGCTGTCATCATAACCCAGTTCGCGCAATACATCGCGCGAATGCTCACCGACCCTTGGCGCGGGTCCGCCAATTGCAGCCTCATTGATTTCGAAGCGAGCCGCCGGCTTCGGCTGCCGCACCCGGCCGACTTTCGGCTGATCGAATTCCGCGATGATACCGCGCGCCACCACCTGCTCATTGTGGATGATTTCGCTCCGCCGCAGGATCGGCGCACAAGGCACGTCGGCGGCGTCTAGCCGGTCCAGCCATTCCGCGGTGGTATGCTGGCTGATATACTCAGCCATCTTGTTGATGCGCGCGGTGGCGTTGACCGAACGCGCCGATGGCGTCGCGAACCGGGGATCGTTGGCAAGCTCGGGATCGCCAGATGCCCGGCAGAAACCCTGCCATTCGGAATCCGAAATCGTGCCGGCGGTGATGTAGCCGTCACTGGTCTTGAACACGAGATCCGGCCGATCGTTGGGATCGGCTGCGGCAGCCTCGGCCCCCACGACCGTGTACTGCATCATGCCTTCGGGCCAGAGATAGGAAATCATCGCATCCAGCATCGCGACCTGGATATGATCGCCCTGCCCCGTCTTCTCACGGGCATAGAGCGCTGCCGCCACAGCCTGTGCAGTGAACACTGCAGTGGTCTTGTCGCATACGATCGTGCGGATCATCTGCGGACGGTTAGTGACCGGCTGCGACTGGATATCGGCGAAGCCCGACAGGCCCTGAATGATCGGGTCATATACACGCTTCTTTACATACGGGCCGGTATCGCCGACGCCACTAATCGAGACGTAGATCAGGCGCGGATGGCGCTGCCGCAATTCTTCTACGCCTAGACCGAGGCGCTCCATGGTGCCGGGCCGGAAGTTCTGCACCAACACGTCGGCCTGTGCGACCAGCCTGGTGAGCACCTCACGGCCACCCGTGCTCTTGACGTCGATCGACAGCGAACGCTTGCCGCGGTTCGAAGAGATGAACAGCGCGGAGAATTCGCCATCCTTGTCGATGGTGGCACGGCTGCGGCGCGTAATATCGCCGCCGATCGGCTCGATCTTCAGCACGTCGGCGCCCTGGTCCGCCAGAAACATGGTCGCGAACGGGCCCGACACCACCCCGGTCAGGTCGAGGACGCGAACACCGCTAAGCGGGCCAGGCATGGGCATTCTCCCTGAGTTCACTTTTGCTTTAGGTCCGGGAGTTTGGCTTTTAGCACTCTACCCGGGCCCTCGTCGCCGTTAGGCCGTCTTGGGAACAGCCTGTCTGGTCTGCTCGACGATCGATTCCTCGACGTCGCGGAGCTGGTCCTTGCCGAAGAACATTTCCTTTCCGACGAAGAAGGTCGGTGAGCCGAATGCTCCCCGGCTGACGGCGTCGTTGGTCAGATCGATCAGCCTCTTCTTGACGTCATCCCGCTGCGCACGCGCGATCAGCCGGTCGATATCGATCCCCGAGGAGATGAATGCGCTCCGGAAGATTTCCAGGTCGTCCATCTTCTTCGGCTCTTCCCACATATGATGGTAGGCCGCGCGGAAATAGGGCTCGAACACGCCTTCGAACTGGGCCGCGACGGCGCCGCGCATCAGCATCAGCGTGTTGACCGGAAAGAACGGATTCTGGCGAAATTTCGTTACATTATGGCGGCGAATGAAGCGTTGGGTCTCCAGCGCCTGGTATTCCGGCTTGTTCTTGATGCCGCGAAGCGAATCGAACGGCGACATGTTGCCCGTCGCCTTGTAGATGCCGCCGAGCAGAACCGGGACATACTCGAATTTCACGCCGGTACGCCGCTCGATGCCGGGAATGGCAACCTCCGCCAGATAGGCGTTGGGGCTGCCGAAATCGAACTGGAATTCTACCTTCAGGGGCATGTCGGCTTCTCCCGGAGCGTGCATCGAATGATCAGGTTTAATGTCCAATAGCCGAATTCCGGCTACCACCCATCTTTACAGTTCTAAAAACGAACTGTCAAATTCCTGGGAATTCCTACTGCTTTTGGCGTCCCCAGTAGGGGATTGTTTGGAGCTGAGTACCTATCTAGAATGGTAGGTAAAGCTGAGGTTCCCGGGACGGTTCGAGCGGAATCGGGTCGTCGGATGACTGGAGAGCAGGAAAATGCGATGGGATGCCCTTGAAGAAGAGCCGTGTTCGATGGCCCGCACCATCGGCGTGATCGGTGACCGTTGGACCCTTCTTATCCTGCGCGAATGCTTCCTGCGCACCCGCCGCTTCGAAGGATTTCAGTCTGCGCTCGGGATTACACGGCATTTGCTCGCCGAGCGGTTGAAGAAACTGGTCCGGCAAGGCGTGCTGCGCCGCATTCCGTATCAGGAGTCGCCCAAGCGGCATGAATATATCCTCACTCAGAAGGGACTCGATCTTTATCCGATCATGATGGCGATCGTGCATTGGGGCGACACCCACATGGTCGACGAGCGCGGGCGACCGTTGCTGCACCAGCACCGCAAATGCGGCAAGAACTTCGATCCGGTCATGGTGTGCTCCGAATGCGGCGAGCCACTTTCGGCCAAGGAGGTTCATACCCACCCTGGCCCCGGTGCCCGGAGCACTCCGGCAATAACGGCGCCAGAGAGCCCGAAGGCAAAAGCGCGCCGCAAAGCGGCCGCTTGAGGTAGCTGCTCGCCCCGGACTACCTCAGAGGCGAACGGCTGAACTCGCCTCAAATCCGTATCACATCTCGATTTGTTTCGTTGCAGTAGAGGCGCTCCACCTGTTCAGAGCGATGTTTCAGCACAGCACGTTGATTGACATAGGCCTTGTCGGTGATTTCTCCTGCGGCCAATGACGGCGGATCCGTCAGCAGGCAGAACGAACAGATTCGTTCGCTGCTTCCAACGGACTCATTGTATTCCTGAAAACGATCTCTCAGAAATTGAACCACGAGAGCGTCGCAGGTTAAATCCGAGGCTGGCGTCTTCGAAATTCGCGCCGCCTCGGTCGGATTCAACCAGCAAAGCAGCGCGCACGATTCACGGTTTTCTCCCGCAACGACAATGTCCAGCAAGACGCCGCGCGTAGCAGCCAGGATTGCTGCGCGCATATTCCCGATCGAGACCCACGTGCCGTTCGCGAGCTTGAAGTTCTCGGAAATTCTGCCCGTAAAACGCAGCCCCCGCTCCGGCTTCTGAGGGTCCAAAAATGAGACGGTATCGCCGATGCGATAGAACCCTTCCTCGTCGAACGCCTTTTCCGTCAAATCCGGCCTTCCGAGATAACCCGGGGTGACGTTGGGCCCCTTCACCCTCGCCTCGTAAGTATCAGAAACAGGAATCAGTTTTAGCTGCAGACCCGGCGCCGGAAGACCAATCTCTCCCGGCTGGTCGGTGGCCCAATGGGTCGTACTGATGGTCGGGGCCGTTTCGGTGGTACCGTAGCCCGACATGACCGGAATTCGCCGGCCGGTGATCGACGATGTCAGCCGATAGAGCTTTTCAAGCGTCGCCTGCGAAATTGCAGCTCCGGCGTAGCTCAATCGATCCATCCGCTTGAACACGCTGGCGCCAAGCTCGAGGTCGTTCTCGATCGCGTCGCATAAGAGATTATAGCCGGCAGGCACGTTGAACATGGCGGTGGGCGAAATCTCCCTGAGATTCGCGACTGTCTTGTGGAAGAGCTGAGGCAGCGGCCGGCCATCGTCGATGTAAAGTGTGCCGCCATTCTTGAGGATGCTGTGAAGGATAACGTTGCTGCCCATCGTGTGGTGCCAGGGTAGCCACTCAACCTGGACCGGAGCATCTTGAGGCGACACCAGCAGACTCCCCATTTGCAAAGAGCTGGCCATCATGCGGTGGGTATTGAGCACGCCTTTGGGGAAACCGGTCGAACCGGACGTGAAGAGAATCTTTGCGATGGCATCGCAAGACACCGCACTTGAAGCGCGCTCGAATCCGTCGCTCAAGCTTCGTGCGGTCAGCGTGTGGAAAGGCACCGTGTCCTTCGCGCCATCGACGCTGACCCAGGTTGCGGCTGCCAGTTCCGGAATGGAGCGGCCAGCGGAAAAGTCGCGTCCGCTCTGAACGAAAACGAAATTCGGTCGCAAGGTTTCCGCAATATCCTTGAGACGAGCCAGGCCGCCGGGCATCAGCGTGTAGTTTGGCGATATTGGCGCCAGGATTACCCCGATTGACATCGCTGCAAACGAGATCACCGCGTTCTCGATCGAGTTTCCTGAAAGTACCGCCAGCTTGTCAGCCGGCTTTGCGCCCATATCGATCAGGCTTTGGCCGACCGCCTGAACCTGCGACCATGCTTCGCTGTAGGTAATCTCGTCCCATCCTCCCCTCGCGTTGCGCTGCGCGAGAAAAATTCTATCCGGAACAGAATTTGCCCAGGTCGGAAGGAAGTCTGTGATGCGCCAATCGCACTCGCCCAACTGAATAGGCGAGCTCAATATGAGCGTGCCGTCGGTTCGACGCTCTATGGAAAGCTCCCTCGGTGCAAACGTCAGTGCCTTCGTCGACATCGAAATTGATCTCCTGAATTATTGCATTGAGCCCATCGCGCGCTGCACGCGCTTTGCCACCCCTGATGCCCATCGCCGCTGGGCCCACCGCCTGGATGCGTGATCCGTCAATCGGGCTTCGGGCCAGACGGTGGGCAGTTCGCATCGAACTGCCGCACTCGTAGCTTCGGGTGGTCAGGTCACTCGGACCTGGCGTCCAGCACTTCGCCGAAAGCTTCCCAGCTCGTGCCACCCCACCGCTGCAATCGCATTTGCGTCCAGATCATGTTCTCGGTGTCGGTGGTGTTGACCTTGATGCCGGGCAGCGCAGTTGGAACGACGAAGTCCTTCAGGTTTTTGGCCTGCGCAAGAATATTCTTGCGGGACAGATCATTGCCGCATTGCTTTAGAATTTGCTCGAGCACGATACCTTGCTGATAGCCGGTCAGATAGCTGCCATTGGTGATGTCGGCGCCCGGCAAATACTTGTCAAAGAACACCCGGTAGGCCTGCATACCCGGGTCGTCTTTCCATGCCGGATCCAGAATGTCCTTGTTGGTCGTGCCGACGATCACGCCGACCGATTTGTCGAGTCCGGCCGGTGCGAGCGTGCCTCCGACCGAGCTGGATGGAAAATTGAGGATTACGGTCGCCTTCCAGCCGATCACCGCGGCTTGCCGGATGGCCTGAGCGGCGAACTTCGGTGTGCCGGCGATCACGAGAGCCTCCGCACCGGAGCTCCTCAAATTGACGACCTGTGAATCGACCGTCGGTTCAGTGACCTCATACGAAGCGGTCACGACCTTTCGGTCGAAATCCTTGCCGAGAAACGCCTTGAAGGCGTTGACATAGTCTTTGCCGAGATCGTCGTTCTGATAGAGGATGGCATACTTGGCGTTTGGCTGTGCCCTCGTCAGATACTTGGCATAGATTTTTCCTTCGGTGTCGTAGCTGACGAGACCTGTCGTGGTCAGCGGGTAGTTGGCAACATCCGTGAACTTGGATGACCCGCTCATGATTGCGATGCTGGGCACCCCTTTCGACCTCAGGTATTTGGCCGTAGCCGAGATGCCGGGCGTGCCGAGCTGACCGAACATGAACGACACTTCGTCGCTCTCAACGAGTTTGCGGACGTGCTCCACCGCTTTGGGAGGGCTGTAAGCGTCGTCATATGCGATGTAGTTGATCTTGCGGCCATTGATGCCGCCGCGATCGTTGACCGACTGGACATAGGCCATAACTCCCCTGCCCACGAGCCCGATCGATGAGGCCGGCCCGCTGAAGGGGAAAACAGCGCCGATCTTGATCTCAGTCGCTGTAATTCCGGGCTCTTCGGCCGCGAATGCCGGGCCGCTCAAAACTAAAGCCAAAGCCGCCACGGTCTTCCATCTCATCAACATTGCTCTTCCTCCAAACGCGCGCCCTTCCGGGCAGGTGGTTCTGTTTTGTTGCGGCGCTACTACTGGTCCATGGTCACTCCGAAGAGGCATCGAGTACCTCGCCGAAAAGGTCCCAACGCGTGCCGGTCCAGCGTTGCAGCCTCATCTGCGTGTAGTTCATGTTGATTTTGTCGCTCGTATTGACGGTGATGCCAGGCAGCAGCGTCGGCAACGCCACATTCTTCATGCTCTTCGCCTGCCTGATGATGTTCTCGCGGGACAGATCGTTGCCGCACTGCTTGATCAACTGTTCGAGCAGCATGGCCTGCGTGTAACCGAAGAGGTAATTGCCGTCGGCGATATCGACGCCCGGCATGTACTTGTCGATGAAGGCCCGATAATCCTTCATCCCTGCGGTACTATCCCACTGCGCATCGGTCGGATCCATTACGATGGTCCCGACTATCACCCCCACCGACCTTTCAAGTCCTGCCGGTTTAAGGGTCGCGCCGACCGAACCGGAGGGGTAGTTCAGCAGGATTGTTGGCTTCCAGTCGATCTCGGCCGCCTTTCGGATTGCTTGCGCCGCAAACTTTGGCGTTCCTGCCACCAGCAATGCTTCGGCGCCTGAGCTCTTCAAATTCACGACCTGAGAATCCACTGTTGGATCGCTGATTTCATAAGCGATGGCAGTGACTTTCTTGTCGAAATCGCCCTTCAGACTCGCCTTGAAAGCGTTGACGTAATCTTTGCCGAGGTCATCGTTCTGATAGAGGATGGCATATTTCGCATTCGGCAGCGTCTTGGTCAGGAATTTGGCGTAGATCTTTCCCTCCGTGTCGAAGCTGACCAGGCTGGTCGTCGTCAGCGGAAAGTCCGTCACGTTCGTGAACTTGTTCGACCCCGAGACGATGCCGATAGCCGGCACTCGCTTCGACATCAGATATTTTGCCACTGCCGTATTACCGGGCGTGCCGAGTTGGCTGAAGATGAAGGCAACCTCATCGCTTTCGACGAGCTTGCGAACATGCTCTACGGCCTTGGGCGGGCTGTAGGCGTCATCGTAAGCGATGTAGTTGATCTTCCGTCCGTTGATGCCGCCGCGGTCGTTGATCGACTGGACATAAGCGAGAATCCCTCGGCCGACCAGGCCGATCGACGAAGCGGGTCCGCTGAAAGGAAAGACCCCGCCAATCTTGATCTCAGTCTGTGTTACCCCCGGGGCGTCAGCGGCAAATGCGGATGATCCCAGCGCCAAAAGCATCAGTGCGAAAGCAGCTTTGAACAATTTGAGCATAGCGTCCTCCCTGTGAACAGCGGAGTGCGCGCCCCGGCGGGGCCCGCGATCCTGCAAACCGCGGCCATTGTTCAGCCGTCTTTCCGTTAACCTACAGTTCTTTTTTAGAACTCGTCAAGCCGCTTCGAGAAGAATTGTCCCGCGTATCCGTACGGAAGCAATCCAGTGGGGAGACTGGCGTCTCCGTTTGAGCTCGCGCAAGAACCGCGTTTGAGCTTTGAAGCGGGCAACCGGCTTACGCTGCTATCGGCATGGGGTGGACCGGTCGTTACTGAATGACTCGACAAAGGTGACGGGAAGTCCGTGCACCCTTGAAATCGTTCTTATATGGAACCCACTATCCGGGCCCCATTGATGGCTACCCAGTGTGTCTGAGGACGATAGAGCTACCGCTTCTCGACCTTTTCGGGAGTGATGATCTGGACCTGTACAGGGGCTGCAAAGCACTTCACCGCCACGCGGCCAAATGCTCTCATGTGGTCGCTCTTCGAATGCAGAGGGAGGCAGTCGGCCGACTGCCACTGTTCGACGAACACGAGCTTGTTCGGATCGGTGGTACTTTCGAACAGCTCGTAGGAAATACACCCGTCTTCCTGACGGGTGGCGGCGATGCAATCCTTCGCGGCGGAAAACAACTCCGCCTTCATTTCTGGCTTCACCGTGAGCGTTGCTATCACGTAGACCATCTCGTCTATTGTCCTCTCTTGACGCGGAGATCCCGCACCTCTTGCATCTACTTGAAAGCCGCGAAGGTTCCGCTGGCGGTAGCGAGGCGATGTAACAGCGGCACTGGCCGAAGTGTTTCGTCCTTGTCCAGTGCGGCCATAAACGCCAGCCGCTCAGCCACGACGGGCAGGCCTACCTGATCCGCAAGAAACATCGGACCGCCGGTCTGGGGCGGCCAGCCATATCCATAGAGCCAGACCAGATCGATGTCGCTCGCCCGCTCCACGATCCCTTCCTCCAAAATTCGTGCGCCCTCATTGATCATTGGATAAATCAGTCGTTCATGAATCTCGGCGTCGCTGATCTGGCGTCGCGTGATGCCCAGCTTGCGACTGGTATCCACGATCAAGGCCTCTACGTCGGCATCCGGAATCGGCGTTCTGGATCCAGCATCGTACCGGTAGTACCCCGCTCCGGTCTTCTGACCGAATCTTCCCGCTTCGCACAACGCATCCTCGATCGGAGATGTCTCGCCACTATCCTTGCGCGATCGCCAGCCGATATCGAGACCTGCCATATCCCCCATGGCAAAAGGCCCCATCATTCCGAACCGCGTCGCGACAGCGTCAACCTGCTCCGGCAGTGCCCCGTCAAGCAACATCTTGCGGGCCTGGAGCAGGCGGACCACGAGCATTCGATTGCCGACAAAGCCGTAGCAGACGCCCACGACCACGGGAATCTTGCCGATGCGCCGCGCGACTGCGGCGGCGGTAGCCAGCACGTCCGGCGCCGACTTTTCACTACGCACGATCTCGCACAGCTTCATGATATTCGCCGGGCTGAAGAAGTGCATCCCGAGGACATCTTGGGGACGCTTCGTGACGGCTGCGATCGCGTTGACGTCAAGAAAGGACGTATTTGTTGCGAGAATCGCGCCCGGCTTCGCAACTTTATCGAGCTCGGAGAAAATGTCCTTCTTTATCTGCATAGTCTCAAAAGCGGCCTCGACGATGAGGTCGGCTTGCCCAGCGTGCTCCAGGCCAACGGCACCCGCTATCAGTCCCAAGCGCTTGGTCACGGTGTCCGAAGACATCCCGGAGCGCGCTGCGGTCGCCTCGTAATTTTTTCGTATGGTACCAAGGCCACGGTCGAGCGAATCCTTTGCGATCTCGATCAGCTTCACCGGGATGCCGGCGTTGGCAAAGGACATGGCGATGCCGCCACCCATGGTGCCCGCGCCGATGATCGCGACCGAATCGATCTTGCGCGGGCGCGTGCCCGCTTCGACACCAGCGATCTTGTTGCTGCTGCGTTCCGCGAAGAACACGTGACGCAGTGCTTTAGACTGATCGCCGCTTCTCAATCGGGTGAACAGCGTCCATTCCCGCCGGATCGCTTCATCGAATGGTACGTCCAGGCACCAGGCAACGGCTTCCACGCAGGCCGCCGGAGCTTCCAGCCCCTTATTGCGCTTCATCGCTTCGGCCGCCGCCTTCGTCAGCATGCTTCTGTCAGCGCGCGCCGCCTTCAGCTTCGAATCGTCATCGCGCAGGGAACGCGCGGGACGGCGTTCGGACAGAACTTTCTGCGCAAAGGCAACACCTGCCGCGACTGGATCCCCTTCGAATATTTCGTGGACCAGCCCAAGCTGCAGGGCCTCTTCCGCGCCGATCGGATCGCCCGTCACGATCAATTGCACAGCTCTCGCCGGTCCGATGGCACGCGGCAGACGTTGCGTACCGCCACCACCCGGGATCAATCCAAGTTTGACTTCCGGTTGCCCGAGCTTGGCATCGCTCGCCGCGATACGGAAATGACAGCCCATCGCAACTTCGAGCCCGCCGCCGAACGCGACGCCATGAATTGCGGCGACGACAGGTTTGGACCGATTCTCGAACAGGCGATTGATTTCGTCGAGACTGGGTCCCTCGATCTTCTGGTCGAACTCGCGAATGTCGGCCCCGCTAATGAAGGTGCGGCCGGCGCAGGCAAGCACGACGGCCGCATACTGCGGATTATCCAGAACCTCCCGCATGGCATCGCGCAAACCTTGGCGCACCGCCGACCCGAGTGCATTCACTGGCGGATTGTCGACCAGAAGAACGGCCACAGTGCCGTGTTTCTCGATACTAACAGGGCTTGTCATCGGCTATCTCCTTTAGGAAGGACTGCGCTCGGATCCGCCCAAATGTTTGCGCGGCATCGGCTGGTTGGCAGCTTGGTAGTTCGGCTTGGTCAGTGCTGGCCACAGCGCATCTGGCGAGCGGCAATTCAACATTGAATTGAGTGCGCGCCAGCAAGCGCCGGCGGGCGAGCTGTCAGACAGCCATGATGCCGCCGTCCACCGCCAATATCTGACCCGTAATATGTTTGCCGGCGTCGCTGGCGAACAGGACGATCGCCCCCTTTAGATCGTCTTCATCGCCGATGCGACGCAGCGGAACACCCTCAGTCAGCTTGTCGAGCCCAACCGCCTTAATGGTTCCGGCCGTCATCTTGGACGGGAAGAAACCGGGAGCGAGCGCATTCACCGTAATGCCGTACTGACCCCAACTGCCCGCCAATGCGCGGGTGAAATTGACAACCGCTCCCTTACTCGTGTTGTAGGCAATCATCTGCGGCTCGCCAACATGACCACGCAATCCGGCAATCGACGCCATGTTGATGATGCGCCCGTACTTGTTCGGAATCATCGACCTCTTCGCGACCTGCTGGCTCAACACGAACAGGGAACGAATATTGAGATTCATCACCTTGTCCCATGCTTCGACAGGATGATCCTCCGTCGGCGCTCCCCAGGTAGCGCCGGCATTGTTCAAGAGAATATCGATCCTGCCAAACTTACCCAAGGCTTGGTCCACCAACCGCATGATATCAGCATCCTTGGAATTGTCGGCCGCGATCGCGTCCGCCTGATATCCGAGCTTCGAAAGATGTGAACACGCCTGCTCCAGATCGGCGGCTTTGCGCGAGGACAAAATCACCTTGGCGCCTTGCTCGCCCAGTGCCTCGGCGATCTGCAGGCCCAATCCTCGTGAGCCGCCCGTTACGAGGGCGATTTTTCCCGTAAGATCGAATGCCTTCTTCACGCTGCCCATGAGCGATTCCTTTTCAAAGAGTTGCTCTTCATAGCCGGACACGCACCGCTGTTCCTGCAAACCAGTCAGGTTTGCTTGCACAATCATCTGGCGCTTTGGATGAACAGCTCAACCAATGCAATGATGGTGTCCGGTGCGTCTTCCTGACTAAAGTGTCCCGCATTCGGGAGCCTAATGACTGGCCCCTCTGGCCATATTGCTCTGAAGTCAGAGATCTGGTTCTCCGGCGCGATCGCTCGATCCTTCATGCCGACCGCAAGCATCGCGGGCTTCGATTTCAGGTTTTGGAGAAGCGGAAAGCCCTCCTCGAGGTATGGAATGATCCGACCGAGCAAAGCGTCGAGCGGAAACTCAATTGCCCCGACGCAGTCCTCCTTGGTTGGAAAGGCCGAGCCGAAGGCTGCAAGCCAATTGGAATCCACCGCCGACAAATTCTCCAAACCCTGCGTCTTCATGATGCCGAGGATATTCACGTCCAGGTGCCCCAACACCTCCCCGAGCGTGCCGGCTTTGTGATGCTTCAGGATGAGCTGGAACCAAGGCGTCGACCCCGCGGAGGTCTTTCCATAGCCGGCCAACGTGTTGAGGAGAAACAGGCGCCTGACGCGGTGCGGATGTCGTAGCGTGAACGCTGAGCCGATCAGCCCACCCCAATCCTGCAAAACGAACGTAATGTTCTTGAGATCAAGCGCTTCGATCAATTTGGTCAGGTTGTCGACATGAGTCCTCAGCGAATATTCTCGATCCCGAGGAGTTTCGCTCTTGCCGAAACCCATGTGGTCAGGAACGATGACTCTGTGCGTCGCGGAAAGCGGCGGGATGAAACGCCGATAGAGGTAGCCCCAGGTGGGCTCACCATGCAAACAAACGATGGGATCGCCGGTCCCCTCGTCGACGTAATGCATCCGAAAGCCGGCCCCTTCAAAAAAGCGTGGTTTGAAGGGCCAAGTTCCACCAAAGGTCTCGCGGGCGGGAATCATGGCAAGTCATGGCTCCTTCGGTTCTGCTCAAGCTACCTATTCCGCGACGGCACAATCACCTTGACACCTCGCTCGCCCAGCGCCTCGGCCATTTGGCGCCCAATCCACCGTTAGCCGTCCGCCACGAGCGCGATCTTCGTAAGATCAAATGCCTTTCGCGCTGATTCCTTTTCACTGCCGAACTAGTCGCGGGCGCAGGCGACTAACGTCCCTTGAAGATCGCGGCACGACGTTCGACGAAGGACTGGATGCCCTCCATCATGTCCTGGCTGTTGAAGACACGATCCTTGATCTTGGGGATGTAGTCGATCGCAGCTCTTTCAGCGGCCTCGATGTACTTCAACGCAGCTTCTTTGGTGACCTGGATTCCGATCGGCGCGTTCTTGACGATCGCTTGCGCCAGCTCCATCGCACGCTCAATTTGCTTTCCGGGTTCGACCACTTCCTGCACAAGGCCGATCTTATGGGCTTGCGCGGCATCGAACTCGTCGCACAGGAACAGATGGTACATTGCATCCCCCCAACCGGCCCGGGTCAGAAAGCGGAAGTGCGCACCGCCGAGCGGCGCAATGCCCCTCTTCGACTCCATTTGGCAGAATCGACTGTTTGAGGCAGCGACGACAATGTCTCCGGCGAGCATCATTTCGATGCCGATGGTGTAGACGATGCCCTGCACCGCGGTGATAACCGGTTTTCGGCAACGTCCCTTGAGGGCGAACACGTCGATGTTGGCAGCCGGGGGATCAACCCTTTCGGCCTTCGGGCCGAAGAATTTGGGCATGTCGAGGCCGGAGGTAAAGTCGCTGCCCTCGGCGCAGACCACGCCGGCCCAATAATCGTCATTGCGATCCAGCAAGGTCATCGCATCGGAGATCTGCACCATCATCTGCGGGTTGAACGAATTCTTCTTCGTCGGATTGTCGATGATGATTTTCAGCACCCGATCATGAACTTCAGTGCGGATCTGACCCAGCGGGGGCTTCTGCTCGCTCATTTGCTCCTCCTTGCAGCGCTTGACACCTGAGGGGATAGCAGCCCGCGGCGGTGCGCTCGATCAGGTCACAAGACAATTTGTGCCCGACGCCGGCTACAACATTCTTGTGCCTCGCTTATTCAGGAATGAATTTCATGATGGTGGGTAGGTCGTTTACTCTCCCGGCGCTAACAGCTGGCGGCCGCAGCGCTGCAAACCCCAATATCTACTGCGGAGGCGCATCATGACGACTAACCCACTGTTCGAATCCTTCAAGCTGAAATCGCTTGAAATTCGCAATCGTGTGGTTATGGCGCCCATGACCCGCTCCAAAAGTCCCGACGAGACGCCCGGAGACGATGTTGCCGCATACTACCGCCGGCGAGCGGAAGGCGGGGTTGGGCTGATCATTACCGAAGGCACGACCATCGATCGGGCCGGCAGCTCAAACGATTCCAATATCCCGAACCTGTATTCACCCCAGAGCGTCGACGGCTGGCGCAAGGTCGTCGCTGCCGTCCATGCCGCCGGCGCGAAGATCGCGCCGCAGATCTGGCATCAGGGCATGGTGCGCAGAGCGGGCACCGGTCCCCGGCCTGCCGGCAAATCGGACGGGCCCTCGGGACTTTCGGGTTCCGGGAAGCAAGTCGCCGAGCCGATGACCGATTCGGATATCGCCGACACGATCGACGCGTTTGCAAGAGCTGCACTGGTTGCGAAAGAGATCGGCTTCGACGCTGTCGAGTTACATGGGGCGCATGGATATCTGGTGGACCAATTCCTCTGGGCGCAGTCCAACAGGCGAGACGACGCCTACGGGGGAAACCTGGTAAAGCGGACCCGGTTCGCCGCTGAGATCATCAAGGCAATTCGAACGCGCGTCGGACCGGACTTTGTCATCATTCACCGTTTCTCCCAGTGGAAACAGCAAGACTATAGCGCGCGACTTGCGCACACCCCTGACGAGCTGGCCGCCCTCCTGACTCCGCTGGTCGACGCCGGCGTCGACATATTCCACGCTTCAACGCGACGATTCTGGGAGCCCGAGTTCTCCGGTTCCGATCTCAATCTCGCCGGATGGAGCAAAAAGCTTACCGGAAAACCATCGATCACCGTTGGATCTGTCGGCCTCAAAGGTGCCGACTTTATCGACTCCTACAAGGGCAAGAGCGCCGAAGTCCGCGAGTTGCACGATCTGGAAGCGCGCCTTGGACGTGGCGAGTTCGATCTTGTCGCGGTGGGCCGGGCGCTGATCGCCGATCCATATTGGACATCGAAAGTCCGCGACCGGCAATTCGCCGAACTGTCGGCATTTTCTCCGGCATCGATGGCGATGCTTTGATCCGGCTTTCTCCTTTTGATTGAGACAAGCTCTGGCAACTGAGCCATGCCAAGCACTGCCTACATAGCTGTTAGCGGCAATAGGCTCCGCGAAATAGGAGACGCCAAGCCACTCCGCGACCGCGGAAGATCCGGTGCGCTCGTTTTCAGGGCATCATGAGACCGTCACGCAATGCGCTGCAAACGCCTTCGAGGCCCTTGCTGCCCCAGAAACCACGCACGAGACTCCGCAAACTCTGCTTCGAGGCATCGACGGACCTGCCGTGTCAGCTTGCGTAGATCGCTCTCGCGTCGACGCAATAGCCAAAGATCCATTGACGACGATTCGTGCGGAAGAACACGCACCAAGCCCTCTGCGAGAGCGAACGGGACCGCCAGGAATGCCAACCCCAGTCCCGCGGCAGCGGCCGAAAAATGATTTGCGATCGGCATTACCCTCAATGCGCCGCGGGCGTCCGCGGCAGCCTTGAAGCGCGTGAGGAGAACCATTTGTCCAGCACGTTCACTGCGAAGGTCGGCAAAGTCAACCGGACTCCCGATAATCTCGTGCTTGTCGAGATCCGCAACAGACCGTGGCGCCGGATGCCCAGCCAGGTAGGCTTCGGATGCGAACAAACCGAATGCAACCGTCGCCACCCGCCGCCCAATCAGCTCGTTGTCGCCCGGATGTCCCATCCTGAGAACGAAATCGAGATCGCTTGCGGCAAGATTCTGCTGCAGAACCGTGGAGTTAATCTCAAGTCGGATCTGGTCGTCCAGCGCACGCAGCTTTCTGACGCGAGGCAACAACCAGTGCTTGGTCAGGCCTTCCGTGGCAGAGATCTTGATAGAGTAGGATCTGTCCCCGACGCGCGATGACAGGTCGCGCTGAAACAACTCGAACGAACGTACCATGTCAGCCGCCGACTGACGGAGTTGTTCGCCTTCCTGTGTGAGCTTGACACCGGACGACACTCGAAAGAACAGCGGAGCTCCGATGTAGCGTTCCAGCTCCTTCAATCGCCGACCGAGTGTCGGCTGGCTCATACCAATTTCGCGAGCCGCCCGATTGAGACTGCCGATCTTGGCGACGGAAACGAATAGTCGGAAGAGATCCCAGTTTACTTCCGCCGCTCGTCCTCGTGCTCTCGGCGACGAAATCTGGACCTGACCGCTTGCAGCTTCGGTAGTCGACTCGACGGTCTGGCAAGCGTCCCGATGGCCTCCGGAAGATTGCGTCAGAACCTCAACCGCCATCGCCGCCCCCCTGGACACTCAGCGCGCATCTGCTCCATTCCGCACGGGCAACGCTGACGTCTGAACAGTTGCCAGAGTGCCCAGAGTTCGGTGCGCTTTCTGCCTCGTTCCTCATCTTCAGCAACGAGAATGATGGTCATCATGCACAACGTCAAGGCAAAACGTTTGCCTCGGCGAGCATCTTGATTCGTAAAGCAGTGCGTTGATCATCCGTCCGCGGTGCTTTCAAAATAGCAGGATAGGATACACTGGCGACCGGGGGCGCTACCGCGCCAACGCTTAGACGCTCGGGCATCAGATCTGTACGGCTTTATGGCCGTCTGTCCACGCTCAGAACGATCAAGACGGAAAGCACCGGCCAAAGGCCTGCAGCAGCCTCGGTGAACCGCGGAAGCGAAGTCTCCTGCGCAGCAGCAGCCAAGGCAGCTTCACCTCTTTGCGGACAAAGCTCAGCCACGCGTCACTATCGGCTGTCATAGCGAAATCTGCCGCACCGTGGCGGCCATTGGTAACCTTTATCGTCTTGTTCCTGATCTCGACGGTCACTTCCGCGGTTTCGCGGCCGACGAATGTGAAATGAAACGTCGCATTAAGGCCGGCAGAACGTCCCCGCTGAAAGACCAATGTAAGCGATCTCAGAAAGGCGAAAATCGAACGTATGTTCGAGAGCCCGTTGCGGACGCGCTTGATCGGCTTGTGCGGGAAGCGGCGGGGCACGTAGGCTTCAGCGTCAGATCCGGCGACGACATAGACGGTCTCAGCCTTTTCGTTTAGCGGTCTGGCTATCTCTTCCATGTATTGCTTTCGGTCGGCAAGATACGGACCGATCACATCTTCGCCTGCCGGACACACCGCCATACAGTAAGCGGCTTTGTAATTCGCTCCGAAGGAAAGGCTTTGCCACATTGAGGCCGTTTCTGCCGGCGTGACTCTATCCCGATAGGCACGCGAACTCGGACTGTCGGCGATCGTATCTACCCAATCGGTGAAACCGCCTGAGAATTCACGATAGTTGTGCGTGTAGCATGCCGCGAAATCAAAATGCCCATCTGGCGCGATCGCACCCGTGGGACAAGCGGAAACGCAGAGCTTGCATTCCAGACAAGGGCTGAAGTCGAGCGGTCGGGAATAAGCGCTGACCTCCGCGTCCAGCAAAACGGTCCCGAGAAGAATAAAGTTGCCAAACTTGGGATGGATGACGTTGCGATGAATGCCCATCCGACCAAGGCCGGCCGCTTCGGCAATGGGCTTGTGCGATACCAGCCACTGCTTACCTGCGCCGAACCGGTCCATTTCCATCGGAAAGCCGACGGCAGCTGCATTTATCGCTCGAACGCCAACGTCTTCCAGTCTACTGACGATCTCTCGAACCACGCCGTCTGTCTTGTGCACGACGTGGTGAAATTCGATATTTGCGATGGATCGCATTGGAGTTCGGATGTTCTCGCGATTCATCCGACACACAATACTGATGATCGATTTCGTGCGCGGGAACACACTGACGATATCCGCACGGTGCGCCGCGAGATATTCCCGATCGACCTCGACGAATCCTACGTCGTCCGCCCCCGCTTCCAAACACAATGATCTAAGCAGATCGGCATCCAATGTGTGCGGCGGCGACGCTTTTGTCTCAGCTCGATGCGATACAACGGTTGGATGACTCGCTAAATCGACCACACACCAGCTCCCTCATCAGCAGGTCAAACTCGGCCCCGATCTCGATCAAATCAAAATGTCTAAGCAAAACTTAGTCACTTGCAAAAAACTAGTCAAGTCTGGTAATAGACGAGGAACGCCCCATAGGGAATGACCGCGCATTGTCAGCGGGACCTCAACTCTGCCAGGGTGTTGGGAGCTCCTGAAGAGTGGACGGGCGCCAATCGTCGTTTTCTCAATCGCTGGAGCACTCGCAATGCAATTGACCGTCAATGGCAAGCGGCACGACTTGGACATCGAACCGGAAATTCCGCTTCTTTGGGTGCTTCGAGATGAACTCGGCATTACAGGACCGAAGTATGGCTGCGGCGCTGGCCTCTGCGGCGCATGCACTGTGCACGTGGACGGCGAGGCGGTTCGTTCCTGCTCGATCAGTGCTGGCGAGGTTCGCGGCAGCGTCACGACGATCGAGGGTCTTGGAACGCCGGCAAACCCACACGTGATTCAGCAGGCTTGGATCGAGCACCAAGTTGCGCAGTGCGGCTATTGTCAGTCCGGCCAAATGATGACTGCAGCAGCCTTCCTGTCGAAAACCCCCGATCCGTCTAAGACCGATATTGACGATGCGATGAGCGGAAATCTCTGTCGATGCGGCACCTACCCTCGCATCCGGCGCGCCGTCGAAACTGCAGCCCAGATGATGAAGGGGAAATAGCGTGGCTCGGCTTGGAAAAATTGCACGACGCACGTTTCTGATCGGATCCGCGGCGATCGCCGGTGGCGTCGCGTTCGGCTATTACAACTTGCGCAAGGAACCTCTCAATCCGTTGCTCAAAGGCCTCCAGCCGGGTGAAGCCGCGATCACGCCCTACGTCCGCGTCGATGCGAAGGGCGTCACGCTTATTACTCCGCGAGCCGATAAAGGCCAAGGCTCCTATTCCATCCAAGCTCATCTTATTGCTGAAGAGCTCGATGTGGATCCGCATAAGGTTCGCATCGATCCTGGTCCGCCCAGTCCGGCATACTTCAACAGCCGGATCATGGACGACAGCCTGCCCTTTGCTACAATCGATGATGGCTTCTTGGCACGGGGTGCGCGTGGTGGCGGCGAAGTGTTAAGCCGTCTGCTAGGTATGCAGATCACCGGTGGTTCCTCCACTGTACCCGATGGATATCATAAACTTCGCATGGCGGGGGCTGTTGCGCGCGAGACTCTGAAGGAGGCGGCCGCCAAGAGATCGGGAGTGTCCCGATCGCAACTGAAAACCAAAGATGGCCAGGTGATCTTCCCCGATGGCAAGTCCGTTACTTACGCGGAACTAGCCGTCGAGGCAGCGCAGCTTGAGCCCATTACTGATGTCACGCTCCGCTCGGAACAGGAGTGGCGTTACATCGGCAAGAGCATGCGCAGGATCGATATCGTTGCGAAGTCTACCGGTACACAGCAGTATGGGATTGATGTTCGTTTGGACCGGATGCTGTACGCAACCGTGCGTGCCAATCCTGGCATGGGAGGCACGATCAAACGATACGATGCCTCTATCGCGGAAAAGATGAGGGGCGTAAAGAAGATCGTCCCGGTCAAAGACGGTGTGGGCGTCATCGCCGATAACACGTGGAGAGCCTTTCAGGCTGCGGCCGCGATCAAGATCGAATGGAACGATCCTCCCTATCCGGCCAACTCGGCTGGAATGTGGAAGTTATTAGAGAATTCGTTCTCCAAAGACCTGCAGGACAGCCGACTTCGCAACGACGGAGACGTCGAGAAGGCATTGACCGCCGCATCCAACCAGATTGAGGCGGAGTATCGAACGCCATATCTAGCTCACGCGCCGCTTGAGCCCATGAATGCGGTTGTACTCTACACGAAGGAACGGCTCGACATCTGGACGGGAACGCAGATCCCGCTATTCCTCCAGGTGCATGCCGCGAAGCTGGCCCAACTGCCGGAATCCAAGGTTTATGTGCACGCTCAGCCAATCGGCGGAAGCTTCGGAGCTCGACTCGACGATACCTATGCGTTGCAGGCCATCGAGCTTGCGATTGCGATGGAAGGCGTTCCGGTCAAAATGACGTGGAGCCGAGAAGAGAACATGGCGCACGACTATCCGCGCCCAATCCAGCTCTCGCGCGCAAAGGGAACGGTTCGCGATGGCAAGGTCGAGAGCATGAGCATCGATATCGCTGGCCAATCAATGGGGGCCTCTTGGTTTAACCGTCTGCAGGCGCCCGTTCCTCCCGGCCCCGATACTAGCAGTGTCAATGGTGTTTGGGACCAACCTTTCGCAATACCGAACTACCGGGTGACAGGTTACCGGGCGAAGGAAATGGTGCCCGTCAGCCCGTGGCGATCGGTTGGAGCCTCGGCGAATGGGTTTCATCACGCCTCCTTCCTGGACGAATTGATCCATGCCGCCGGCGCTGATCCGATGTCGGAACTTATTCGTCTATGCGATCATAAGACATCGAAGGCAGTCCTGGAGACCTTGCGGGATATTTCTGCATGGAAAGGGCCGCGAATAGACAGCAGGCGCGCTCGTGGGGTCGCCCTGACATTATCATTTGGCGTACCGATGGCCCAAGTCGTTGAAGTGAGCGATACGGCTCAAGGCATCAGAATCGACAAAGTATACGCCGTTTGCGAGGTGGGGCGCGTTCTCGACCCAATCAATTTCGAGGCGCAAATCCAGGGAGGCATTATCTGGGGCTTGGGCCACGCGATGAATTGTGAGCTGACCTACGACAACTTCGCGCCGGTCCAGACCAATTATCACGAGTTCGAGGGAATGAGATTCCATCAGGCACCGGAAATCATCGTCAAGGGATTGCAGCTTGGCGGTGAGGTGCGGGGAATTGGCGAACCCCCCGTTCCGCCTGCGGCACCGGCGCTCGCGAACGCCATCTTTGCTCTCACCGGAAAGCGTGTGCGCGAACTGCCCCTGAACAAGAGCGTCAAATTCGCGTGACAAATTGGTGGGAGAAAGCCTCTCGACTGTACTCACCGGGTCGCCGGAGGCAGTTACCAGCCTCCAACTCCCACAGAGCATAGCCTGCGGTTTCCGACGCAGTCGGCTTAGTTCGGAACCACAGACCTGAATACGCGGACTGGTTTAGCCGGACCTGCCAAGAGCTTTCACGATAAAGCGAATATGCTCGCGCAGGTCTGCTTCGGTATCTTCGCCGTGTTGAACGCAGTGCTCGATCAGACGCGGATGGAAGAATGGCGTGAAGGCGAATTTGACAGCTCGCGCAGCTTTCGCGGCATCTTCGACCTCGAACTCGCCCGCTTCGATGCCCTCGCGTATGATCGCCTCGAAGATCGCCACTATCCGTTCGACGTGCGCCTTGATGATCGTCCAGTTCTCCTGCATAGCGACGACAATCAGGTCGTGCATGTGCCTTTGCTTGACCAGCGTCATCTTGTTGTGGCGGTGAACGGCGGTCAGGAGTTGATCGAGTTTCTCCATGGCCGGCGCGTTCGTGTGTGCGATCGCAAAGGCGATGTCAGCAACCTCGTTCAAAACCCGCTCGCAGATCGACTCGTTGATCGCATCCCTGGAGGAAAAGAAGCGGTAGACATTCGCCGGGCTCATGCCGAGTTCGGAGGCGATGTCGGCCACCGACGTCTTATGGTAACCGATGCGGCGAAAGTGCTCCTCCGCCACCTCCAGGATGCGCGCGCGCGCCTCATCGGGATCAGTTCCCGTTCGGACCGGACGATTCATGGATCCAACAGAGCCCTACTCGGCAGCCATTGCTGTTTGCAATTCCGATTCCTCCGTTGAATCCTCATGGATCGCATCTGTCGTCGGCTTGATCCGAAACCACGCGGCATAAAGCGCAGGAAGGAACAGCAGGATCAACACCGTGCCGACCGCGGTGCCGCCGATCAGCGTATAGGCCATCGATCCCCAGAAGACGGAATGCGTGAGAGGGATGAAGGCCAGCACGGCGGCAAGTGCGGTCAGGATCACGGGCCTCGTGCGTTGCACCGTGGCCTCGATGACGGCGTGGTAGTCATCAAGGCCGGCAGCACGGTTCTCCTTGATCTGTTCGGTCAGGATCAGCGTGTTGCGCATCAGGATGCCGGCCAGTCCTATCAGGCCCAGAATAGCGTTGAATCCGAAGGGCTGGTTGAAGGCGAGCAACACGGGCACGACGCCGACGAGGCCAAGCGGTGCCGTCAGCATGACCATGGCCATCGTCGAGAAGGATCGTACCTGCAGCATGATGACGATCAACATGGCGGCGATCATGGCGGGAAAGACCGTCGCCAACGCGTCATTGGCCTTGGTTGCCTCCTCGATCGATCCGCCCAATTCGATGCGATAGCCGGCCGGAAGGGATGCGATCAGCGGCTGAAGGGCCGTCTTGATCTCCTTGGAGACCTCTGGAGGCTGGGTCGCCTCATTGATATCAGAGCGAATCGTGACGACGGGTGTGCGATCGCGGCGCTTCATAATCGGCTCTTCCAGACGGATTTCCGAATGGCCGATCTGGTCGAGCGGAATCGGGCGGCCGTCCCGGCTCATCAGGGAGAAATCCGCCAGACGCGCCGGATCCAGCCGTTCGCCGCCGGCGCTGCGTGCCACGATGGGGACATTGCGAATGTCCTCGCGGACCTGCGTAACGGGGATGCCGGTAAGAAGGAACTGGAGTTGCCGGCCCACCTCCGCCGGCGAGAGGCCGATGAGGTTCAGTCGATCCTGATCCGGGATGAAGCGGAGCACGGGTGTGCGATTACCCCAATCCCGGTTGGCCTGCCGCACGTCCGGAACGCCACGCATGATACCGAGCGCTTTTTCAGAGATAGCGTACAATTGCGCGGGATCAGGCCCCATGACGCGAAACTCGACCGGGAACGGCGTGTAGGGTCCGAACACAAGCTGCGTGACGCGCACATTGGCCTCAGGTGCAAGCCCGTCTGACACCGCCTGTCGGAGCCGGTGCTTCAAAGTCTCGCGCGCCTCCGCGTCCGGTGTAAGCACGACGATCTTGGCGAAGGCCGGATCAGGCAGCTCCGGCGCCATCGCGAAGAAGAATCGGGGAGCGCCCTGACCGACATAGCTCGTGACGATCTTGGCCTCCGACTGCTGGTTCAGCCAGCGTTCGAGCTTCTCGACTGTGGCGGTCGTCGTCCCGATGCTGGTGCCTTCCGGCAGGCGAACCTCCACCAGCACTTCGGGGCGGTCGGACGTCGGGAAGAACTGCTGTTTGACGGCGCCCATGCCGACGACGGAAAGCGCGAAAGCGATGGCGACGATGCCGCTGGTTACGAACTTGTGGCGCACGGCGAAGGTGATGAGGCTTCGCAGGCGCCGATAGTTAGGTGTGCCGTAAATCGCGTGGTGACCGCCTTCGACCGGCTTGATCGCGGGCAGCATCTTGACGCCGAGGTAGGGCGTGAAGATCACCGCGACGATCCAGGAGACGATCAGGGCGAACCCCACGACCCAGAAGATGTTGCCGGCGTATTCACCGGCCGTCGAGCGCGCGAAGCCCACCGGCAGGAACCCGGCGACGGTCACGAGTGTGCCCGACAACATTGGCGCCGCAGTGTGGCTCCACGCATAGGCCGCCGCCTTGATGCGATCCATGCCCTCTTCCATTTTCACCACCATCACCTCGATGGCGATGATGGCGTCGTCCACGAGCAGACCAAGCGCCAGGATGAGGGCGCCGAGCGTGATGCGGTCGAAGAACCGGCCGGTTTCCAGCATGATGAGGAACACGACGGCAAGCGTCAGAGGGACCGCGGCCGCCACGACGATGCCGACGCGCCAGCCGAGGCTGAGCAGGCTCACCAGCAGCACCACGCCGAGCGCCATCGCAAACTTCATCATGAATTCGTCAACCGCCGAGGTGATGTTGACGGCCTGGTCGCTGACCTTGGCCAGAGTCATCCCGAGTGGCAGCGTCCGAGCGATAGCTGCGGACCTCTCCTCGAGCGCCTTGCCGAGCGCGAGGCCATCCCAGCCCTCTTGCATAACCGCCGCGAGCATGACGGAGGGCTCACCCTGGTGCCGGATGAGGTAGGTGGGAGGATCCTCGTAGCCGCGGCGCACTTCGGCGATGTCGGAGAGTTTCAGCGTCCGCCCCGCAGCGACGATCGGCGTGTCGGCGATCGCCTGGACGCTGTCATAGGCGCCGTCGACCCGGATGAAGACCTGCGGCCCCTTGGTGTCGATCGAGCCTGCCGGTGTGACGGTGTTCTGCCGCTGCAGGGCGGCAACGATATCCTGCGCCGACACGCCGAGGGTTGCCAGTTTGGCATAGGAAAACTCGATGAATATCTGTTCGGGACGTTCACCGAGGATGTTGATCTTCTTGACGCCGGGCACGTGCAGGAGGTCCTGGCGAATGGTTTCGGCTTGCCTGGCGAGTTCTCGCATCGGCATGCCCTTCGCCTTGAGGGCATAGAGGGCGAAGCTCACGTCCGAATATTCGTCGTTGACGAACGGGCCGAGCACGCCAGACGGCAGCTTGCGCGCTTCATCCCCAAGCTTCTTGCGGGCCTGGTAGAACTCCTCCTGCACGCTCGATGGCGGTGTGCTGTCCTTCAGCGTAACTGTCATGTACGCGTAACCTGGCCGCGTGGTCGTCTCCACCCGGTCGTACCAGGTCAGCTCCTGAAGCCGCTTCTCCAACGGTTCGGCGACCTGGTCCTGCATCTCGCGCGCCGTCGCGCCTGGCCATACTGTCGTGACCGTCAGGGTCTTGATGGTGAACGAGGGGTCCTCCGCCCGCCCGAGCATGACGAAGGCGTAGGCGCCTGCGGCCGCCAACAGCATGATGAAGAACAGGGTGACGGCCCGTTCACGAACGGCGATCGCGGAAAGATTGAAATTCATCATTTGGCCACTCCTAATCCTAGACGTTCGTCCTGGCGCTCGCGCCGTCCTGCAGCAGGTGGGCGCCGAGTGAACCGCGCTTTTCTAAGGAACGCGCGCCTCTGGCTGTGTTTCTGCTAACTTACAATTGGTTCGGCGACAGCTTCTTTGAGGCCAGCTGCCGCTTGGACGGCAAGCCCACGGGCCGCTTCCTGTGAATCTTGAAATTCCTCAAGTGCATAGACTCTACCCCACCGCAGGGTGAACACGTGGAGACCACGGTTCACGTACGCGTCGCCGTCGAGCAGCGTTGCGGTGCCGTCCCACTGGACAAACACGGTGGTATTCCACGGCCAGCCCTTCACCCAGATGTTGTTGACCGTGATATGGAGAGTGGGCTGGACGCGGCCGAGACGCTCAAACCAGCGGCGCAGCGCTTCTTTGTCGTGGCGCTCACCAGCAAGCGCGTGGGCGCCGGAAACGCGGTGATGAACATGCGGCGCGACCGCTTTCACCGCGTCATCCCAGCGATGGTTGTTGACGTGGTCGAAGGTCTTTCGGATTTCTTTCTTGACAATGTAGCTGTACGGCATTTGCCGTCCTCCGACGGTGATCGCGGAAAGATTGAAGCGCGTTAGTTTCCCTTGTTTTCAGATGCAGTCCTGACGCGAGCGCCCTCCTGGAGGAGGTGAGCGCCGAGGGAAACAACCCGATCATCAGAGCTCAATCCGGAGATCACGGCGGTTTCGCTGGTCACACGTGCAAGCTTGACGGGCCGAAAGTGTACGGTCGACGTACCGCTGTCGAAGACCCAAACGCCGGTCTTCCGGCCGTCATCGAGCACGGCTCCCAGCGGCACCTGGACTTCCGGCTGACTCGCCTGGCTTGCCAGCCGAATGGTTACCGTCGCGCCAAGCGGCGCCGCCGCGGCCTCACCGTCGAGCACATAACGGGCCTCATAGGTGCGGGTCTGAGCATCCGCGGAGTCCGACAACTGCCGCAGATGCGCCGTATAGCGCCGCCCATCGACGCCATAGATGCTGGCCTCAGCCTCGGAGCCAATCGCTGGCCTGATCGTTTCGGGAAGCGCGACCACCGCTTCGCGGGGGCCGGCCTTGGCGATCCGAACGACTGTCTGGCCGGCAGAGACGACCTGCCCGGGCTCTCCAAGCGTTTCGACCACCGTTCCGTCCGCATCCGCTACCAGGACCGAGTAGGTCGCCTCATTCTCGGCGACCCGCGCATCAGCTTCGGCGGTGGCGAGTTGTGCCTCGGCCGTATCCAACGCGGCCTTCGCCTGCTCGTAGCGCTGTCGGGAAGCCCATCCGTTGCTGACCAGTTTGGCGTATCGCTGTTCATCCGCTTCGGTCTGAACGAAAGATGCACGCGCTGCAGCAACGGCGTTGCGCTTTGCCGTGACCGCAAGGCGAAGGTCGGTTTCGTCGATCCGCATCAGCGGCTGACCGGCTTTGACCTGCTGACCGGTATTCACCAGCCGTTCCACGATCTTGCCAGCGACGCGAAACCCGAGGTTGCTCTGCACCCTCGCCCCAATGACGCCGGTGAAGCCGCGTTCGGACCCATTCACCCGCGCTGCCGCCGCCAGTCTGACGATCGGTGGTTCCTGCCTCGGGTCGCTCACGGCGGAGGCTGCCTGCGTGTGGATGGAAAGCGTGACGATTGCGCCCACCCCGAACACAGCGGTTAGGATGCTGCCCAGGACAACAACGGGTCTCTTTTTCATGCTCATCGCCTCAAATCAAAATAGATTGCGTTCGCACGGCGGGTCAGCGCATTTGCGCATCGGCTCGCAGAGGCATGTCAGTCTCGGTCGAGACCGTCACCTCCTCGCCAGACCTCGAGAACGTGTAGAGCGAGTCCTGGTAGCCCGGCATGGAGAAGGTCACGGAGTCGCGGTCGGCGAGCCCCATGACGACGCGCAGCGGATCGCCCCCGCCCTTCGGCGCGAAGGTGGCGGTGACCTCCAAGAGGTCGCCATCGACCGGGACGTAGTAGACCGCCATGTCGAGACGTCCCACGTGAAGGCTGCTGCCTTCGATAGGGCGTTCGACGGTGGCTTTCTCGGCAAACGCCGGGGTCGCCAGAAACAGCGCAGCTAGGAGCGATGCGCCCAATGTCTTGCGGATCATCTCGTATCTCCTCTCGATAGATTTCGATCGACCTCTATATGGACCATATAGATTTCGATCGCAATCTAAAAATGAGAGTTCACGAAACAGTGTTTGACGGCAAGTTCCTTTCGGGCGGGCATGAGTCCGCTTCCTGACACCTGGAAGTGTGGGCTCTGATCCGCCGGGGGCGGTGGTCCCTGCGCCGGACATCACCTCGGCAAAGCCGGGCCTCGCTGGAAAACATCAGGGTCCCCGCGGATCGTCTCTTAATCTCTCTTGATAGATTGCATTCGACTTCTATATGCTATAGATGTCGAACGAAATCAAAAAGGGAGTCGACAATGCGCGTGAGTCGGAGCCAGGCCGCAGAAAACCGTCAAACCGTAATCAATGCGGCAAGTCGCCTATTTCGGGAGCGCGGCTTTGACGGCATCGGCCTTAAGGATCTGATGAAGGGTGCCGGCCTGACCCAAGGCGGCTTTTACAAGCAGTTCGCGTCAAAAGAGGATTTGACGGTAGAGGCGTCCAAGCGGGCATTGGAGAGCGCCTCCCGCCGATGGTCGGACGCGGCCGCGGAGAATCCTGATGATCCGCTTGGCGCGGTGATCGCGTTTTACCTCAGTGCCGACCATCGCGAAGAAAAGATGGACGGCTGCCCGATCGTGGCGCTCGGCTCAGATGCCGCCAGACAAGGGCCGGACGTGAAAGCGGCATTCGAAGCGGGGATCAAGGCGCATCTCGAAGTGCTCGGCCGCTTGATTGCCGAGACCGACGGCGAGGAGCCCATTGGCAAGGCCATGGCCATTCTCACGACGATGGTCGGTGCGGTGACGCTATCGCGCGTCGTCAACGACCCTGATCTGGCTCAGGCCCTTCTGGATGCAGCAGTCAAACAGGTCCGAGAAGCCGCCGCCGCTTGAAAAATCGCGCCCCTCAAAGCACGGGAGAAATCGAAATGCTTAGCGTGACAAAAGGCAAACCAAGTTTGCTCGAAATATCGGATACGCTTAGCCTGCGTTTTCAAGAGATCGGCAGCGGGCCTCCGCTACTCCTCATACATACGATCCGCACACAGCTCGAATATTTCCGCAGTCTGGCGCCTCTCCTCGCGAGATCGCACACGGTGTACGCCATTGACCTCCCAGGCCACGGACACTCACCAATAGATCCAGGCGCGAGCTTCGACGAACCTTACTTCCGGCAGGCCGTCATTCGTTTCATCGAGCAGCTAAACCTCTCGGCCGTTACGATCGTTGGCGAGTCGATCGGCGGGACATTGGCCCTCACCGTGGCCGCGGCGCTTCCGCAGCGGGTGAAGCGGGTCTATGCGATCAACCCCTACGACTACGAGACCCGCTACGGGGACGGTATTCGACGCGGCAACTGGTTCGCGAACTTTATCATCGGAAGTTTGCAGATTCCGGTACTCGGCGCGATGAATGCGTCGCTTGAAAACAAGATGGTCCTCAGCAAGATCATGGGCGGCGGATATCACGACCCGCGCAAACTGCCGGCCGATTTGCTTGCTGAGTTCGATGAAGTAGCCCACCGCCCGGGATACAAGCGGGTCGCACGGAAAGTGCTGGCAGGCTGGCGATCCTGGAGCAAGGCACGCGATTACTATCGGCAAATCTCCGTGCCTGTGACGCTCATTTATGGCGATAGCGATTGGTCTCGGCCAAATGAACGCGAACGCACACGGTCGCTGATTCCTGCCTCGCAGATGGTGACGCTCAAAAATACCGGCCACTTCTCGGCTGTTGAGAATCCGTCGGAGCTGGCCCGCGTGATATTGGCAACAGAATGACCGCAATGATCAAACACAGGAGTGTGCAACTATGTTCAAGCGCTTCTGGAGAGCTTGAATTACTGGGCTGAGGTCCCAGGCATGGACGATCCGCGCGGCGAGTACATGTTTGGGCTGGAAGAGCGTGTTGCGAAGCTCGAGCGCGAAGTTGAAGGTCTTCAGATCCAGTCCCGAACAACGCCGGTTGGCTCGCCGGATGACCACGTCCATCAATTGCAAAGTCATCTTCAACAGTGAACGCCGCTAATTCCTCGAAGACGACTAGTCACGAGTTATTTATCTTCGTTACCGCCTGCAGAGCTTCAAAGTTCGTGCAGAGCTCCTAGATCGAGATTGAATGATGGTTATCATATCGTAGCGAAGCGGTTCGCTAACTGCGGATAGGGGCACTTAGGTTTTTTGGAGCAAATATGGGCGAAGTTATTCGATTTGTGTCAAAGTCTGAGCGTGAGCGAGATCGTCTCATTCGAGAGGCGCGTGCGATTTATGACAGCATCTTCCCGCCAGCCGATCCAGTCAGCGAGATTCGGAATAATGCACGGGTGAGTCATACGGTCAGCGGCGCCAATACCTATCGTAGCGACTGATTTCTCCTGTCTTGATCAAGGTCATAGCCGTACTTTGATGCAGTCTCTCCTCTCCGGCAAATTGCCACGAGCAGATCGTCTCACCACCTCAGACTTCGCCGACCTCTCGATGTAGTCCTGCCTGATTGGTGCTTCCAAGCTCGCCGGATGGATGAAGCAGCATCCCACCGAGCGCCTGCTGGCATGGCACTGTGTGGGTCAAAAGCAGTTTTCCTGGCGCGCGGCGGTTATTCGCTTCCGGTCACCGCTTTACCCGCGAGTGACGTCTAATGCGTTTTACAAAGCCGGCGTGAGATCGCAGCGCTCCGCCCCTCTGTTGCATGCCGTGACTATTGATAATATAGTCACTTGCTTTTTTAGGACGGGAGGACAAAAAATGCGGAAGACTGGTGTACACAACTTTCCAGCAATTGATCGTGTCATCTATGGCAAAGCTGCGTCTGACGCTCTGAACGAAGAGGCAGAGCGACTGAACGCAAAGCGCGTCTTCCTTCTCGCCAGTCGAACCCTGAACACAAAGACCGATGAGATCGAGAAGATCCGTCGAGCGCTGGGCAACAAGCACGCGGCGACCTTTGACGGAATTGCGCAGCATACGACGCGCAAGCAAGCTGCCGAGGTTGCCCATCACGCTAAAGACGCAAGAGCCGATCTGATCGTGGCTGTTGGTGGAGGTTCTGCCATCGATCTCGCAAAGATAGTCATCATGGCGATGGAACATGATATCCGCGATGAAGCCGGTTTCGATCCATTCCCCATGGGCCCGGGCGTCAACGTCTCTCCGTTCCGTTCGCCCGCAGTCCGCCAGATCGCGATCCCATCGACGCTGAATGGTGGCGAATACAATGCCGCAGCGCTCGTCACCGATGAGCGTCACAAGTTGAAGCAGATATTCTTCCACCCCCAGATGTCGCCGGTGGCGATTATTCTCGACCCTGCCCTCACCCTTCATACGCCTTCGAGCCTTTGGATGGGATCGGGAACGCGCTCGATGGATCACGGTATCGAAGCGTTGTGCTCGCCCGCCGGCACCCCGTTGGCCGACGAGGTCGTCTTGGCCGGCATCCGCATCCTGCGTGAGGGAATGCTCCGGACCTTGCAGCAACCTGATGATCTGGAGGCGCGGCGACTATCTCAACATGGCTCTTGGCTTGCGTCCTTCGGTCTTCAGGCACGCGTCCCGATGGGAGCAAGTCACGGCATTGGCCATGTGCTTGGAGGGACCTTCGACGTTCCTCACTACTATTGCACACCTGTTATCATGCCGAGCCTGCTTCGCTACAATAAGCCATTCACCGAGGATGCGCAGAAGCGTTTAGCGGCGGCTCTTGGCGGACCAGGTATGGAGGCCGCAGACGCCTTTGCGGAATTTACCAAAAGCCTTGGATTACCTGGCCGCCTTGCTGATGTCGGTATCGGCGAAGACAAGTTTGGCAAGATCAGCACGATTGCAATCAATCATCGCTTCGTACAGGCCAATCCGCGGCCTTTCAAAAACGAAGCTGATATCGTCGATCTGCTACGAATGGCCGCTTAGCCTCAGCGAAACAGCGAATTGTGAGCCTCGCGCGATGGGGCAAACGGGTCTGGCGTGCGGGAAGGATTTCGAATTCTTCCGCGCGCCGTCCACGGCCGCACTGAAGGCGTCGCTCGGATTCAATGCGCAGCATCGGGCAAATCTGCCGCTAATTTCGCGCAAGTCTCTTGCGTTCGTCGCAAGTGGTCTCGAGACAGCCGGTTTGTTCAACCAACCGCCATCAGCGAGGATGGATGAAGATCGGCGAGACTGGGATACCCATCGACGGCCATCAGCAAGTCCGCCTCAGCCAGAATGCATCGCAGTACGTGAACGATACCCTCTACGCCGTCCAGTGCGAGTCCATACGCGTACGGCCGGCCAATCCCAACAGCCGTCGCGCCGAGCGCCAAAGCCTTGATGACGTCCGTCCCTGATCGTATCCCTGAGTCGAACAAAACGGGCGTGTTGCCTGAGGCTTTGACAACGCCAGGCAGCAGGTCCACCGCAGCAATGCCGCCGTTTGCCTGACGGCCGCCGTGATTTGAGCAGTAGATGGCGTCGACGCCGGCATCGATCGCGCGCCGCGCGTCATCAGGATGGCAAATGCCTTTGAGAACGAGCGGAAGCTTGGTCAGCGAGCGCAACCAGGGAAGATCGTCCCAGGTCAAAGGATTTCCGAAAATCTTCGCCCATTGCATGATCGCCGCTTGAAAATCTTCCTCGGGTGGCTTTTGCAGCCTGCTGCGAAACACCGGATCCGAAAAATAGTTACTGAGAACATGCCCATGCAGCTGAGGAAAATTGGCCAGGTTAAGATCCCGTGGCCGCCATCCGGTGACCCCATGTATCCAGAGTCACCACGATGGCCTTAAATCCCGCTGCCTCGGCCCGGCGGATCAGGCTCTCGGCTACTTCCCGATCGTTGGGAGTGTAGAGCTGGAAGAAGCCTGGCGTATCGCCAAATTCGGCAGCCACCTGCTCGAGCGGATCGCTGCTGAAGGTCGACGCCATCATCGGAACGCCGATCTTTTGCGCAGCCTTTGCCGTCGCGATGTCGCCACGGAAATCCTGCGCGCATAATCCGATGACGCCGATAGGGCTCATGAAGAGCGGGGTTGGAAGCCGCATCCCGAAAAGGTCGATCGACAGATCCCGCTTGGCGGCGCCGACAAGCATGCGAGGGATCAAACCCCACCGCTCAAATGCAGACACGTTGATATTCTGCGTATGCTCGTTGCCGCAGCCGCCGGCCACGTAAGACACAAGACTCGGCGACATCGCAGCGTGCGCCCGCGCTTCCAATTCGCGGAAATCTACCGGAAGTTTCGGCAGTCTTCCGCTGAGGCCGCCAACATAGATTTCTGTCTGGTAGTCGCCGTAGTGACCCAATGTGTCCTCCCGTAGTCCTACCCATTGTGATTGGTGGGCGGCGCGAGCATAGCCTATCGCCGTCCGGTCTTTGGCGCAGCGCCTGACGTTTTCAGCTCATTCACGCGCAGGCGGCCAGTGAAGAGGCCAACGCGCTCAACCGCCGGCCTCTAAGCGGCTGAAAGCCGGATTTGATCCCCCTCGGGTCCGAGACCACGGCAAGAACGCACGAGCTTGATTCCCGCCTTCCAGCTCCGTCCCTACTTGCCGGCTTCTCTGGCGCGACGCGCCTCAAAAGACTTCACATGCGCATAGGCCGCGCTGAGAAGGACAGGAATTTGTCCCGCTTTCGCCCGACCCAAGAGGTCGCCCAGAACATGATCGCCTTCCGTCTGCGATCCTTTCTCGATATCGCGCAGCATGGACGCCATCAGCGGCGAGCCTGGCATTGTGAAGATGGATCGCGTGCGTTCCATAAAGGCCGGACGTGGCTCGAATCCTGCCCCGGCCGCGATCCCGCTGCACTCGTCAAGAAAATTCATCACAAGGCCGGATGCGCCAGCGGCGACGATATCCCCGATCGAGGCGCGCATCAGACAGGTCGAGCCCGCGGCGGTGGCGATGAATACCCATTTCTCCCACATGTCCTGCAGGATATTGTGGCTGGCCTCGGCAATAAAATTGGCACCTGACAATTCAGCGATGATCTCATCGCGGCGCTTCGATCGCGCCTTGTTTTGCTCGCCAAACCCCAGCGTATGCAAATCGACGAGATGGAGAATCTCACCATTTGCAGACATCGTGGCCGAGATGGCGCATTGACCGCCAAACACCCTCTCCTCCCCGAAGCGGGCGTTCAGTACT
Source organism: Bradyrhizobium sp. AZCC 1719 (assembly GCF_036924525.1). Taxonomy (NCBI): domain Bacteria; kingdom Pseudomonadati; phylum Pseudomonadota; class Alphaproteobacteria; order Hyphomicrobiales; family Nitrobacteraceae; genus Bradyrhizobium; species Bradyrhizobium sp. AZCC 1719. The sequence continues at coordinate 3,507,146 of NZ_JAZHRU010000001.1, read as the reverse complement.
TCGATATGACGCAGGCCATTCAAAAAGGGAATGATGACCGTATTGTCTCCCACCGCGGGGGCGAACGATTGAATGGCACCGTCGAGATCATAGGCCTTGCAGCTCAACAATATCAGATCGTAGTAGCCTTTCAGCCGTTCGGATGTCACGGTCGGCGGTGATGGCAGATTGAGATTGCCGGCTGGGCTCCTGATGACAAGCCCATTCGTCCTGAGCGCTTCTGCACGGGCCGGCCGCACCAGGAACGTGACATCACGTCCCGCGGCCAGAAGCCGAGCGCCAAAATATCCGCCCAACGCTCCGGCGCCGATTACCAGTATCCGCAAGATTCATCTCCTTCTAGCCTCTCAATTGCGGGACCTCGGCTGCAGCCAACAAGCCGCCGCCGATCAAGCTTAGTCTCTGTAGCGCGATCCTTTTGCATCAAGCGCCCGACGATATGCTTCGAACGAATCTTGCCCAAAGGAGGTTTTTTCGTCGAAGCCCTTTGCAACCTCGCTCTGCATCTGACGCGTCGTCCGACGCAGAACCTCTTCCGACAAGGGCCGCCAGCTCTTGCCGAACGTTGCAGCTGCGAGTTGCACTTCGCACGCGCGTTGCAGGATCGTCATGCGGAACAGTGCCTCCGCGGCAGTCCTCCCGCATGTCAGAAGACCATGATGTCTCAGGATCATGTAGTTCTTGTTGCCGAGCGATTTTACGAGGCGCTCGCGCTCACCAAGGTCCGTCGAAATGCCCTCGAAGTCGTGATACGCGATTTGCTCATAAAGCATCGCGCCGTAGAAGCTATGATGCGACAGCCCCTCGTCCGTGCAAGCAACAGCCACACCGGCCGTCGTGTGCGTGTGGGCGATGAAATGGGCGTCATCGCGCGCGGCATGAACCGAAGAATGGATCGTGAAGCCCGGCGCGTTGACGCGTCCCGGAACGTCTACAACCTTGTTCCCATCAAGATCAATCTTGATGAGATTGGAGGCTGTGACTTCGTTGTACGCCAGCCCAAATGAATTGATCAGAAAGTGCTTGTCGGGACCCGGTGCCCGCGCGGTGATATGATTGTAGATGTGCTCGCACCAGCCTAGATCAAAGAAGACATGGTACAGCGCGGCGAGATCCTCCCGGACCAGCCGTTCCTCGGCCGCCAGAACGTCGTGGCTGACATTTCCAGGTGAGGTTTGGATGTTCATGCGCTCCCCTCCGAAACACTTCATCGTTGGTCCGTATGTCAGTTGAGCAGATCCGGCTGTTCTTTAACGATCTTCGAATAGAGGGTCTGGAATTGAAACCAGCCTGTCCTCGACGCACCGAGGATGTTGAAAGCCTGCTGCGCTGACTCTTCAGGGATGACCTTGAGAGATTGCCCGGTTCGCGCAGCAGCCGCCTCAGCGAGCAACTGCACTTGGCACGACCGCTCCATCGTGATGAACCACCACACAGCTTCATCAACGGTCTGGCCGACCGTGAGAAGTCCATGGTTTTGCAGAATTGCCGCCTTGTGAGGCCCCAACGCCCGGGCGATTTGCTGACCCTCATCCAACTCGACCGCGACCCCGCCGTAATCCTCGTACAGAGCGTGGTCGTTGTAAAAGGCGCAGGCGTCTTGCGTGATCGCCCCCAACTTTCGACCCAAGGTCGAGAAGGCCCGGCCGTACGTGGAGTGCGAATGCGCCGCGCCCACAGAATCGGGCCGGGCAGCATGAACGCTCGCGTGAATCGCGAAAGCAGCCGCATTGACCGGATGATTGCCTTCGACAACTTCGCCTTTGTGGTTGACCCGAATAAGATCAGACGCCTTGATCAGGCCAAAGCTCATGCCGAAGCCATTCACCCAGAATGTGTCGGTGAACTCCGGATCGCGCGCGGTGATGTGGCCAGCGACGCCTTCATCGAACCCGAACTTGGCGAACAACCGGAAGCCGGCTGCAAGGCGCTCTTTGCGATGCTGCCGTTCTTCGGCCAATGTTGAAAAGACCGGCGGTTGAGGTAGCCCGTGCGTCATCTTCTCCGTCGCATGCGCCTGCTGAGCATGTTTTGAGGGGGCGTTCATCGCATTCTCCCGTTTTCTCTTGTATGTTTCGCGATGCGAAATTGGAGGTTCGCTGGCTTTTCCCACATGCCAGCCCTACAATTGGGCTCCATCGATCTCTCCAGGAAGCTGACGGATGGCCATCCAAAGCACAATTGAATTCGGTTGCTGATTGTTGAAGCAGGCTCAAGCCAGAATATGTCTAGCCCGGCTCTTCCACCTCTCACGAGTCTGCGCGCCTTCGAAGCGATCGCGAGATTTGGCAGCGTCAAGCTTGCCGCCGAGAGCCTCAATCTGACGCCGTCCGCTGTCAGTCATCAGATTCGATCGCTAGAGGCGCACTTCGGGATGCAACTGGTGGAGCGCAAGGGACGCAACATCGCTCTGACTGAAAGCGGTGCGGTCTACGCCGCCTCCGTGCTGAACGCGTTCAACGAACTGTTTCGCGCGAGCGACATCTTGGGTGTCCGAAAGCACGATCGTGTTGTACGCGTCAGCGTGACTCCAACGTTTGCAATGCTCGCCGCATTGCCCAACTTGGAACGGTTCCGCAAGGCATCTTCCAACCTCGATCTCAGACTGGAAGCACGCAACACAACGGTCGACTTTGCAATGGACAGTATCGATGCCGCGGTGCAACTGGGAACGCCACCGGTGCCCGGCCTGACATTCCATCGGCTTCTTCGCTCCCGTGCGGCGCCCTGCGCCGCGCCGAACCTACTTGAGAGATTTGGGCCTATCAGCACGGTCAAGGACCTCTCTAAGTTGCCCCTGATCGAGTTCAGCACTGTGCCAAATAGCTGGCGTGCATGGTTTCAGGCAAACGACCCTGATCTCCCGTCGATCGAACCGGAACTAGTCGGCGACAGCCTGCTTACAGCACTTCAAATGGCCCGGTCCGGCATGGGAGTTATTCTTGCGCCGTTTCCCTTGGTTTCGCCGATGATTACCAGCGGGGCTCTCAAGGTCCTTACGCTCTGGCCGTCCTTCAAGATGGACTCGCGAGATTTCTATTTTACCTATCGAAAATTGCATGAAACATCGGGCAGGATCAAGGCTGTGCACCAGTGGCTGAAAGTTATAGCCAGGGACCTCGAAGCAGAGTCTGCAATGTTGGGGGTCTGAGGCTCGGGTGCCTATGCTTGGCTGCTCATGTCCCGTATCTCAAAACCCTCAAAGTGGCCGATAGATGTCGCATCACGAGTAGTCATAAAATCCTCGACCGCTTTTTACGCCAAGGCAGCCCTCGGCGATCATCTTCTTCAGCAAAATCCGCGGCTCTTCAGGCAGGCCGAGCCGGTGCTGGGCATAGTTCTCTTCGATGCTCAGCACCACGTCCAGGCCCACCGCGTCCATGAGGCGGAAGGGGCCGTGCTGTGAACCGGTCGCCTGGCTGTAGATAGCATCCACTACCTCCGCCGACGCGACACCCTCGGCTACCACGGCCAGTGTCTCGCGTTTGATGGCGGCCCAGATGCGGTTGAAGATGAAGCCCATGCTCTCGCGCTGCACCACGTAGGGCGTCAGGCCATAGCCGGGCAGCACGTCGACCAGCAGCTGGATCACAGCCGGGTCGGTCTGGCCGCACGACATCAACTCAATCGGCGTGATGCCCGGCGGCATCAGGAAGTGCGTGTTCAAGAGGCGCGCCGGGTTCTTCACGCTGTCGGCAAAAGCGCTCGAGGAATAGGATGAGGAGTTGCTCGCCAGGATGGCGTCGGGCTCAGAGAGCGCATCGATCTGCTTGAAGATGTCCTTTTTCAGTTCAAGATTTTCAGGCACTGACTCCACGACAAGCCACGCATTCTTTAGCGCGGCAGTCATGTCGTCGACCCCCATGATGGTGCCTGCCTTGCTGCCTGGAAGCGTAGCGAGCACGGCAGGTAATTGCTCTCTTGCAAAGGCGACGCCCGCATCGCGCGTCGCGGCGCTACGGGCATACAGGCGCACTTCAGCGCCGCGCGTCGCCAGCATCAGCGCGATGCGGCGGCCAAGCGTGCCGGCGCCCAGAACGGCGATGGGGCGGGTGGCGATGTCATTAGGGAGTTTGAACGTCATGGCGATAGCCTCGCGATTTTTGGCGAGCGTTCCTTCGACGCGCAGCACGCAGTGACTCGATCTCAGCTCTCTCGGTCGTGTGGACGTTGTCGGTGCCATAAACGGTAGCGGTGATCGCGGCGATGACTAGCGTGGCCACTCTGTCGCGACGATCACGATCCCCGGAAGACTACTTTGCCCCGGAAATTCTTGGCTCCATGTTCCACCACCGACTGAACCCCGGCTTTGAAATCTTCGCTCTCGAACAGGGGAGGCCCAATTTCCAGGAGCAGCTCGTCGGCTCCTCTAGTACCGTAGTCGAGAAATCCTCGCAGCAAACGCTCATTCGCCGCATACGCTTTTGTTGGACCGTCCGCAAACCTTTGCGTCCACGCCAACGCTTCGGTGCATAGCGATGCCCGCGGTACGACGCGATTGACGATATTCCACCGCTCGAAGACGGCGGCATCGTAGCGTTCACCTGTCAGACAAATCTCTCGAGCCCGCGCCGGTCCGCAACGCTCGGCGAGCAGGTAGATTCCGCCCAAATAGGTTGCGGCTCCGATATCGCGCTCTACCTGAGCAAATTTTGCATCTTCAGATGCGATTATTACATCACAACGCAACGCCAGTTCGAGCGATGCCGCGAAGCAAAACCCTTGAACCGCGCACACGATTGGGACGTCCAACTGCTCCAGTCGCAGCACAATCGGAATAGCCCTGGTCAGCATTTTTCGGGCGCCCTTGCTATTCACTCCCGAAAAGGTGGTCTTGACGTTCACTCCCGGCCCGAAGTGGTCCCCCGTCGCGTGTAGAAGTACCGCTCGAACACCCGAGCTGTCCACTTCATCGAGCGCCTTGCCGAGCTCCAGGAGCAGGTCGTCATCGACGAGATTGATCGGAGGATTGTCCAGCGTTAGGATACCAACGTTACGCAGCTTTTCGAATTTCACGGATGTCACAGTAAGAGCTCCCTCGCTCTAGCCAGGATGATTGGTCATTTGACGGTTGCTGGACGAACCGATGCGCTGGGCAGCAGGTGGTTCCTGTAACGCTCACGAAGCTCGGACTTCCTGATCTTTCCCGTCGCCGTGTGGGGGATTGAATCCATGACGACGTCATCGGGCATCCACCACTTCGCGATCTTGCCTTCAAGAAATGAAAGGATATCCGCCCTGGTCGTCTCCATGTTCGGATTAAGCTGAACGATGAGAAGCGGCCTTTCGCCCCATTTCGGGTGTGAAACCGCGATCGCCGCGGCCTCCTGTACGGAAGGATGAGCGATAGCGGCATTTTCGACTTCGATGGATGATATCCATTCGCCGCCCGACTTGATAACGTCCTTGGATCGATCCGTGATACGCATGTAGGCGTGCTCGTCGATCGTGGCGACGTCGCCGGTATCGAAATAGCCCTCCTTGTCCAGGATCTCGTCATTCAGCCCGTAGTAGGCCTTGGCAACGCTTGGGCCACGCACCTTTAGCCTGCCATACGCCTTTCCGTCGTGGGGAAGCTTCTCGCCGGACTCGTCGGTGATCTTCATTTCAACGAGGAAAGGCGAAAAACCTTGGCTGGAAAGCTGGGCAATTTTCTCCGCGCCGGTCAAATCTGCGAACGGCGGCTTCAGGCTTCCGATCGAACCGACAGGTCCCATCTCTGTCATACCCCACCCCTGCCGTGCACAGATGCCCATCCGCTCAAAGGCTTCAATCATCGCAGGCGGTGGCGCCGCGCCACCGATGGTCAAGTCCCGAAGCGCTGGCAAACGCAAGCTGTTTGATTCCATATACTGTTGAAGCATGAGCCAGACGGTCGGCACACCGGCCGTAAACGTTACTTTTTCGTCCCAGAGCAACTCGTATACGGACGCGCCATCGAGCTTCGCGCCAGGGAAAACAATCTTGCTCCCTACCATCGGGGCGTGAAACGCGAGCCCCCAGCTGTTGGCATGAAAGAGCGGCACAACCGGCAGGACCGTGTCGTTGCAGCTAAGGCCCAGAACGTCTGCCTGCGCGGTCATCAGCGAATGGAGTACATTTGACCGATGCGAGTACAGTACACCCTTTGGATTCCCCGTCGTGCCTGACGTGTAGCATAGTCCGGCGGCGGTGTTTTCGTCGAAGAGTTTCCAGGCGAAGTCGCCGTCTACGCTATCGATCCAGTCTTCGTACGCGATCGCGCCGCGCAAGGAAGTGACGGGCATGTTACTGCGATCCGTCAAGATGACGAAACGCTCGATGACTTCGAGTTGCGGCGCAAGCTTCTCGAGAAGTGGCACGAAGGTGATATCAGCAAAGATAACGCGGTCACGTGCATGGTTGATGATCCACGCGATCTGCTCGGGGAACAACCGCGGGTTTATGGTGTGACAGACGGCACCGATACCCATGATTCCGTACCAGATCTCAAGGTGTCGCCATGTGTTCCACGCCAGGGTCGCGACCCGATCGCCAAGCACAATGCTGTCGCGATCCAGCCGCTGGGCGACTTTCAGCGCGCGCCTTCTGATCTGGCCATAGTTGGTCCGATGGATCGGCCCCTCGACAGAGCGAGTCACCACCTCTCGGTCCGGATGACAAATCGCGGCGTGATCAATGATTCGCTGACACAGCAACGGCCACTCTTGCATTAAGCCCAGCACGGGAAGCTCCAAAAGTTACTGACACGTCCTTTCATCTTTGTATTGGACGTGACCGGCGCGATTGGATGCGATTGCACCACGAGACTATCGTGCCGCAAAATACAACGTTGAAGAACGGTTATTCAGCGGTGGATTCGAACAGGGACCGATCGCCATGCACCCATCCAGTCGCGAGCAATCGCGCATGCCGCCCGCCTGCGGTCTTCCTGCGTGCATATCCGCCCTGCTTGGCTTTGGGGTCGGCAGCGCCGATCTCGCAGGACTTCTATTGCTCAGGCAGGCCGACCTCGGCGGCAACCGCGAGGGATCGATCGATTTCCCTGGCAACGGCAATCTTCATGAGGCCTGCGGCAGCGCCCTGACGGTCGGACGCTCGTCAATCCACCCATCGCAATTATCCTTCAACTCCCCGCTTGGCGTCAGAACTCGTAGCGTATTCCATCTGATGAAGCTTGTTCGCAACTGCGCCGCCAGGGATATGGACCCTCGTTTGCTTGCCTAGGACGAAGACGGCGTGCACAGCTCGCCAACTCGGCGCCGCCCTTATTCATGATTGAATTGGCAAATCCGGCATTGCCGTCTTTTTCTCCTAAGTTGAATGATTATCATCATCCAAGTAGGGATAACGAGGATCGTGTAACCATGCTGGACAGCCCCGCGCCGCCTTTACTGGACCATATCCGCAAGCGGACGGTCCGCGCCAACGGGCTCGATTTCCCGATCCTTGAAGCGGGGAGCGGTCCCCTCGTGCTATGCTTGCACGGCTTTCCGGATCATGCACAGAGCTGGGTTCACTTCCTGGATCGTCTCGCGCAGGAAGGGTATTGGGCCGTCGCGCCGGCGCTGCGAGGATATTGGGTCGGCGGCGCCGCACCCGACGGATCCTACCGCGCCTTGGCGACCGGGCAGGACGTATTAGCACTCATTGAAGCGCTGGGGGCCGAGCAGGCTGATCTCATCGGCCATGACTTCGGAGCGCGCGCAGTCTACGCCGCGGCAAGCCTCGATGCGGCCCGCGTCCGCAAGCTTGTCGGGTTGGCAGTCCCCTATGGAAAGGGACTGACGACAGCATTCGTCGCCGATGGCGATCAACAGCGGCGAAGCTGGTATATGTTCTTCTTCCAGACTCGCCTGGCGGAAACGGCTGTTCAGCTCAACGACTTTGCATTCCTCGACCGGCTCTGGCGAGAATGGTCGCCGGGGTACGTGCTGCCGCCTGCGGACCGTTCCGCGCTCAACGAGACGTTTGGCCAACCCGGAGTCCTGACCCAGACCCTGGCCTATTACCGGCAGTTGTTCACGCCGCCGTCTGACCCGGCAGCCCTGGCCCTTGAAGCCCGCGCGAGCGGTCCGATTGCTGTCCCGTCGCTCTATCTGCATGGGGAGGACGACGGCTGCATGTCCGCGCAGCTTAGCGAAAGCATGGAAGCGGCGTTCACGAAGGGATTCGAGCGCGTCGTGATGCCTGGCGTCGGTCATTTCCTGCATCTTGAACAACCCGATGCAGTGCTGAGCCACGTCTTGCGCTTCCTGAAATGCTGAGCGGTCTCTGAGAGCGAACGGTCGCCCGTACCTCGATGGCGCGAACCGGCTTCGCTTCAACGAACACCCACCCTGTCGCCCAGCCGAAAAGGACGCTTCGATGTCGAAACGGAATCCCATTTTGATCACTGGAGCCGGCGGCGAAGTCGGCTCCGTAGGCAAGACGATGATCAACATGCTACTGGAGCAGCGATATCCGGTGCGTGCCTTCGTGAGGCGAGACGACGATCGGGCGGAGGCGCTTCGACAGATCGGAGCCGAAGTATTCGTCGGAGATCTACTCAACGTCGCCGATGTCGCCGCCGCCCTGAAGGGTTGTCGCCGGATCTACTTCAGCATGAGTTTGAACCCCTACTATACCGACGCGAGCATCTTGATGGCCGCCGCTGCGCGCGCGCAAGGGGACATTGAGGTCTTCGTGAACATTTCGGAGTTCGAGCAGTCCTACATGACGTTCGATAAAATGACCGGCGCCTACGAGGCGCGTCTCGAATGGCTTGGGGGACTTGTTGCCGAATGGTCACCGCAACAGAGAGCCCATTGGGCATCGGAGCAGGCGCTAAAGTGGTCCGGCCTGCCGGTCGTCAATATCCGGGCGACCATGTTCGTCGAGAATCCGATCCTTTCCTGGTTTCCGCTAAAGCAGTTGCTTGGTGCGGGCGAACTCCACCTGCCTTTTGGCACGCAGAAGATCGCGCCAATCGCCGCTTATGATGTTGCGGAGGTTTGTACGAAGGTCCTGATCGATCCCTCGGCGCATATATCGAGGTCGTATGAGCTCACCGGACCGGAGTTGAAGGACATGCATGGGTTTGCCGAGGATTACGGCGCTGCGCTGGGACGACGTATCTCGTATGTGCCCCAAGACCTGGATGCCTGGATCGAGACGTATATCAATAGTGCCATCGCGTCTCGCAGTCCGCATATTGCAGACCACCTGGGAACCATCACCCGCCTGGTCGCAGGTGGACGTTATGATGTTGTCAACGATAAGCTTGAAAGCTTACTTGGGCGTGCTCCCAAGGTCGTCCGATGGGCCCTCGGACGAAATCCGCGCGTTCGCAAAGCGCTGGAGGCCGCATGATCATGCGACAGTTCAGGAAACGGCTTTGGCACCGGATTTTGCCCGCTGAACCGGCCGGCGGGCGATAGCGTCGGCTGCTTGTTGCAGGTGCCGGAAAGCCTCGTCGTGCTGGAGACCACGATTCAACCTACCGCCGAGATGCCGCATGCCCCATCGGCCAAGAGCCAGAACGATAACGCCGAGCTCACGGCCACGGTCGGTAAGGGTATAGGCGGCTCGCGGGGGATGGTCGCTGTAGAATTCGCGACGTACAAGGCCGTGTGCCTCAAGTGTTTTTAGACGATCAGAAAGGACATTGGGCGCCATGCCGGGCAGACGTTCTTGAAGGTCCTGAAATCGCATGGTGCCTGGGAGAAGGTCACGGACAATCAGCAACGTCCAGCGCGCGCCCACAATATCGAGCGTTCGCGCTACAGGACAAGACGCATCAAGACTTTTCTTCTTTGCCATTCCGGGCTCAAACTAGCTTGCCGCAACACGCGGCCCACTGACTTGCAGACATATAGTCAATATAATCTGAATTGGAACTCCCCTCGCCTTATCTTCGAACGCTAAACTTCTGATCGCCGGTTTGGGCCGGGGCTCATTCTGATTTGGAACTTGCCAGATGGCCGCACGAGATCCTGCCGTCGATAGCGCGTCGAAGGAACCGCGGACCGCTACGCTCGCCCGCTCGTTCGTTTCTTGCGCCTACGTCGCCGCTTGCGAGCCCAAGCGCGCTGAAAGCCAATCGAAAATAAACTCGTTGGCCAGCGTCGGGTTATCTGCGTGTCCTTGGGCTGCTGCCGTTTCCTCCTCCGGGAACACCTTGAGGACGGCATCGTGACCGACGCGTCTTAATTGATCCACCATCTGGCGCACGCGGTCGGCCTCGAGCCACCCCCGTTCGCCTATTGTGATAAGTATTGGACACTCGATATTGCGCGCTATTCGACTTTCGCTTGGATGAGGCAAACTGCCGATATTGGGTCCCGTCTTGCGGCCGGCAAGAAATGCTCGCTCATGGAGATCCCAGATACCGCCGTCGCAGGCGGCTGCCGCAATGCGCGAGTCGCCTGCGACGCCCCGCGCCGCGAAGGAGGATCCCCATCCGTCGGCGAGAACAGCGATCCGTTGGATGTCGACATCATCACGTCCCGAAAGATAATCCACCGCGCGCGAGATCGCCGATTCCAGAAGCGGATGGTCAGCCACCTCCGCCAGCCGATCACCGTTGCCTTGCCCTAACAAATCCAGCGCTAACATGGCCAGGCCGCGATCACTGGCGTAGCGGGCAAGCTTGAAGAGATATTCCTCCTTGCAGTGACCGGGTTCGCCGATGCAAATGATGGTCGCCAGCGGCTCATTTGCCACGCGGGGCGACAGCAGATAACCCTGCAAGGGATAATCCTTCAGCCAAGGGAAAGTGACGGTTTCAGTAGACCCGCTATCGAGCCACTTGCGCGCGCATTCGCGCATTGCAGCGACGGACGCTCGCCGCCTTCCGTCGGGGGGCTCGAACGGAAAGGCGGCAGCCAGATGATAGTTGATGGCGCGTAGCCAGTTGCTTCGTGCAGTCAGGCGATTGCCCTTGGCAAGGGCGGCGTCGCCTCGATCGTTGTTCGCATCAGCTAACCGTGTCCATTCACGGTGCCATACGTAGTTATCGCCAGTCCCGATACGGCCTGCCACCAGATAACATTCGGCAACGGTCGAACCGCCCTCCTGGGCAGACGCTAGAAGCCGCATGAACTCCGCGGACCAGTCGTCTCTTCCGGGCCAATATGCCCCATGCCCCACATTAGAGCTCATTGCGATTTTCAGAACATTGAGATCAGAGCGACTTAGTATTCGATGCAATTGGCTTGGATGATTCGCTATAGTTTCTCTTCTGCCGTATCTGCGAGCGTGTTTGCCGCACGAATGCCGGCCGCAAGTATCGCATCGGACATCGAGCGGTCTTCAACCGCGCGCGAGAGCTGAAGCGCTCCGACAAGTACGGCGAAAATTCCGATCGCCGCATCATGAGAAGGATAGCTAGAACTATTCTGCGGTAGCCGCCGAGCTAATTGTTCGAAGAACTCGCGCATCCGAGCAGTGTAAACCTTCCGGGTGGAGCGCGGCTGACGGCCGATCTCGGGAAGCAGTGCTGCGGAGGCGCATCCAGTCTCCGGGCGGTCGCGATGCTCCGAGGACAGGTAATAACGGATCAGCTCACGGAGCTCGCCAGCGGCGGCATCAGCTTCGGCCAGTTGATGCGGTTGCTCATTGAGTGCACGTTCCAGCCCCTCCCGGACCAGATCGTTCCTTGAGCGGAAGTGAGAGTAGAATCCACCATTCGTCAGCCCTGCCTCGGCCATAACCCCGGTCATTCCCGTGGCGGCGATGCCTTGCCGCCGGAACCTCTTGGCCGCGGCCTTCAGGATGCGCTCATGGGAGTGATCTTTGTGCCCTTTGGCATACCGCATACCGGATCCTCCAAGCGAATAGCCTGTTGTATGATTCTTATCATGTGATATTTATATCTTAATCCAATAGCTGATCAATCGCATTGAGGAGGCTTTTATGCGACGAGACGGAAAAGTGGCGATTGTGACCGGGGCTGCTACAGGAATCGGGCAGGCCTCCGCAAAGGCGCTGCACCAAGCTGGATTCCGCGTGTTCGGCACCAGCCGGCGCGCCGTCGCGAGCACCCTCGAGGGGATTACGATGGTCACCTGCGATGTGACAGACGACGCGTCTGTGAAGGCAGCCGTCGGCAAGGTTCTCGATACGACGGGCAGGATCGACGTTCTCGTGAACAACGCGGGGATGGGCCTGCTCGCCGGAGCCGAAGAATCTTCGGTTGATCAAGCTCAAGCGTTGTTCGACGTGAACCTTTTCGGAGTGATCCGCACGACCAATGCGGTTCTTCCGATCATGCGAAATCAAAAGGCGGGACGGATCGTCAATATAAGCTCGGTCCTTGGCTTGATACCTGCCCCATTCTCGGCCCTCTACTCCTCCACGAAGCATGCTCTCGAAGGCTATTCGGAGTCTCTCGACCATGAGGTGCGAACCTTCGGCATTCGAGTTTGCTTGCTTGAGCCCGCGTATACCCGCACTTCGTTCGAACAGAACATGGTGCTTCCGGATCGGACCTTAGACGCTTACGTCTCGGCGCGAACGCGGACCAGCACGCTCATGCACGAGGTCATGAAGACAGCCGACGATCCCCAGGTAGTTGCCGAGCGAGTCGTTGAAGCCGCGACTACGGCATCGCCTCGTCGGCGATACACCTGCGGCAAGATTGCGCGTCAGGTGAGCGTACTTCGCCGTTTTGTCCCCGAACGGATGTTTGACAAGAGCCTTCGCAAGCAGATGGGGTTACCGGCGTAACTGGACTGGCCCAGGCCGATCCCGGACGTTCCCTTTGCGCCGTTTGTAGCGCGGTGTTCGGTCCGGCGCTTGCGACTTCGTGTCGACGGGCAAGGCCTCAATTGCTGTTAAGAGCCAACCTTGCGCCCGACGGACGACGAGGTGTCAGGGATAACTCAAAAAGGTAATCTCATCATGCGTCGCGTCGTCGTTACAGGGTTGGGATTGGTATCACCGCTGGGTTGCGGCAGTGAGTTGGCATGGTCCCGCCTGCTCGCGGCCCGTTCCGGGCTGGCTGCCCTACCCGAATGGGCGGTTGCCCTTCCCGCGCGGGTCGCTGGAATCGTGCCGACAAAGGCCGACGATCCGGATGGAGGCTTCGATCCGGATCTGGTTGTTCCTCCCAAGGATCAGCGACGGATGGATCGCTTCATCCTGTTCGCACTTGTCGCCACGGCCGAGGCCATTGCGGAGGCAGCTTGGACTCCTTCCGACGCACACTCGCTAGAGCGAACGGCGACCGTGATCGCATCGGGCATCGGAGGCTTTCCGGCGATCGTCGAGGCGGTTCGCACCACCGATCAGCGCGGGGTCAAGCGCCTCTCGCCCTTCACCGTACCGTCCTTTCTCGCCAATCTCGCGGCCGGTCATATCTCCATCCGCTATGGCTTCAAGGGTCCCATCGGTACGCCGGTCACCGCCTGCGCCGCGAGCGTGCAGGCAATCGGCGATGCCGCGCGCCTGATCCGCTCCGGAGAAGCGGACGTTGCAATCTGCGGAGGCTCGGAAGCCTGCATCGATCTCGTGAGCCTCGGCGGCTTCGCCGCCGCCCGGGCCCTTTCGACCGGCTTCAATGACACGCCAGCGCGCGCGTCCCGCCCCTTCGACCGCGACCGCGATGGCTTCGTCATGGGCGAAGGTGCTGGTATCCTCGTGATTGAAGAATTGGAACACGCGCTCCGGCGGGGCGCCCAACCGATCGCCGAAATCGCCGGCTATGGTACGACTGCTGATGCCTACCACATCACGTCAGGACCCGAGGACGGCGACGGCGCGCGCCGCGCTATGGAAGGCGCCTTGCGGCAGGCCGGCCTTAAGCCCGCAGATATCCAGCATCTCAACGCCCATTCCACTTCGACGCCGGTTGGCGACCTTTCCGAACTGGAAGCGATCAAATCCGTGTTCGGCCGCGACGGAAAAATTGCCGTAAGCGCGACCAAATCGGCGACTGGTCATCTGCTCGGCGCAGCCGGGGGAGCGGAAGCGATCTTCACGATCCTCGCACTACGGGACCAGATCGCGCCGCCCACCCTCAATCTCGAAAATGGCGACCCGGCCGCGGAAGGCGTCGACCTCGTGTCCCGTGAGGCCAGGCGCATGACGATGGACCATGCGATTTCGAATGGATTCGGCTTCGGGGGCGTCAACGCCAGCGTCATCTTTCGACGTTGGCAATGATCAAGCCTGTCCAACATTGGCAAGTCACTGCCGACCTTCCTGCTCTTGGGAGGGGGCCAGAACGGTCCGCTCTTTGCCAGCTCCAACACGCATGCGAGTAAGCGACATGACTCAGTCCAAGCGCGAAGCCCAACCTTCCGTCCAGGAAGTTGCACTCATTGTCGGTGGCGGACCGGGCATCAGCTCGAGTTGCGCGAGGCTGTTCGCGAAGAACGGTATGCGTGTTGCTGTGGCAGCCAGGAATCCCGAAAAAGCGGTCCTCGCGAAACTCGAAAAGATGCATGGGGTGCATCGATTCGCTTGCGATGCGAGCGAACCGGCGGCCGTGGAGCAGTTGTTCAAGAATGTCGTGCAGGACTTTGGGACACCAAGGCTTGTCGTGCATAACATCGATGGCCGGGTCCCCGGCATTTTCCGCAAAAGCGTTATCGAAGCCGACCCGATCATGGCGCTTGAAACACTTCGAAATGCGGCGTTCAGCGCGTTTCTGGTAGGGCAACAGGCAGCCAGGCTCATGCTCGGAAACAAACTCGACGCCAACGGGGCGAAGGGAACGATCATCTTCACGAACGCCAGCGCAGCGCTCAAAGGCTTCCCATCAAGCGGCGCCTTTGCGATGGCATGCCATGCCAAGTCGGGACTCGCGCAGAGTATGGCAAGAGAACTGATGCCGCAGGGTATCCACGTCGCGAACGTGCCGATCGACGCCGCGATCGGCTGGACTCAGGAGGACGGGACCCGGGCGCACCGGCTGGCAGGAACGACTGTCGACGACAACATGGCCGACCCCGACCGTATCGCCGAAACCTATCTGCAACTGCATCGCCAGCATCGGTCGACGTGGGCGTTCGAAGTCGTGCTCCGGCCGTGGGTCGAGAAATGGTGACTGGTATCGCCGGCGCGCCTGTATCGTCACCCGGAATTGTCGGCCCGGTTTTCGACTGGTTGTCCGATTTGTTCGCCGTAATACCCTATTCTACGATGAGCGCGTAATAGGCCTACCCGAGTAGCCTCCGCAGTATATGTTGGGATGAAAGCCACGGAGATAAGCCAATATGGTCGATGTGATGCGCGACGCCGCTTAGTTCGATTCTGGACCGAGCTTCAGAATCTCCATTTCATAACGCTCCCCAAAATCTGGCGGGAAATAGAGCTGCTTGCATAACGAACTCAGCAGCTTAAGCGCTGGCTGGGGCGGGAGGGATCGAACCTCCGAATGGCGGAATCAAAATCCGCTTGATTATTCAACGATTTCAAGGTGCATTTGGAAAAAAGCTAAAAGACGCCCTCTAGCAATTTCAAACAGCTTGGCAGTCGTTTCCAAATAAGGAAGCAATCGTCAGAGACCGGAGAACGAAATGACGTCCCGTATTCTCACAAGACTCGCCTTGGTAGCCGTGACGTTCGGCTTGCTTGGTGGCGCTGCGACGGCGCAAGAAAAGTGGCCATCGAGGCCCGTGACGGTCATCGTGCCGTTCGCCGCCGGCGGCAACACGGACGTCATGGCGCGCATTTTTGCAGAACAACTGACAAAGCGGCTCGGCCAGCAGTTCATCGTCGAGAACAGGCCCGGTGCGGGCGGGGTCAACGGCCTGCACGCGATGACGCGCGCCGCGCCGGACGGTTACACCGTTGCGGTAGCAACCTCCGGTGGAATCGCCATCAACCCTATACTGATCAAGGACAAGATCCCCTACAACGTCGAGAAAGACTTCACCTATCTCTATGGCATGGCAGCGCAGCCGAACATCTGGCTCGTCAATCCGTCCGTCCCGGCCAAAACCATGGCAGAGCTGATCGCCTGGCTGAAGGCGAACCCGGAGACGCCGTATGCGACATCTGGCGCCGGCACGACGCAGCATATCTGCGGCGCGATGCTCGAGGACGCCGCGGGGCTCAAGATGACGCCCGTCACCTACCGCGCATCGAACCTCAGCATCCAGGATCTGATTGGTGGTCAGATCAAGCTCGCCTGCGACAACTTCGCCGTGGCATACGAGCAGGTGAAAGCCGGCTCGCTACGTGCCGTCTCGATCACGTCGCTTGGGCCCTATCCGCTTGCCAAGGAGATCGAGCCGACAGCCGCGACCCTACCGGGCTTCGAACTGATGCCGGCATTCGGCTGGGTCGGCCCCGCCAACATGCCGCCCGACATCGTGAAGAAGCTCATTGAAGAGCTTGTCGCGGTCGGCAAGATCCCCGAAGTCCGCACCGCACTCGAAAAGTTTGGTGTACTCCAGACTGAACTGCCCGGTGCGGCCTACGCCGAGGCGCTCGCCAAGGAGCGCGCAGGGTACGCACGTGTGATCGAGCGTGCCGGGATCAAGGTGCCCTGAGTCGCCGGACAACCGCAGATTTGGTGGCGGGAGCGTGACTCGAACCCGGAGGCTAACCGCTGGGCGAACTGCAGGACGGCGCCAGTCGCGCGCGTTGTCTGATTTCCCAAAAAATCTGAACGGGAATAGAGTTGGTTACATAACGAACCCAGCAGCTTGGGTGCTGGCTGGGGCGGGAGGGATCGAACCTCCGAATGGCGGAATCAAAATCCGCTGCCTTACCGCTTGGCTACGCCCCAACAGGCCGAGGCCGAAAGCGCCGGGGATGCCCCCGCGCGAATTGGTTCGGACAACGACGGTCTATAGAGGGACTTCAGCCATTTCAACAGGCTGAAATCTCGAATTTCACCCGAATCCGCCCCGCGGCGGCGTGAGCCTTTATATATGGACCGTCCGCCGCCGGTTTCCGCTGCCCGGGCCGGGAGAATACCGCCCGGTGGAGAGTTGAGAGAACCCCGGTTTCGTGGGAAGACGGCGGCAGCTCATTAGCCAAAAAGCGAGATTTTCGTCATGACTTACCGCGCGCCGATCTCCGACATCCTGCTCGCGCTCAACCACGGTGCAGGCCTGCAGGCGGCCGTGAAGGCCGGCCATTACGGCGATTTCGACGCCGAGATCGCCGCCGCCGTGCTGGAAGAAGCCGGCAAATTCGCAGGCGACGTGCTGGCGCCGCTGAACCGGGTGGGCGACGAGCACGGCATCAAGCTTGCGGACAACAAGGTGACGACCGCGCCGGGCTGGCCCGATGCCTATCAGCGCTGGGCCGCCGCCGGGTGGAACGCGGTATCGGGCCCGGAAGCGTTTGGCGGCCAGGGCTTGCCGCTTGCCATCAACGCCGCCTGCACCGAAATCTGGAGCGCGTCGAACATCGCTTTCGGCCTCTGCCCGCTGCTCACGCTCTCGGCGATCGAGGCGCTCGACGCCCATGGCAGCGAGGAGCTGAAAAAGATCTATCTGCAAAAACTCGTCTCCGGCGAATGGACCGGCACCATGCAGCTCACCGAGCCGCAGGCCGGCTCCGACGTCGGCGCACTGCGCACCCGTGCCGAACGCGCCGGCGACGGCACCTACCGCATCAAGGGCAGCAAAATCTTCATCACCTATGGCGACCACGACATGACCGACAACATCGTGCATTTCGTGCTGGCGCGCCTGCCCGATGCGCCCGCGGGCACCAAGGGGATCTCGCTGTTTTTGATTCCGAAGTTCCTCGTCAATGCCGACGGCTCGCTCGGGGATCGCAACGACATCTATCCGTCCGGCGTCGAGCACAAGCTCGGCATGCACGCCTCCCCCACCTGCACCATGACGATGGGCGATCATGGCGGCGCCATCGGCTACCTGATCGGTGAGGAAAACAAGGGCATGCAATGCATGTTCACGATGATGAACCAGGCCCGCCTCGGCGTCGGCCTCGAAGGCGTCGGCATTGCCGACCGCGCCTATCAGCAGGCGCTGGCCTTTGCGCAAGAACGCAAGCAGGGCCGCGCGATCGGCAAGAAGGGCCACGGGCTCGATCCGATCATCGTGCATCCCGACGTCAAGCGCATGCTGTTGCAGATGCGCAGCATGACGGCCGCGGCGCGCTCGATCTGTTACGCGACGGCGGTGGCGCTCGATATCGCCGCCCGCGCCAAGGACCCGAAGGTGCGCGCCGATGCGGCCTCGCGCGGCGCGCTGCTGACGCCGATCGCAAAGGCATTCTCCACCGACATCGGCAACGAGGTGACGTATCTCGGCGTGCAGATTCATGGCGGCATGGGCTTCATCGAGGAAACCGGCGCCGCGCAGCATTATCGCGACGCGCGCATCACCTCCATCTACGAGGGCACCAACGGCATCCAGTCGATCGACCTCGTGACGCGAAAACTCGCCGCGAATGGCGGCGCATCGGTGTGGGCGCTGCTCGACGAACTCGGCGGCATCGTCAAGCAGGTCGAAATCTCGAACGATCCCGCTTTCGGTACGACCGGCGCAAAGCTGCGCGAAGCGCTCGGCTCGCTCGAGCGCGCCAGCAAGTGGCTCCTGGAGCGCGTGGCGTCTGCGCCGAACGATGCGCTCGCCGGCGCCACGCCCTACCTGCGCCTGTTCGGCTCGACGCTCGGCGGCTGCATGCTGGCCGGCGAAGCGCTGGCCGCGAAGAGCCATGGCGATGCCGGCGATCCGCAGCGCTACGTGACGGTCGCGCGGTTCTTTGCCGAGAATATTACCGTGCAGGCGGGCTCGCTGGAAAAGACGGTGACCGACAGTGCCGATGCCGTGAACGGCGCGGATGCGGCACTGCTGGGATAAGCCTTTGTCGGAGTACCGCACCAGAATCCCAAAAATACACAACAAGTTCCATTGTGCCGCTCGTTGTTTTGAGGCAACACCCTTGAAAAAACAGATAATCCCGTAGTCTTCGGCCGTTGCGGATTCATTTCGCAATCCGAAGAATGACCCCTGTCGCGTGCTTGTGTAATCAGGCTCATGCGGAGCCTTGGGAGGCCGGATCATGGACCCCTGGCAATTGGCGACGACGGCGCAGCGCCGCATCAACGTTCTCGCGGCCCTGGCTCTCGTGAGTTGGACTCTCGTTTGTCTCGCTGGCTTCAATTCGGCTTCCACCGAACGCGTCAGCGCATTTGTTGTCAGCGCTTCCATCAAGGATGCCGGTGCCTTCATCGAGAGTGCCGACGCGCCTTCAATTGTGGAACGTCAAGAGCCATCTCTCACCGCAACCGCCGAGCCTACGCGCACGCCGCCTGCACTCGCCCTGGCAAGCGCCGCCATCGATCACATCGATGTGCCGATCCCTGCCGCATCCGTGATCGACAAAGCGCCTGACACGACGAAAGCTCCTGACACGACCGCAGGCTCGGATGAGCCGAAACCTGTTGTCGTGGCCGCACTGACCGATCCGGCGGAGGTACTGCCGCCCGAAGTTTCTTCCGCCGAGATTGCAACGACGATCACGCCCGATTCCGCACCCGACAACGCCGCGCAGGCTGTGCGCACCATCGAAATCAACGAGGAATGTCTGGTCGTGGAGCCCTGCATCGATCGCTATTTGTGGGCCCTGTACGAACGCGCGCCCAAGATCGACGCCATCAAGGTGCATGAGCGGAGGAAAGTGACAGTCAAGAGGAAGGGCAAGACGGTCACTGTCACCAAAACCTTTACCAGGCGTGTCGACGAGGATTTTACGTGGAAGGACCCGAAGGCCGCGGAAAGAGCCGGCATGACCATGATGGACTACGTGATCGGCGGCATGGACAAGAGCTTCAAGCTGAAGCTCTTTCATATGCTACACGCGGCGGAGCAGGCCGGGCTCTCGCCCGGCATCACCAGCGCATTTCGCGATGACTACCGTCAAGCAATCGCCAGCGGCCTGAAGGCGGCAAGCGATCGGTCCTACCATGGCGGGAGTTTGCGTGGCGGCTACGGCCGCGGACTCGCGGCTGACCTGGTCAGCGTCAAGGGCGCAAGCCGGGGACAGCGATGGGTCTCCACGGAAAAGTTCTGGAAATGGATCGATGAGCACGGCAAGGAATTTGGAATCGGGCGGCCCTACCTCGACAGGGATCCGCCGCACGTCGGGCCGATCGACGGCAAGGAGTACGCCTCCCGCCGCGGCGGAACCAAGACGCAAGACGCGCAAGCGAGTGCAAAGAAGCGCGTCCGTGTGACCGCGCGGCACGATCACAAGCGGCACGATCACAAGGCAGCAAAACCGGCGAAAACCGCGAAATTGTCCAAAGGCAGGACCATGTAACCGGTCCACGAACGCGCTTACCGCCATTGGTGGGAAGCGAGTAGCCCGCATGAGCCAACGGGTCGCGCGAATGCGCGCCCGATGACAGGCTCCGCGACATGCGGGACGGAATGAAGTTGACGCGTATTCCCTAGCGTCGCGAACTGGCCGCAGCGACCGTCAAGGCGATCGCTGCGGGATCGCAGCAGAGCACCATCAACAATATCAGCCAGCGAACCGCGGCTTCGGGTGCGGCACCGACCATCATCGCGAGATACTGGATCGGTCCTGCGGATGCCTCGATGCGCGAACGTTCGCCGGCCAGCGCCGCGCGTTGCGCCTGCAGTCCAACCAGCGTTGCGGTGGCCGCCTGGCGCTGCGTATCCAGCCCGTCCCGTGTCGCGCGCTCCTGGGTTGCGATGTTGATGGCCCGCGTCACCCGGCCGCGCCGCGTCGATTCATCCACGGCACGGTCGATTTGCGCGATGCGGTTGGCCAAATCGGCAACGACAGCCGATTGCGCCGAGACACGGGCGTCGATCGATTCGATGCGCTCGGTGACGCCGGAGCGCGCCGTGGCCGCAACGCTGACATGCGCCTCCACCAGCTTGCCGAATACGCCGGCGGCGTTGATCAGCGCAAGCCCGGCAACGAGCGCGACCATGACGAAACGCATTTTCCAGTTGGTCCGGCGCCAATGCGCCGCCAGCCATCCGGCGATCACCAGCTTGCCGGCCTCCATCGTGGCGGCAAGCACCATCACGGCAACCGGATCACCGGGAAATATTTCGGCCATGCCAGCGACCGAAAAATAGGCCGCAACCGTTGCCAGCGCGAGAGCCGCGGCAATGGCAAAGGTCCGGCTTGTGCGCTCGCTCGTTGGTGGGGCGGGAACGGGAGAAACGATCTCAGGCACAGCAGGCGCGGCGGATACCGGCGGTGGCTCAAGCGGCGCGCTGGGCACCTCCGGCTCGCTGCTGATCTCAGTAACCTTGACTTCCGTTGCCTTAACTTCCGTTGCCTTGTCTTCCGTTTCCTTGTCTTCCGTTGCCTTGGCCTTGGTCGCCCTGCCGGCCTTGGCACGCCCCGCCGCTGAAGCGGAGCGGCCACGTTTCTTTGCTGCTGGGGGCGTCTTGCCGGACGGTTCAGTGCTGAACTCTTCCGCCGGTGTTGCCACCAATCTGGGGGTGCGAGGTGAGGCGTTGGCCCAGGCATCAAGCTGATGCCTGATGCGCGCAGCATCATTATCGCCGTCCGTCAGTTCGGTTGCGGAGATCGCTCGCGTGGTTGCACGGCCTGTCATGGAGCCCCCGGAAACACGGCGACAACTGTCCCCGACTCGTGATCGTTGGCAACGTTTTCGACTTGCTCGCCAATCGCAAACTTCGACATCGAAAACTCCTCTTGGATTCGTCGATGCGATTATATCCCCACGAGCGGGCCGTAGCTGCTCAACGATTCGCCTTCCGGAATTTAGGACGCCGGTTGTTGCACGAATGTCTCATCCTGCTCGTCGTGCGAAACCGCTTCACACGTTGCACGCGAAGCGAACATGGCGCGATGTCAGGATTGAGTCCGAAATGTCGTCGAGAACAAAATCAGTCGGACAATCCAAATCTTCCATGCGGCTGAGCGTCCCTACGTTCCGAACGACGCCATGCATAAGTGTTGCTGCATAATGACAGTCAGGCTAATCCGCCGCCGAGACCGTAGTTCTACGCTTTGCGAATCGCCCACGCCCGGATTCTACTTTCACCGCAATTGTTTCCCTTGAGCGTTCGACTAGATCGTCCCGCGCCGAAATCGGCGCGGCTTTGCAGTGCGTAGTTTTACGGGCCGATTTCCTTATGGGCCGGGCGCGCAGCCTGCTGGCACGAACCCTGCATGGCGTGAGCGAACCGGGTATTCAGCAACGAAGGTCACCCATGCTCGTTACTCTCGTCGCCGTTCTCTGCAACAGCCAGCTCTGTCTCGAAAAAATCGTCACCACCAGTGACCAGTCCGGCATCACCATGAGCGCCTGCGCGGTCAACGCGCAGATCGGAATTGCCGACTGGCTCGCCAAGGGCCCGTATCGCGAGTGGCGATTGCAACGATACAAGTGCGTGCTCGGAAAGTACGTTCCGAAAAACGAAGCCTGAGGCGCCGCGGGCTGCCTCACGCTGGCGCGGTTGTTTGCCTGATATAACGAACTTGCTTGCGTCAACGTTCGGAGACATGACTTAACCTTCTCGCGGCGCGGCTAGCGCCCGAGGTTTGCTTGAACCTTTTCCCTCAGAACAGAGGGAGCAGGGAATGCCGGGTGCTTGCTGCACCCGCGGTCTCGTGTGCAAGAGATGGAGTGAGATGCGCACACGAGCATACAGGTACAGCCGGAGCACTCCGGCATTCCCTGCGCAATGGTTTGACGGCTTATGCCGTGCTCTCCCTGGAGACGAATTCCTCTTGCCTCCATCACTGCCGGCTTGATGGCCAAATCGATCCGGTTGGATCAAATTCGCCACCGGCAGCTTGGCACCAGCCACGGGTGTCAGGACCACACGGTTTTGCCGTACGCTTCAGCGCCGTACGTCCTGCGCGCCGTGTTCGCTCACGGATAACCGCCCTGCGAACAACTTCTCGCGCCTAACGCTGCTGCGTCCACCGCATCTCACCGCACGTTCGTGACGATCGCGAAGCGCCCCTCATCTGCCGTGAGACAAGCGGAGTTATGCCGGTGATTTGGGCGAGAACGAAAGCGGAATATTTTTGTTTCCGGGGCTTGACACGATTTCTGAAAATCAGAAGTGATTTGCCCCGTTGGGCCGGTTTGTCGCACGCCGCTGCACGAATTTGCGCTTGTGCCGCAATTCGGGGTGTAATTCGATTTCTTCTTTGGCCTTGGCTGTCATTTGATCTCGCCTAGCTGTTCAAGCGTTTCTGTGACTTCCCAAGCCATCTGCCTCATTGCTGCCGAGGCGGCTTCAATCATAGCCCTTGGTGAGCCGTCAGCAGAATTCCCAAACATGCCAGCCCCTGCCTTCAGGCGGACATAGGCAGAGTCTGTCAACTCTCCAACGTGGCTTCCGCCATCTTGGTGCCTGAGCGCAAATACAAGCCGCCTTCGGGTTAGCTGTGGCGCTCCGGCAGAGTGGCTGCGCTCGACATCTTCCTTTGTCCACCAAGTCTCAAATCGGACGAGGGTCGGCGGCGGGTCTTTCCCACCGACAAACCGCGGAACGCATCTCATTCCGCCCAGTCCGCCCATGAAACCCGTAAGAGGCGGTGAGGAAAACGCAACCTCCATATTCGGAGGGCTTGGATATCTTCCGGTCGAAACGAACCGCAGGCCAGACCGCAATCCCAACTGCGTCAGTAGCGATACAATCGATCCACCATCGTGAACCAGGGTGAAGACGGCGGTCGCGAGTCGGGCCGCCTCCCATTCGTTGCCCTTGTCATAGCCCTCGCATGAAGCGGCAAGAGCCTGCCGCTGCTCGCTCAGGAGTTGGATCAGTTCGCCTCTGGGTCTTTTTGCGCGCACATAGCGAGAAATACGTCACGGGCAACGTCTGGCGCAATGTCCGCCCCACAAACCCCACAGATTTCGCAAATCGTATCCACACCCGCCTTAAGCATCGCGGGCGTGATTTCGCAATTGCGGTGACTGTGCACGTAATCGGGCCGGAATGTTTAGTGCACTGTCACCGTAATTCGCGTAATTCGGTGACTTGATGTTGCAGATAAATCCCGCCTCCTCTGCCGTCATTACGTGACCGCCGAGCTCGTGAGCGAGCCCAATGCAGCGCTCGATAGAGCCCGTGCCGTTGGATGCCCACGGGACCGCCGACAGCAAAAAAGAACTGCCCACTTCATTTTCCCCGTGAAGCGTGCAATATCGTAAAAATTGTAGGGGGTCGAAAATGCAATTGGCTGAGATACTGGGCCGCGCCACTCCGCCGGAGGACGCGCGGGCGACAATGGAATTTGAGAAGATGCGCTTCGAGCTGTCGTGGCGCTATTTCGACTTTCACGCGAAGCAGCGCACGCAGCTATTCCACTTCTTCATCATCCTTGCGCCGTTCATGTTCGGCGGGTGCTTCTACCTGTTCAAAGAGCGGGACTTGGTCGGGTTCATGCCGGGCCAGATTGCTTCGTGTGCCGGTGCTATTCTAGCAATCATCTTCTTTGGGCTGGACTGCCGAAACCGCCAGCTTATTCGACTGAGCGAGCGGACCATCCGGCTCATCGAAGCCCAACTTCTATTCACTGACTTTCGGGCAATTACAGAAAACGGGTCCACGTTCAAAGGTGTGCTGACGACCGAAGAGGCAGAGAACGAGGGGCGACGCTTCAAGTTTGTCCGCGGCCATAGCTGCTTGGTCGGCGCGGTCTACTTCCTGGCATTCGCCGCCTTCGCCGCCCTACTGATCTACTCAGTCATGGTGCAGCAGGGCAAAGTCGTCCTGCCGTCATCTAAACCGACGCAGGTCCAAATGATCGGGAGCACCCGATGAGGACAGATGATCCGCGCTTGGCTGAAGCACATGAGAAAATGCTCGCCCGTGTCGCGAGCTACAACGAACGGATGCTCACCGTTCTAAAAGGCCACCTCGCCTTCGAGGATTTTCTAAATGGTCTTCTGAAAAAGGCGCGACGACGCATAAGGGGACGAACGTTCAACGGCAAAGTCGACGTAGCCCAGAAGCTCTTGATACGGGAGCTCGATCAGAAGTTCTGGTATCTCGTTGAAGCGGGCAACGATCTGCGGAACGCGGTCGCCCACGGCGATAAGCATGGCACCATTGGTGAACGAATTGACGATCTCCGCAGAGCTCTCATTGCGGCCAATACGCCTGAGCAGAAGAAGTACATCGAGGGAATGACCGAAAATCAGATGATCTCCAGCGCATTTAATCAATGCGGGAGCGAGGTGGTCGCTGCGACGGAAAAGCTCAGCAGTGGAGGTCAGAAGTAGCGGCTCACGCGACGCCAAACGCGATCCGAGAAGGCGCGGAAGGCTCCAGTTACTGGAACTCTGCGCCTTATCCTTCTCTTGAATACTGTACCATGCCGATTGAAGGGCAAATGAAATGGGGTGGGGATAGCGGGGATGGCGAGCCTAGCGGAGTTGTACGTTCGTCTGGACCCGTATGAGGCGTCGGAAGACGAGTATCAGCGGCTGGGGGAGCACGTTCATGAAATGGCGATCGGGGCGGCGCTGCAGAATTACGGCGGCGGCGTCACGGTCGAAGTCACCATTATCGCCGGCTCGGCGAAGATCAAAGTTCGAGTGATGCAGGCCATCCTCGCACTCGATTTGATTTATGGCCACATGGCCGACTGGAAGGGCTTCAAAGAGCAGGTCATTTCTACGTACGAGTCGAGCGTCAGCTTCCTAAAAACAATGGCGGAGACTGTACCAGACATCGCCAAGGCGAACCCTCGTCAGGTGAAGCGCGTTGAGAAGCGATATAAAGCGTCCGGCAAGTTGAAAGAACTCGTCGAAAGGGTCGAGCAATTGCGAGTTGCCAAAGTACCCCTGGAGACAGCGCGACCGCTGCTGAGAGAAATACAGCGGCTGGCGGCGGAAGCTGAAAAGGATCTGACGGGCGAAGAGCGCGCCAAACTCTTGGAGGGTATGTCGGAGGCAGTTCCTGAACTCGACGACGAGCATCTTGTCAGCGGAGCGGTCATGAAAGTGGCATTGCCACCAGTTGCTCCCAGGCTTCCGCTACCGGAGGGCACGCAAGTCGCTGAGAAGCCGGCAAAAGGGCGACGGCGGAAGTCCAAAGTCGTATTTCATAAATCTACAGACTTGCCGCGCACGAAGCGTATTCCACGGTGAGGTTTTATTCTTGATCTGCGAGAACTCGTATTGTGCCATCCTCCTGAATGCCTAGTCGAAAGAACTGCCAAGCAGTGAAAAAGTCTAGGCACGTATTCCAATAAAGCAAACGAGGATCGTCTGTTGCAGCGTCGGGGAACATATCACTACGGCGCTGAACCGAACTCAGCTTGCGCGCAATCGCCGGACATGGGCCGCATTGCGGCCGTTGAGGAAGTCGATCCAGACGCTGCCGTCGGCAGCGATCACCCAGCCCCTTGCCCCTTACGACTACGGGCGAGGTTGCCGCGCCAGCGGTACTTGCCAAAAGCCGCACCGACGTCCTGCTGCCCGCGCAGCCTGATCATCAGGCGCAGCGCCTGTTCTACCGTCTGCTTCTTGGTTTTCTGGCCAGAGGCTTTCTGCGCTTCGGCCATCAACGCGTCGTCGATTTCGATATGGTGCGCATGACCAGTCTCGACAGGATGTGTATGGATCGAGGATATTATACACATACAGGCAGCTAGCCCGCAGAATGGGTGGAGCGCAGCGATACCCATCAAACACAGCGTATGACAGTGATGGGTATCGCTTCGCTCCACCCATCCTACGAAATTACGAAATCGGCTTTAGCCCCGCCTCGATCTCCGCCCGCCGCGGCTCGAGGAATGGCGGCAGCGCCAGTTTCTCGCCGAGCGCTTCCATCGGCTCATCCGTCGCAAAGCCCGGGCCGTCGGTGGCGATCTCGAACAGGATGCCGTTGGGCTCGCGGAAATAGAGGCTGCGGAAATAGAAGCGGTCGATCTCGCCGCTGTTGGGGATGCGGAGCTCGTTCAGCCGCTGCGTCCAGGCGTGGTACTGCGTCTCATCGGGGGTACGGAACGCGACATGGTGCACACCGCCGGCGCCCTGGCGGGCGATTGGCGAGGCCTTGTCTTCGAGCACATGCAGCTCCGCGGCGGGGCTACTCTCTCCCTTTGCCTCGCCCATCTCGAATACATGAATCTCCGCGCCGTGGGCGGCATATTCGCGCACGCGGCGCATGTTCATGACCTCGGTCAGCACGAAGGCGATGCGCGACAGCTCGTGCACGGTCAGCACGATCGGACCGAGGCCGCGGATCTGGTGCTCTGATGGCACCGGGCTGCGCTCCCAAGGCGAGGCCGGCCCCACACCGCCATCGTCGACCAGCACCAGCCGCTGCCCCTCGCCGTCCTCGAACGGCAGCGTCAGGCGGCCATCGACTTCGATGATATCGCGGGTCGCCGCGCCCGCCTCCTTGAGGCGATCCCGCCAGTAGCCGAGGGTCTTCTCGCCGGCGACGCGCAGCCCGGTGCGCGAGATCGAGTTGGTTCCGCGCCGCTCGGGCGCGGCGGGAAAATCGAAGAAGGTGAGGTCGGTGCCGGGATTGGCTTTGCCGTCCGCATAGAACAGGTGATAGGCGCTGACGTCGTCCTGGTTGACGGTCTTCTTCACCAGCCGCATGCCGAGCAGGCCGGTGTAAAACGCCAAATTCTCCCGCGGCTTCGCCGAGATCGCGGTCAGGTGATGAATTCCGCCTAGCTGCATTGCGTTATCCTTGTAGTCACGAAAAATCGCCTGGGACAGTTGGGCCTTCTGCCGGATCATGTAGGATGGGGCCGAATAATTGGCCAGCGGCAGCATCGCCGCCCGAAATCCCGACACCGTCATTGCGAGCGCAGCGAAGCAATCCATTCTTCTTTATGCGGCGCCATGGATTGCTTCGCTACGCTCGCAATGACGGGGAAACACCAAGCTACCTACCAATGTCAGTGTCATGATCCCCCTCCTTCGTCCCATCCTTGCCTTCGCGATCATGCTGGCGCTTGCCGCATCATCGCTCGCCCAGACACCCGCCCCCGTCGACCTGCGCATTCTCGCGATCAACGATTTTCACGGCTACCTTCGTCCGCCGCCGGGCGGGATCACGATCACCGATCCCGAAGACAGGGCGAAGAAGATTACCGTCGAGGCCGGCGGCGCCGAGCATATGGCGACGCTGGTGCGCCAGCTTCGCGGCGGGCACAAGAACTCGATCTTCGTCGCGGCCGGCGACTTGATCGGCGCCAGCCCATTCCTGTCCGCGATGTTCCATGACGAGCCGACGATCGAAGCGCTGTCGATGATGGGGCTGGCGCTTTCCTCCGTCGGCAATCATGAGTTCGACGAGGGCAAGGACGAACTCTTGCGCATACAGAATGGCGGCTGCCATCCGGTCGACAAATGCCAGGGGCCGCACCCGTTTACTGGCGCGAAATTCCGCTATCTCGCCGCCAGCACGATCGAGAAGAGCAGCGGCAAGACCGTGTTTCCTCCATATGAAATCCGCGCGTTCGACGGCATCCCGGTTGCCTTCATCGGCCTGACCTTGAAGGGCACCCCTGGCCTCGTTGCACCTGTCGGCGTTGCCGATCTCGAATTCCGCGACGAGGCGGATACGGTGAACGCGCTGATCCCGGAACTGAAGGCGCGCGGCGCCGAGGCGATCGTCGTCCTGATCCACGAAGGCGGATTGCCGACCGGCGATTACAACGAATGCCCTGGCGTTTCGGGGCCGATCGTCGATATCGTGAAAAAATTCGACAAGGCGGTGGATGTCGTGGTCTCCGGCCATACTCATCGCGCCTATGTCTGCGAGATCGATGGACGGCTCGTTACATCAGGCGACAAATACGGCACGCTGGTCACCGCGATCGATCTCAAGCTCGACCCTGTTACGCGCGACGTCATCAGCGCCAAGGCCGACAACACCATCGTCCGCACCGCAACGCTGGCGAAGGATGCGCAACAGACCGCGCTGATCGAATCCTATGACCGGCTGGCCGCGCCGATCGCCAACCGTCCTGCGGGCTCGGTGACGGCAACGCTGTCGCGCGTGCCCAATGCTGCCGGCGAAAGCCCGCTCGGCGACATCATCGCCGATGCGCAACTGGCCGCGACCAGCAGCGAGACGAAAGGCGGCGCGGTCATCGCCTTCACCAATCCCGGCGGCGTGCGCGCCGACGTAACGCGCAAGGAAGATGGCGCGGTGACCTATGGGGACGTGTTCGCCAGCCAGCCGTTCCGCAATCAACTGGTGACGTTGACGCTGACGGGCAAGCAGATCAAGGACATGCTGGAGCAGCAATGGCTCGATCCGAAGCGCCCGCGGATCCTGCAGGTGTCGAAGGGATTTACCTATGCGTGGGACGCGACCAAGCCTGACGGCGAGCGTGTGCTGCCGGAGCGGATGTTGCTGAACGGGCAACCGGTCGATCCGGCCGCGAGCTATCGCGTCACCGTCAACAATTTCCTTTTCGTCGGCGGCGACGGTTTCACCGTGCTCACGCAAGGAACCGCGCCGCAGGTCGGCATCTATGATGTCGACGCGCTACACGCCTATTTTGCGGCAAACAGCCCGGTCAGCCCGACCGCTGCCGATCGCATCACCAGGATCAACTGAGCCGAAAGGCCGGAGGCCTTTCCGAGCGGCTCTTAAGAGCCTAGATTAGCCGATCCTTACCGGTGCGTTCCTTATACGCCAGGATTTTTGCATGACGCTGCTTCTGACCCATACCGCCTGTCTCGACCATGTCACGCCTCCGGGGCACCCCGAGCGCCCCGACCGGCTGCGCGCGGTTGCCGAGGTGCTGGGGGAAGAGCGTTTCAAACCGCTCTCGCGTGGCGATGCGCCGGAAGGCAATCTGGATTCCGTGACGCTGTGCCATGGCGAACATTATATCGGCGAACTCCGCCACATCGCCCCTCAGAGCGGGATGATCTATATCGACGGCGACACCTCGATGTCGCCGGGCACCTGGGAAGCGGTGATGCGCGGCGTCGGCGGCGCGGTGGCGGCGACGGATGCGGTGATGTCCGGAACCCACCAGAACGCCTTCGTGGCGGTGCGCCCGCCCGGTCACCATGCCGAGGTCTCGAAGCCGATGGGCTTCTGCTTCTTCGACAATGTCGCCATCGCCGCACGTCACGCCCAGCGCAAATACGGCATTGGCCACGCCGCGATCGTCGATTTCGACGTCCATCACGGCAATGGCACGCAGGACATCTTCTGGCACGATCCGACCGTGATGTATTGCTCGACGCACCAGATGCCGCTGTTTCCGGGCACCGGCGCCAGCGGCGAGCGCGGCGAGCATGACACCATCGTCAATGCACCGCTGGCTTCCGAAGACGGCAGCGCAAAATTCCGCGCCGCGTTCGAAAACCTGATCCTGCCGCAATTGCAGAAGTTCTCGCCGGAACTGATCATCATCTCCGCCGGCTTCGACGCGCATTACCGCGATCCGCTGGCCTCGCTCAACCTGAAGGCGGACGATTTCGGCTGGGTCACCCGCAAGCTGATGGATGTGGCGGACCAAAGCGCCGGCGGACGGGTTGTCTCGGTGCTGGAGGGCGGCTACGACCTGCAGGGGCTGAAAGAGTCGGTGGCGGCGCATGTCACAGCGCTGATGGGCGCGTAAATCTCCGCCACAATAGATCCGCAAAGCCCTTTGTTTTGACGCGTTTTCTTCGCGCGTAGCCGGTACCCACTTCGCTTGAAACGCTATAGATTCCGTGCCTGAACGGGGCGCATTCGGGAACTCGATATGGCCGAAAATAACCAGATGGACGTCAAAAAACTCTCCTTCGAGCGGGCGATCGAGGAGCTTGAATCGATCGTGAAACGGCTCGAGGACGGCAAGGTGCCGCTGGAGGAATCGGTCGCGATCTACGAACGTGGCGAGGCGCTCAAGCGCCGCTGCGAAGAATTGCTGCGGCAGGCGGAGGCCCGCGTCGACAAGATCACGACCGATGCGAACGGCCAGGTCACGGGGACCGAGCCGCTCGACGTGCAGTAACGCTGCCGTCTGGCCTTTCGGGCTTCGCGCAACAATCGGGAATATCGGGCGAATTCCGCCCTCCCGGCCGTGGGAGGCGGACCAGCCGAATTAGTTCTTTGCCCCCCGCACAGCCTGATATAGTCCGCCGACATTTGGGGACAGTACGTGCGCGTCGAGCACCGCCATATCATCTATATTCAGGGCTACGATCCGCGCGGGCTGGCGCAATATTACCGCATGTTCCGGACCGAGCTGCGCAAATTCGGCCGGCTTTATCAGCTCCAGGCCACCATCAGCCGGCCAAAGGTGGCGTCCGACGACGAAATCGCGTCCTGGACCATCGATACCACAGCCTCCGACTGGCAGACACGCACGTCCTACGACTTCTTGCGATTCGAGGACTTCATCCAGCAAGACCTGGCGTCGCCGATCTGGCGCACGGTGTTCAGCGCGGTCTGGATCTATTGGCGCCTCGTCTTCGCCGGCACCATAGCCCGCTTCGGCAAGGCGAACTGGCGGTTCGCGACCTTCATCACCTATCCGCACCTGGTGCTGTTGCTGCAAGCCGCTTGTGCTGCGGCCGTCTCCTTCGTGTTCGAGAAAGGCCTGAACGCCATCGGCATTCCCGACGCATTCAGCATCGCTGCCGCCACCGCCATCTTCATTGCCCTGCTTGGCACGGTGCTGAAATACACCGAGAATTCCACCTACGTGCTTTATCTCCTGTGCGACACGATCTGGACCTGGGAGTTCTCGCACCGCGAGCGCCCGGAATGGGACCAGCGCATCGACCGGTTTGCGCAGCATCTGGTCAATGTCGCCAAGAGCACCGACGCCGACGAGATCGTCATCGTCGGCCATAGTTCCGGATCGTTCCTGTCGACGGAAATGCTGGCGCGCGCGCTGAAGCTCGATCCCGCGCTCGGCCGTCACGGGCCGCGGATCGTGCTGCTGACGATCGGCGGCAATTTCCCGATCGTCGGCTATCACGCCGTATCGAAAGAGTTTCGCGAGCATCTGCGGATGCTGGCGGTCGAGCCGTCGGTCGACTGGATCGACTGTCAGGCCCGCAAGGACGTGATGAATTTCTACCAGTTCGATCCGATTGCCAGTCACGGCATCGACGTCGGGACCGCCCGGCGCAACCCGAAGATCGTGCCGGTTCGCTTCCGTGACATCATCCGGCCCGAGCACTACGAGAAATTCCGCTGGCAGTTCTTCCGCGTGCATTTCCAGTTCGTGATGGCCAACGAACTGCCCAACGCCTACGACTTCTTCATGATCGTCTGCGGACCGGTCCCGCTCAGCGCGCGCATGGCCGTCCCCGACGCTGCGCTTGATGTCGCCACCGGCGATTCCGAAGCGCGAGATCGGGCCTGGAAGAGGATCGAAGCGGCCACGACCGAGCCCGAAAATTCCTCCGATCTGGGCAAAATGGAACCTTCCGCTCGCCGCCGCGGTTGAACAATCTCGACTTTTCGGCGACTCACCCAGGAACCATCCTGGCTCACCGGGTTGGCTTTGGCGGTAGCTTTGGTGTAAAGCTTGCCGTTCTATGGGCTAAAAAGAGAGGGCCTGTCACGGATTTCCGACGGCAGTAAGCACTTCAAATAGCTAGAGAAACTGGCCGGGAAGGGTTAAAGGCGACCAACGTGATGCATGTCACAGGGCTAAAACCGGAGTGCATCTAGGCTTTCAAATCAGGTACCGGCCTGCCGAGGTGGCACCCGGCGTCTGGATTTTCACGGCGCGGTTAACGCGCTTCCCGTCTCGCGTCAGGCCCTTCGTCCTGACATGCAAAATTGGAATATCGCTGTGACCACATATAGTAAAACGCCGCTTCTCGATACCATCCGCACGCCCGAGGATCTTCGCAAGCTCAAGATCGAGCAGGTGCGGCAGGTCGCGGACGAGCTCCGCCAGGAAACCATCGACGCCGTTTCGGTGACCGGCGGCCACTTCGGCGCCGGCCTCGGCGTCGTCGAACTGACCACCGCGATCCACTACATCTTCGACACGCCGCGCGACCGCCTGATCTGGGACGTCGGCCACCAGGCCTACCCGCACAAGATCCTGACCGGCCGCCGCGACCGCATCCGCACGCTGCGCACCGGCGGCGGCCTCTCCGGCTTCACCAAGCGCACCGAGAGCGATTACGACCCGTTCGGCGCCGCGCACTCCTCGACCTCGATCTCCGCCGGCCTCGGCATGGCCGTGGCGCGCGACCTCGCCGGCGGCAAGAATAACGTCATTGCCGTGATCGGCGACGGCGCTATGTCGGCCGGCATGGCCTATGAGGCCATGAACAATGCGGGCGCAATGAACTCGCGCCTGATCGTCATCCTCAACGACAACGACATGTCGATTGCGCCGCCGGTCGGCGCGATGAGCGCGTACCTGTCGCGGCTCTATTCCGGCAAGACCTACCGCTCGCTGCGCGAGGCGGCCAAGCAGATCAACAAGCGTCTGCCCAAGATCCTCGCCAACCGCGCCAACCGCGTCGAGGAATATTCCCGCGGCTTCATGATGGACGGCGGCACGCTGTTCGAGGAGCTCGGCTTCTATTACGTCGGCCCGATCGACGGCCATAACCTCGACCATCTGCTGCCTGTTTTGAAGAACGTCCGCGACATGGAAACCGGCCCGATCCTGGTCCACGTCGTGACGCAAAAGGGCAAGGGCTACGCCCCCGCAGAAGCTTCCGCCGACAAGTATCACGCCGTGGTCAAGTTCGACGTCGCCACCGGCGCGCAGGCCAAGGCCAAGCCGAATGCGCCGGCCTACCAGAACGTGTTCGGCCAGAGCTTGGTCAAGGAAGCCGAGAAGGACGACAAGATCGTCGCCATCACCGCCGCGATGCCGTCGGGTACCGGCGTCGACATCTTCAACAAGTCATTTCCGGAGCGCACCTTCGACGTCGGTATTGCCGAGCAGCATGCGGTGACGTTTGCGGCCGGGCTTGCCACCGAAGGCTACAAGCCGTTCTGCGCGATCTACTCGACCTTCCTGCAGCGCGGCTATGACCAGGTAGTCCATGACGTTGCGATCCAGAGCCTGCCGGTCCGCTTCGCGATCGACCGCGCCGGCCTGGTCGGCGCCGACGGCGCCACCCATGCCGGTTCGTTCGACAATGCCTATCTCGGCTGCCTGCCGAACTTCGTCATCATGGCGGCGTCCGACGAAGCCGAACTGGTGCACATGGTCGCGACGCAAGTCGCGATCAACGACCGGCCGAGCGCGGTGCGTTATCCGCGCGGCGAAGGCCGCGGCGTCGAAATGCCGGAAGTCGGTATTCCGCTCGAAATCGGCAAGGGCCGCATCGTCCGCCAGGGCAGCAAGGTCGCCCTGCTCTCGTTCGGTACGCGAATGGCCGAATGCGAGAAGGCCGCCGACGAACTCGCCGCCCACGGCCTGTCCACCACCATCGCCGACGCGCGCTTCATGAAGCCGCTCGACGTAGATCTGGTGCTGAAGTTGGCGCGCGACCACGAGGTGCTGCTCACCATCGAGGAAGGCTCGATCGGCGGCTTCGGCTCGCATGTCATGCAGACGCTGGCCGAACACGGCATGCTCGACGGCGGTTTAAGGATGCGTGCGATGATCCTGCCCGACGAGTTCATCGACCACGATTCGCCGAACGCGATGTATGCCCATGCCGGCCTCGACGCCAAGGGCATCGTCGCCAAGGTGTTCGACGCGCTCGGCAAGGACTACAAGACGGAAACCGTCAAGCTCGCCTGAGGCACAGCGCCCCTTCGGTTCTGACCCGATCAGAACCGAAGGTCTGGCTCTTTCGCAGGTAAATCCATGAAGATCTATCTGGCAGGTCCCGATGTGTTCCTGCCGGACGCCATCGAGATCGGGCGCCGCAAAGCCGCGATCTGCGCCCAGTATGGGCTGACCGGCCTCTATCCACTCGATAACGCGGTTAACCTTGCCGCCGCCGACGCGTCGCTTTCGATCTTCAAGGGCAATGAAGCAATGATGGATGCGGCGGACGCGATCATTGCCAATCTTACGCCGTTTCGCGGCCCCAGTGCCGACGCCGGCACGGTCTATGAACTCGGCTACATGGCCGGTCGCGGCAAGCTCTGCCTGGCCTATAGCAACGACCCCGCAATCTATGTTGAGCGCGTAAAGCGGAACTACGATGTGACCAAATCCGCCACCGGCCAACTGATCGACGGCGACGGGCTGACAGTGGAAGATTTCGGCCTGCCCGACAATCTCATGATGATCCACACGCTCGATCTGCATGGTGCTAGACTGGTGACGCCGCGGCAGCGGCCGCAAGATATCTGGCACGATCTCACCTCGTTCGAGGCCTGCGTCGCTCTGGCGGCGGATCGCGCCACCGGCAAATCGGACTAAACTTGGCTGACAAAAGCGACAGCGAAACCTCTCCCCGCAAGCGCGTGGACGTGCTGCTGGTCGAGCGCGGCCTGTTCGAAAGCCGCGCCCGCGCACGCGCCGCGATCGACGCTGGTGGCGTGACGGCCGACGGCAGGCCCGTGCTGAAGGCGTCGGAGACGATCGCCGCCAATGCCGAATTGTCCGCCCAGCCCGCGCACCCTTACGTTTCGCGCGGCGGCGTCAAGCTTGCCGGCGCGCTGGAGCAGTATCCGATCGAGATCGAGGACCATGTCTGCCTCGACGTCGGCGCCTCCACCGGCGGCTTCACCGAGGTGTTGCTGGCGAACGGCGCGAGCCTCGTCTTCGCCATCGATGTCGGGCGCAGCCAGTTGCATCCCTCGCTGCAGAGCCATCCCAGAGTCGTGTCGATGGAAGAAACCGACATTCGCCAGTTCGAGGGCAAGCGCCTGCCCGCCCGGCCCGATGTCGTCGTTATCGACGTTAGCTTCATTTCCTTGAAGGCGGTGCTGCCGGTGGCGCTGTCGCTGGCCGCAGCCCCGATGCATCTGCTCGCGCTGATCAAGCCGCAGTTCGAGGCGGAACGAAAGCACTCCAAGCACGGCATCATCCGCAACGCGATGGTGCATCAGGCGATCTGCGACGACATCTCGGCGTTCGCCGCCTCGCTCGGCTGCACCGATATCCAGGTGTTTCCGTCGTCGATCAAAGGCGGCGACGGCAATATCGAGTTCTTCATGGGCGCGCGCCGTGGCTGAGAGCGAACGCCTCGTCATCGACCATGTCGGCCATCACGGCGACGGCGTCGCCATATCAGGCGGCGGCAACATCTATGTGCCGTACGCACTCGGCGGCGAAACGATAGAGGCCGGTCCGGTTCCCGGCCACCATCCTGACCGCCGGCGATTGCTCAAGGTCGAGACAGCGAGCGTCGAGCGCGTCGCACCGTTCTGCCCGCATTTCGGCGTCTGCGGCGGCTGCGCGATCCAGCACTGGGAAGCCGAGCCCTATCGCGCCTGGAAGCGCGGGTTGGTGGTGACGACGCTCTCGCAGGCTGGAATCGATTGCGACGTCGCAGCCCTCGTCGATGCCCATGGCGCGGGCCGCCGGCGCATCACCCTGCACGGCCGAATCGGAACGCATGGCGTGCTCAAGGTCGGCTATGCAGCGGCCGGTTCGCACGACATCATTCCGATCGACCGCTGCCCGATCCTCGATCCGCAATTGAGTGGCGCGATCGAGGCCGCCTGGGCCATCGCCGAGCCGTTGATCGCGATGGGCAAGCCGCTCGACATCCAGATCACCGCGACCAATAGCGGCCTCGACCTCGATGTGCGCGGCTCCGGGCCGGTATCTTCAGCCATGATCGCGCGGCTGTCGCGCATCGCCGAACAACACCGGCTCGCGCGGCTGACGCGCCATGGCGAACTGGTGCTGATGCGAACGCCGCCCGTGATCTCGATTGGCGCGGCGCAGGTCACGCTACCGCCCGGCTCGTTCCTGCAGGCCACGGTGGCGGGCGAGGAGCAGCTCGCCGCGCTGGTATCGGATCATTGCAAGCGCGCCAAACATATCGCCGATCTGTTCTGCGGCGTCGGCCCCTTCGCACTGCGGCTTGCGGCGAAGTCGCGTGTCACCGGTTTCGACAGCGACGCCGGCTCGGTAGCAGCCTTGCAGAAGGCCGCGACCTCCACCTCAGGGCTGAAGCCGGTCAAGGCCGAGGCACGCGACCTGTTCCGACGCCCGCTGATGCCGCAGGAGTTGCGCGACTACGACACGGTGGTGTTTGACCCTCCGCGGCAGGGCGCGCAAGCGCAGGTGACCCAGCTTGCGGCGAGCAAGGTGCCGACGGTGGTTGCCGTCTCATGCAACGTCCCGACCTTCGCGCGCGATGCGAAGATCTTGATCGACGGCGGCTATAAAATCGAAGGCGTCATACCGGTCGACCAGTTTCGCCACACGCCGCATGTGGAATTGGTGGCGCGGTTCAGGCGCTGAGGCCAGCGATATGGCTATCGCGAGCGCAGCACCCTTCGATATACTGCGCGCCGGTCCCTCGCAGTTCGTCCATGTCACACGATCCGCTCCTCACGCGCATCACTCCCCTCCTCGCCGATGTCCCCGGCATTGCCGCCATCGTGCTCGGCGGATCGCGGGCGCGCGGAACGGCGCACGACGCATCCGACTATGATATCGGCCTCTACCATGCTGACAGCGCCGATTTGGATATCGACCGGCTCCGCGAGGTGGTGAAAGCCATCGTCGACGAGCCGGACGCCATACGCGTGACTCCCGTTGGCGAATGGGGGCCATGGATCGTGGGCGGCGCGTGGCTCGTGATCGGCGGACGCAAGGTCGACCTGCTCTACCGGAGCATCGAGAAAGTCGCGGAGACGATCGAAGCGTGCCGGAGCGGCGACATCGGCATGTATTACCAGCCCGGCCATCCGCACGGCTTTTGCTCCGCGATATGGATGGGCGAGGTCGCGCAGTGCCGTCCGCTGCACGATCCCGATGGAGTAATCGCAGCATTGAAGGCGAGCACGTCGCCCTACCCGCGCGCGATGCGCGATGCCCTGATCCGGCGCTTTCAATGGGAAATTTTGTTCACCATCGAGAATGCCGAGACCGCCCTGCCGCGCGGCGACAGCACGCATATTGCCGGCTGCGCCTACCGAGCCCTGGCTTGCCTGGGACAGGTTCTGTTTGCCCTCAACGGGCAATATCTCATCAACGAGAAAAGCGCGTTGACCGCGGCCGCCAGTTTTCCCGTGACGATTCAGAGCCTGACGAGCCGGGTCGCCGATCTCTGGCGATTGATCGGATCCGGACAGCACGAGGCGGCACTACAGACACTGCGTTCGCTGGAGCATGATATCAGGGAGATGTCGGCCTCTAGCCTCGCCTGAATGTTCCTACCTCCCCCACCCATCCTGCCAGAAACCTTAGGATGGGCAGACCAAGCATGCCCACCGTTTTGCTTGCACAAGGATGACGGGCAAGGCGCTAACACGCCTTTGCCCACCCATCTACGCAGCTACTGCCTCGGATAGTGCACGTGTGAATCACAACGGCGATTGCCATTGCGCTTCAATCAAGGTTGCATTACTAGTATAATATACTCTCAGATTGATTGCGCCCGTAATGGGAAAATTGGGGATTGCCGCGATGAGGAATCGCCCGAAGATTATTGTCGTCAATAGAAGTCCGCCTGCGAAGCGATCAAAAATCGACATCGCGCTCATCTCTCTCGGACTTTCAATTTTGACCAGCGCCGCTGGGGCTGGCTGGGCTTTCTTCAACTATGCAGATACGCGTCAACAGCATGTCCAGCAAACTCAATCGCAATGGCAGCAGGAGATCAGCGGTCTCATCAAGGAAGTTTACAATAATGAGAGTGCGTCCACCGGCACCGAAACTGCCAGGAGCGTTCAAGGTGCGCGACGGAGTGTGCTGATACAACAGATCGAAGCGGCCCTTAAGGAGGGAAAGCAACAGAAGTTCAACCAACCTCCTGAGGTATTGAGTATACTTGGCTTCACCTACGCAGGCGCCGGACACGTCGAACTCGCGGCCGAGCACTGGCGGCAAGTCGCGGATTCCGAAACTGTCGCGCTGGCAGTGCGACTGCCGGCTGCGATGGCACTTCGCCGATTTACGCTCGAAGGCAGGTCCCCTTCATCAAGTGAGAAAATCAGTGAGGAAAGGCTGAACAGGCTGATCGATCTGGTTTCCACAAACGATCGCCAGCCTGCTGTCTACACTCTTGTACAGTGGGCAACGACCGAAATATCCTTTCGCAATTTTGACAAGGCCATAGCACTGCTGGAAAGAGCCAGCAAATCTGCCGGATCGGCAGAATGTAATCCGGGCCTCAGAAGGGAAATGCGGACGAACATCCTGTCCATAGCTTGTACGCTCGAAAGTAAAAACAAGCAGGGCGTCCTTTCCGTCCTCAAAGGACTGTACCAAATTTCCCCGGAAGACAAGAATTGGTGTCCCAGCGATAGAAGTTTAGCCGATCTCGAACTGACCTGCGACAATCTTCGGGGCAAGGAAATGCTGACTGCACCCGGCATTTTTCCCACCATCGAAGCCCGTCCCAACGCAGGAAGTTCCCTACAGAACTAATCCGCCAATGCGCGTGACAACGATTGCCGGAATTGATCTCCAGTGGCGAGATGCCTCTACCGCCCCCACCGGTCCTGCCAGATCTTCTCGCCTATCATGCAATTGACTCGCGGCTCCCTGCCCGCTGCAGGTACCACCGGGCGTTCGGGCGTGCGGCCGGCGATCTCGAGCAGCAGCTTGGTGCGGATCGCTTCCTTGAACTTGTCGCGGTCCTTGATGGTCACCACGAACGAGCCGGGGCCGCCGATGACGCAGTCCTCGTAATAGAAATCGAGATTGTCGATATCCATGGTGGAATAAGACGGCTCCTTCACCATGATTGGCAGGCCGTTGATGACGATGCCCTTTTCCAACGCGGCATCGCGCGCGATGAGGACCGGCGCGCCGTTGTTGTTCGGGCCATCGCCCGAGATATCGATCACCCGCCGCAAACCGCGGTGCGGGCTCTCGTCGAACAGCGGCAGGGCGAAATTGATCGCACCCGAAATCGAAGTGCGCGATGCCCGGCGGATCGGGGTCTTGACGATCTCGTTGGCGACGGCATCGGCCGTCTCGGGTCCGTCGATCACACGCCAGGGGATGATGATCTTCTGGTCGGTTGACGCCGCCCACTCGAAATAGGTGATCGCGATCCTGCCGTTCGGCCCGCTCTTGAGCGCCTGCAAAAACTCCTTGGAGACGATCGCCTGCGCGTAGCCTTCCCGCTGCAGCGCCAGTTCATCCATGTCCATCGAATAGGAGACGTCGACGGCAAGGACGAGTTCCAGGTCGACGGTCGGATTGGCGTCCTTGTCAGCCAGTTGGCGGGCAGCGGCGTTCGCCTGGTGGCTCGCCCGGTTCGTTGGGTTCGGCGCGGCAACACCTGCCACGTCGCCGCCAGCGAGCATACCGGCTACAAGCACGACCCCGATCGAGACATACCAGCGCATTTGCGGCCCTCCCGTCGAACGTCAGTGATGGTGACATGCAAAATGGCTGACGCAAAGCACTGAAATCATTTGTCCTTCACATTCGGGTTAGGATCAGGCTTCGTCCACAGCAGCCTGCGCGGCCGGTTCCACGCTGCGATTGCCGTGTCCGAGCCTGGCGCGATGGTCGCCCTGATCGAGCTGAAACCCTCGGCACCCCCGGTTTCAGGACCGGCCCCGAGCCTGTAAACTGATCGAGACGGCCGTCAGCCGCGGCGATCAGACCATGGCGCAGCGCCTGGCGGACTGCCGCGCCAACTGAACGCGGCGGGCTCGTCGGATTTCCTTCGCTTCGGGACTACAAATGGCAGATACCGTCGTCACGCCAAAAACCAAGGTCAAAACCAAGGTCGAACGGCCGCGCCTGCACAAGGTCATCCTGATCAATGACGACTTCACGCCGCGCGAATTCGTCGTCACGGTGCTGAAGGCCGAATTCCGCATGACCGAGGACCAGGCCCACAAGGTCATGATCACCGCGCACCGCCGCGGCGTCTGCGTCGTCGCCGTGTTCACCAAGGACGTTGCCGAGACCAAGGCCACCCGCGCCACCGACGCCGGCCGCGCCAAGGGCTATCCGCTATTGTTCACGACCGAGCCGGAGGAATAGCGCGGATTTTTCCGGTCGGAATCATGGCGGGACGCTCGCCACCAGTTTCGAACTACGTTCAGAAATTGCGCGGCCGCCGCGGTCAATTCGCGCTCCCCCAAACGCATAATCCCGACGCGACACGAAAGGCCCTGCCCGACCAGAGGCAATGAAGTCAGGTCCGGATCGTCGGGTGACGGACGCTCACTCTTCGGGACGACGGCGAGCCCTACCCCATTACGGACGAGTTCGTGGAGCGTCGGCAAACGGTTCGTCGTCGTCACATAGTGGAACGAAAGGCCCGCGGCGGTCGCCGCGCGGTCGACGATGTGCCGGGTGCGGGACTCTGCCGGAAATGAGACAAGCGGAACGCCCGCCAGCGCCGGCAACCCGATCCTCGTGCGCCGCGCCAACGCATGGTCCCGGCACATGACGAGATGGAACGTTTCGACGCCAAGGCCTTCGGTCACGAACGATCGCGGCGCATCGTCGACATAGCCGATACCGAAATCAGCCATTCCATTGCGTATCTCGTCCATCACCATATGGTGCAACCCCTCGCGCAGATGAAGTTCGATGCCGGGAAATCGCCGGCTGTAGTCCGCGATCAGGCTTGGAAGCACGGCGCCCGCGAGCGAAACCACACTCGCGACGGTGATCTGACCGCGTGGATGAGCGGCCATTTCCCGCACATTTTCGGCGCCGATTCTGAGGTCGTTGAGCAAGCGTTCCGCAAGCGCAGCGAATTCCTGTCCTGCGTCAGTGACGGTGACCCGGCGGGTGCTGCGCGAAAACAGCGGCACACCCAGTTCG
The DNA here is from genome assembly GCF_036924525.1 of Bradyrhizobium sp. AZCC 1719. Taxonomy (NCBI): domain Bacteria; kingdom Pseudomonadati; phylum Pseudomonadota; class Alphaproteobacteria; order Hyphomicrobiales; family Nitrobacteraceae; genus Bradyrhizobium; species Bradyrhizobium sp. AZCC 1719. The sequence continues at coordinate 3,465,434 of NZ_JAZHRU010000001.1, read as the reverse complement.
ATCTCGATGAGCTTGATCGTTCGCGTCAGAGCTGGCTGCGATATTTTCAGCGAGCTGGCCGCGGCGACAAAACTTCGATACTTGGCAAGTGCGAGAACGGCCTGGAGCTGTCGCGAACTCAGATCGGGGAAAACAGGGGGCATGCTGGCTCGATTAATGCAAACATCGGAATAATCTCCGTTATCGGAAATAAATTGCAATAGACGGATCACTTCGGCAAGCTCTCTCCCCGGGGAGACTATCCATGACCATCTGTCTCTACGGCAGTCCAATCAGCACCTTTGCCCGCAAGGTCGGGATCGGTCTTGAGCTGAAAGGGCTGCCTTATGATCTCGTTGACGCGTTGACGCCGGATCGCCGCGAGGAATTGCGAAAGCTCAATCCGAGGCTGGAAGTGCCCGTGCTGACCGACGGCGATCTCGTCGTCGTGAACTCAAGCGACATCCTGCAGTATCTGGACTGGCGCTATCCCGAACGACCGCTCTATCCCGCTGCGATCGAGGAGCGCGTCGTCGCACGCGCCTTCGAGCGCCTGGCCGATCAACGCTTCGATCCAATCGTGGTGGACTGCTCGTACTGGCACTGGGCGGAACGCGACGACGAGCCACCGGCCGGCCTGCTGGCGGCGGCCCAAAGAGATATCGACGAGCTGTTCGATCATCTCGAGCGCATGCTGCTGCCGCGTCCGAAGCCGTGGCCGTTCGGCGAGCCTGGTGTCGTCGAATGCGCCTGGTTTGCCAATCTCGCCGCGTTGCGCACGTTTGGCCTGACCATCGACCTCCAGCGCTTTCCCGTGGTCGGCAATTGGTTTCGGGCGACACGGACACATCCCGTCTTCGTCGCCGACGCGCAGCGTACCGCTGCGTTCCTGAAGGAATTGAAGCACCTCACCCACGAGCGCAAGCGGCTGTTCTGGAGCGGAGACAGAATGGAGTGGCTGATATCGCGCGGGTTTCACCAGTGGTTTGCCGGCGAAGTCGCTGCCGGCCGTGCGGCGTTTCCGGGATAGGACTGCGCGAACCGCGCAGCAGTGTCCCCGGGCATCGGTTACGTTCAGCTTTAACTATCGGCGCTATCGAGAATTTGCGGCGCTGCGGCTGTGGATGACGCTGCTCGTCCTGACCTGGAGATTCAGTCGTACGTCCGCGCCGGCTAGGCCGCCGAGGTCTCGTCGGCCAGTCCATAGACGCGCGCCGCCTTTGCGAAGCCGGCAACCGGAAACTCGCCGAGATCGCTCCACCCTCCCCGGCAGATGCCGGCAAATCCCTCCGACGCCACGATGGTGCGCCTAGTTTGGCTGGCGATCTTTTCCAGCCGCGCCGCCAGATTTACCGCGGGTCCAATGCAGGTGAAGTCGAGCCGGTTGCCGCCGCCGATATTGCCGTAGAGAATTCGCCCGACATGCAGGGCGACACCGAAGCGAAAGCGTTCGACGGCGTCGCCGATCGGATACTGCAAGTCGGCGACGCTGGCGCGAGATTCGTGCGCGGCTTCGAGCACGTGGCCGCAAACCTGCTGCTCGTCGCCGACATATTCGTCGATCGGAAACACCGCGAGCAGCCCGTCGCCCATATATTTCAGCACGTCGCCGCCGTGCTTCTTGATCGCCGCGACTTGGCAATCGAAATAGCGGTTCAGAATGTCCACGACGGCCTCGGCCGGCAGCCGGTCCGACAACGCCGTGAAGCCACGCAGATCGGACAGCCAGATCGCGGCATTCATCGTCTCGGTGTGGCCGCGGCGAATTTGCCCGCCCATGATCCGCTCGCCGGCGCGGTTGCCGACATAGGTATCGAGCAGGCTGGCAGCCATGCGGTTCAGACTGATGATCTCGACGACGCGCGCCAGCGGCCGCACGATTGCCCGTAGCGCCGCCAATTGTTCGTTCGTGAACCCACCCGGCTGCTTCGTGGTCCAGCTCGACGCATTGACCGTGCTGTCGACGAAAGGAAGCGGCAGCGCAACGTAATCGGTGACGCCTTCGGCACGCAGGTCCTCGATGATCGGAAAGCGCTTGCTGGCGGGATCGTCGATGCGAGCCCGAACCTCGCTGCCCTGCTGGAACACGATGATCAGCGGGCTCGAATGAAAATCCGGCGATTCCAGAATTTTGTATTCGACCGTGCCGACCTCGACCTCGGCGCCCGGCCTCCAGATGAAACTACGGCCGTAGATATCGGGATGCAGCGTTCGAACGAACACGCCGACACGCCACAGCGGCAGGCCTGCCGCCACCATCCGCTCGCAGGTCTCCGCCATGAAACTCTTCGGGCTGGCCCTGGATCTGCCGCCGTCGATCAGCCAGTCGGTCAGCTTCTGCAGTTCGGAGGCATTCATCACGCCGGTATTTGCCGCGCAACTCCGTGAAAGGTCAAGCGCGCTTCCATGACAGCCGGCGTGACCCGACGACGGAGCTGCGCTAGCTTTACGGCGCAATAATAAGGGAAAACGTCAAAGTGTACGATTTGATCATCGTCGGCGGCGGATCAGCGGGCTCGGTCATGGCCCACAGGCTCTCCGCCAGGAGCGCCAACAAGGTCCTGCTCTGCGAAGCCGGCCAGGACACGCCGCCCGGCAACGAGCCGCCCGAAATTCGCGACAGCTATTCGGGGCTGGCGTATTTCGATCCGCGCTTCCACTGGACCGAACTCAAGGTCACCACCCAGGTCGTCAGTCACAACAACCCGGATGAGAGCCGCCCGCCATTGCGCAAGTATGAGCAGGCGCGCGTGTTGGGTGGCGGGTCCTCCATCAACGGCCAGATGGCCAACCGCGGCGCGCCGACCGACTACGCGGAGTGGGAGGTCCGCGGCGCCGCGGGCTGGAACTGGAAGGACGTGCTGCCCTATTTCAAGAAGGTGGAGCGCGACCTCGATTTCGACGGACCGTTCCACGGCAAGGACGGCCGTATCCCCGTCCGCCGCATTCCGCACCAGCATTGGACGCGGCACTCGCAAGCGGTGGGCGAGGCCTGCAAGCTCGCCGGCTTTGCGTTCCTGCCCGACCAGAACGGCGAGTTCGTCGAAGGCTACTTCCCGGTGACACACTCCAATCAGGACGAGCAACGCGTCTCGGCCGCGATGGGCTATCTCGATCGCGAAACACGCAAGCGCGCCAACCTGACCATATCGACCAACACGCAAGTCAAGGAGCTGCTGTTCGAGGGCACGCAATGCGTCGGCGTGAAGGCGCTGGTCGATGGCCGGGAACAGGAGTTCCGCGGTCGCGAGGTCATCCTCTCGTGCGGTGCTATCCATTCGCCGGCGCATCTCTTGCGCGCCGGCATCGGACCGGTCGGGCATCTGAAGGAGATGGGCATTCCGGTCTTGATGGGCCTCGCGGGCGTCGGCCAGGGTCTGATGGATCATCCCTCGATCGCGTTGTCGTCCTATGTCCGTCCTGGCGCGCGCATGAACGAGCACACCCGACGGCACATCCAGATGGGGCTGCGCTACTCCTCCGGGCTTCCGGGCGTACCTGCCGGCGACATGTTCGTCGCCGTCCTCAGCAAGTCGGCCTGGCATTCGGTCGGCGAGCAGATCGCCTCGCTGCTCACCTTCGTCAACAAGACCTACTCGGAGACCGGGCAGGTCAAAGTCGCCTCGCGCGACCCGCTGATAGAACCGATTGTCGAGTTCAACCTGTTGTCCGACAGGCGCGATCTCGATCGCCTGATGAGCGGCTTTCGCAAGATGGCGGCGCTGCAGATGAGCGCGCCGCTCAAGGCGGTCACCGACAAGCCGTTCCCGGCCTCGTATTCCGACCGCGTGCGCAAGATCGGCGTGGTCAACACCAGGAACAAGGTCCTCACCGCCATTGCCGCGACGTTGATGGACGGGCCGGCGGCGCTGCGCCACTACATGATCGACAACTTCATCGTCGAAGGTTTCACCTTCGAGCAGGTCATGAGCGACGACGAGGCGCTCGAAGCGTTCGTGCGCAAAGCGGCGATCGGCGTGTGGCATGCCTCCTGCTCGTGCCGGATGGGCCGAACGGACGATCCGATGGCGGTCGTAGACACCCAAGGCCGCGTCAAGGGCGTGCAGGGATTGCGCGTGGTCGACGCCTCGATCTTCCCGGTGGTGCCGTGCGCCAACACCAATTTCCCGGTGCTGATGGCGGCGGAGAAGATTGCAGACGCGATGCAGTAAGGGAGGCCGGGATTCCTACCCGCCCACCTGCCCGCGATGGCGCAGGAAATGGTCCGCCAGCACGCAGGCCATCATCGCCTCGCCGACCGGCACCGCGCGGATGCCGACGCAGGGGTCGTGACGGCCTTTTGTCATGATGTCGGTGTCGGCGCCGGCGCGATCCACCGTCTTGCGCGGCGAGAGGATCGACGAGGTCGGCTTCACCGCAAAACGCACCACCACCGGCTGGCCGGTCGAAATGCCGCCGAGCACGCCGCCGGCATGGTTGGACAGGAACCGCGTGCCGTTATTGCCGGTGCGCATCTCGTCGGCGTTTTCCTCGCCCGACAATTCGGCAGCAGCAAAGCCCGCGCCGATCTCGACGCCTTTCACCGCATTGATGCTCATCATGGCCGCCGCCAGATCGGCGTCCAGCTTGGCGTAGATCGGCGCGCCCCATCCGGCCGGCACGCCTTCGGCGACCACTTCGATGACCGCGCCGATCGAGGAGCCGCTCTTGCGGATGCCGTCCAGATACTGCTCGAAGAAGGCGGCCTTGTCCTTGTCGGGACAAAAGAACGGATTGCGCGCGATCTCGTCCCAGTCCCATTTGTCGCGATCGATCCTATGCGGGCCCATCTGCACTAGCGCGCCGCGGACCTTCACGTCAGGCAGGATTTTGCGCGCGATGGCGCCGGCCGCGACCCGCGTCGCGGTCTCGCGCGCCGACGAGCGGCCGCCGCCGCGATAATCGCGCAGGCCGTATTTGGCCTCATAGGTGAAGTCGGCGTGGCCGGGCCGAAACTTGTCCTTGATCTCGGAATAGTCCTTGGAGCGCTGGTCGGTGTTCTCGATCAACAGCGCGATCGGCGTTCCCGTCGTCACCTGCACGCCGGTTTCCGGATGCGCCATCACGCCGGACAGGATCTTGACCGCATCCGGCTCCTGGCGCTGGGTGGTGAAGCGCGACTGGCCCGGACGGCGGCGGTCGAGATCGTGCTGGATGTCCTCTGATGTCAGCGGGATCAGCGGCGGGCAGCCATCGACCACGCAGCCGATCGCGACCCCATGGCTTTCGCCGAAGGTCGTGACCCGGAACAGGTGGCCGAAGGTGTTGTGGGACATTTGCTGCGCTTGGCCCATAAGTCAGTACTGACGTGTCGTAACGCGCGGCGCTCAAACCAGCAACTGTCATTCCGGGGCGATGCGAAGCATCGAACCCGGAATCTCGAGATTCCGGGTTCGGTCCTGCGGACCGCCCCGGAATGACGGCGCGGGTAGGCACCGCCATTAACTATACTTCTTAAGCCCGCCGTCGCGGAACACGTAGACCGCGCCCTGCTCGATCACGAGATCGGCGGCGCTGGCCGGCGTCTCGATACCGAGCGCCACCATCAGCGCCCGCGCTGTGCCGCCATGGGCTACCGCAACGGTATCCGCGCGCACGGAATCGTACCAGTCGCGCATCCGGTGCTGCACCTCGGCATAGGTCTCGCCGCCTTCCGGCGCCATCGTCCACTTTGCTGTCAGCCGCTTGGCGTAGAGCACGGGGTCGGCGGCCTGCATCTCGGCCAGCGTCGAGCCCTCCCAGACGCCATAGCCGATCTCACGCAGACGATCGTCGAGCGCATAACTCTCCGGCGGCAGTTTCATGGCGCCGCGCACCAATTCCATCGTCGCCCGCGCGCGCGAAAGCGGGCTTGCAACGAACGGCAGCGAGGACGTGTCGCGGCCATCGCGCGCGAGGAGCTCAGCGAGGACATTGCCGGCGTGGGCCGCCTGCTTGCGGCCGAGATCGTTCAGCGGAATATCCTGCGCTCCCTGCAGCCTGCCTTCCGCGTTCCACGACGTCTCGCCATGGCGGATGTAGTAGATCACGGGCGCAGGCATCGGACTTTACGGCTATTCCTTGGCTACCGAATTGGAGAGCGAGATGTCGGGCGCGTCGGGGCGCTTCATGCCGACGACGTGATAGCCGGAATCGACGTGATGAACCTCGCCGGTGACGCCGCGCGACAGGTCCGACAACAGATACAGCGCGCTGTCGCCGACTTCCTCGATGCTCACGGTGCGGCGCAGCGGCGCGTTGTATTCATTCCACTTCAGAATGTAGCGGAAATCGCCGATGCCGGACGCCGCCAGCGTCTTGATCGGTCCTGCCGAAATCGCGTTGACGCGGATGTTCTTCTCGCCGAGATCGGCGGCGAGATAGCGCACGCTGGCTTCCAGGGCTGCCTTCGCAACCCCCATGACGTTGTAATGCGGCATCCATTTCTCGGCGCCGTAATAGGTCAGCGTCAGGATCGAGCCACCGTCGGTCATCAGCTTCTCGGCGCGCTGCGTGATCGCAGTCAGCGAATAGCAGGAGATCAGCATGCTCCTGGAGAAATTATCCTGCGTCGTCTCCAGATAGCGGCCTTCGAGTTGGTCCTTGTCGGCGAACGCGATGGCGTGGACCACGAAATCGATCTTGCCCCACTTTTCGCGGAGCACATCGAACACTGCATCGATCGTCGCGGCATCGGTGACGTCGCAATGGCCCAGCAGGAGGCCGTTCAGCTCCTTGGCCAGAGGTTCGACCCGTTTCTTCAGCGCATCGCCCTGCCAGGTGAGCGCGATTTCCGCGCCCGCGTCGTGGCATGCCTTGGCGATGCCCCAGGCAATCGAGCGGTTGTTGGCAACGCCGAGGATCACCCCGCGCTTGCCCTGCATCAGACCTGATTTTTGCGACATCTGCTTTCCAATCGCGCTTCCATCCAGGGCCTTCCATCCAGGCTTGGAGGTACACCAGCACTCCGGCGCGGTCGAGCCCAAATCCGCCGTTCGGATTAACGCTGTTTCGGGTGCGGCTCAATGGCTGGAATAGACGGGTCAATTGGGTGTTATGTTGGGTAAGGCGTTCGCGCCTCATAACTCTTGCAATCTGGTGCTGATGAGCGCGTTTCGTCAAAGTGTCGAAGCCATGATTCCGGCGCTCCGCCGCTATGCACGTGCACTCGCGCGCGATGCCGACATCGCCGACGACCTGGTGCAGGATACGCTGGTGCGCGCGTTGCGTTCCGAGCGGCTGTTTCTCGGCGGCGACGTCAGGAGCTGGCTCTATACGATCCTGACCAATTTGAACAAGAACCGGCGACGGTCGCTGGCGCGGCGGCCGCAATTCATGCCGCTGCTCGACAACAACCCGGACGCCAGCGGCACCGAGGCGGAAGGCCGCGACATTGCGCGTGCGCTGGCAACGTTGGTGGAAGAACAGCGCTCGGTGCTGCTCCTGGTGATGCTGGAAGGGCTGAGCTACCGCGAGGTCGCCGACATCCAGGGCGTGCCGATCGGCACCGTAATGTCCCGGCTTGCCCGCGCACGCGCGCATGTCAAAGCTTCGCTCGAGGGCGAACGCGCGGCGCTCAGGCGGGTGAAATGAAGGCGCATGAAACGCGTTACGCAGCAGATCAGGAATAGACAGAGACGACAATGACCGATCGCAACATTCCCGTCACCGAAGACGAGCTGCATGCTTACGTCGACGACGAACTGCCGGCTGAACGCCGCGGCGACGTCGAAGCGTGGCTCGCCTCGCATCCCGACGATGCCGCGCGGGTGCAGTCGTGGCGCACGATGGCGGAAGCGCTGCATACCAGGTACGATTCGGTTGTCGACGAGGCGGTGCCGAAACGGCTCGAGATCGAACGGCTGGTGCGACAGCCGCGCAGATGGGTGTACGGCGCGGTCGCGGCGACGCTGGCGGCGTTCATCGTCGGCGGCGGCATCGGCTGGTTCGCGCGCGGCGCGGCGACTGCACCCTCGGCTTTCCAAAATCTGACGGTGCATGCGATCGAAGCGCACCGGCTTTACGTGGTGGAAGTGCGGCATCCCGTCGAGGTGCCGGGCAGCGAACGCCATCATCTGCAGCAATGGCTGACCAAGCGCTGCGGCTGGGTCGTCCGCGCGCCGGAACTGGCGGGGGCCGGATTGAAACTCGTCGGCGGACGGCTATTGCCGGGTTCCGCAGGCCCGGCATCCTTCATGATGTATGAGAGCGCCTCAGGCGAACGTTTCACGATCTACACCGCAAAATCGGATGCCGAGGCGACCCAGATGCGGTACGCGGCGGAAGGCAAGGAGAGCGCCCTGTTCTGGGCGGACGACGGCGTCGTTTATGCGGTGGTGTCTACCGGCGCCGACCGGGGGCGGCTGACCCAGATCGCCCAGGCTGTCTACGATCAGTTGGAAAAGAAGGGCTGACCCGGTAGCCGGAACTCAACGAAGTCCGGGAGATCGTTGCGACCAGATCACGTGTTCCCGGAGTGCGCTTCGTTTCATCCGGGTGACGGCGGCGAAAAGCGACGAATTGGCAACACCCGCGCCTTGTCCAAATTCTGACATCGAAAATCTGGAATCAAAACACCGGTGCGTCTCATTAATGCACCGGGTGATCACGCGAAAATGAGCAGCGTTCGATCCGCCGATCGGCGCAAGCGGCCTCGATCGGGGTTTGGTACCGCGCTGGTCCCCCTTTCGAGGCCGCCCCTTTTCCGGGAAACCCTTGTTTCCAGGAAAGAAGTGCGCTTTTTTGGGAAACTCCTGCTCGGAACCCCGCTTTCCAATTCCACGCAAAATCTGCGCCGCGAACCCGGCCGAATCAGCCGAAATCGCTGCGCGGATTGTACGGGTGGCCATCGCGCCACTTCTGCATCAATGCCTCGAGCTCGCTATCGTTCCCGTCGGGCAAAATAATTCGGGTGGTCACGAGCAGGTCCCCGGTTTCCCCGGGCTTGGGCAGGCCCTTGCCCTTGAGGCGGAAGGTGCGGCCGCTCGAGGTATTTTTCGGGATCGAGAGCTCGACCGCACCACCCAGGGTGGGCACGCGGACCTTGCCGCCCAACACCGCCTCATAGAGCGTGATGGGCAGATCCAGGCGCAAATCGCTGCCATCGACCTTGAAAAAAGGATGCGGGGCGATGCTGACCGTAATCAGGAGATCACCCGGCGGGTGGCCCGGCGCGGTTTCGCCCTGCCCCTTTAGCCGGATCTGCTGACCGGCGGTGACGCCTGCGGGGATCTTGACGTTGAGCTCCTTGCCGGTCGGCAAACGGACGCGCTTTTCCCCGCCCTTGACGGACTCTTCCAGCGACACCGTCATGGCGACGTTCAGATCGAGATCGAGGCCGACGCCACCGGTGTCGAATTCAAAGCTCCGGCCGCCGCCGGCACGTCCGCTCCTGGCTGCGCCGCCGAACATGCTGTTGAGGATGTCCTCGAAGCCCGCGCCGCCCATGCCACCGGGGCCGCCCCCGCTGCGGAAAGTGTAGGATTCGAAACCGCCTCCACCGGCGCGGCCGCGCGGGTCGCCGGAAAAGCCGCCACCAGGAAAACCTTGGAAGCGCGGCTTGCCCTCGGCATCGATCTCGCCGCGATCGAACTGTTTGCGCTTGTCCTCGTCGCCGATGATCTCGTTGGCCGCGTTGATCTCGGAAAATCGCGCCGCAGCCTTCGGATCGTTTTTGTTGTTGTCGGGGTGATGCTTCTTGGCGAGCTTGCGGTAGGCACTCTTGATCGCCGTAGCGCTGGCGCCTCGCGGCACCCCCAAGACCTCATAGGGGTCGCGCATCCGTCACGTCTCCTTCACGGAAATTCGGTTTTTGAAGCTTAGGGCAATTCGCCCGCTTTGGCTTCATCTGGGGAGCCAGTTGCATTTTTGCAACTACCACGTCGCTTGAAGTCGATTTGAGGCGTTATCCCCTCGTCCACGGCTTAATCGTATGGATTTCCCATCGACCATGGCCGGCCTTGCAGGCGGCGCCCTGCAGCCAGCTTTCCGAGCGGCCGTTGACGTAGCTCGCCAGGAAATCCCGGCAGGTGCGCCCATCTTCCGCAGAATAGGCCTGGGAAAGCGGCGTCACCGAGCCGCGCGCGCCGGTTTCCGGATTTTCCCAGGGCTGGCTGGAATCCTTGTCGCCCTTGGTCAGCACGTCGGAGGCGGCGGTGCGGGCAAAGGCGAGATCGCTCTCGGTCGGCACCGGCGATTGCTTGCCCAATGCCCCCGTGACGTCGGCAGCGTGCATCCTGGCGTAGGCATCCGGACGCGACAGGCTGCAGCCGCCCGAGCCGAGACCGATCAAAATCAACGTCATCACAGCGCCCCTCGGCCCGATCGCCGATAGGCCAACGCGTCCCCATGCCCTATATAGGGCGTGCCCGTATCGGGGCTGCAACGCGTTCTGGGACGCGAGGGTACGCAACTGGGACTCCTGACATGACGGACACGACCTCCATCAAACACCCGACACCGTTAACATCGGGTGATTTTACCGCGGCCGAGGAACCGTTTGCGCTGTTCGCCGAGTGGTTTGCAGAAGCCGTGAAGTCCGAGCCGAACGATCCCAACGCGATGGCGCTGGCGACCGTCGACTCTGACGGGCTGCCGGATGTCCGGATGGTGCTGATGAAAGGCTATGATGCGGATGGTTTCGTGTTCTACAGCCACATCGCCAGCCAGAAGGGCCGCGAACTCGCCGCAAATCCTAAGGCCGCTTTACTATTTCACTGGAAGTCGCTGCGCCGTCAGGTGCGCATCCGCGGCAGCGTGACGCCGGTGACGGACGCGGAAGCCGACGCCTATTTCGCGACGCGTCCGAAGCAGGCGCAGATCGGCGCCTGGGCCAGCAAGCAGTCGCAGCCGCTGGAGAGCCGCTTCGCCTTCGAGCAGGCAATCGCCAAGGTCGCGGCCAAATACGTCATCGGCGAAGTGCCGCGCCCATCCGGCTGGAGCGGTTGGCGTATTACGCCCCAGCGTTTCGAATTCTGGCACGACCGACCGTACCGCCTGCACGACCGCATCGAATTCCGCCGCGATGCGCCCGATGGCGCATGGTCCAAGGTAAGGCTCTATCCATGATGCCAAACGCACGCGACGACGTTCAAAGCTGAAAGACCTAAATGCCCTCTTCATCCAACGCGCCGCGGCGCACGTTGCTCCTGACCGGTGCCAGCCGCGGCATCGGCCATGCCACCGCGATCCGGTTTTCCTCGGCCGGCTGGCGCGTCATCACCTGTTCGCGGCATGCCTTCCCGGAAGTCTGCCCGTGGGGCGCCGGCCCGGAGGATCACATCGAGGTCGACCTCGGCAGCCATGACGACACCGTGCGCGCGATTTCGGAGATTCGCAGGCGGCTGGAGAACGACGAGCTGCACGCGCTGGTCAACAACGCGGCGATCTCGCCGAAGGCGCCGGACGGCGGGCGGCTCGGCACCATGGACACCGATGTCGAAACCTGGAACCACGTCTTTCACGTCAACTTCTTCGCGCCGATCATGATCGCGCGCGGACTGCTCGAGGAGTTGAAACACGCCAGGGGCGCGGTGGTGAACGTCACCTCGATCGCGGGCTCGCGCGTGCACCCGTTCGCGGGCGCGGCCTATGCGACCTCGAAGGCGGCGCTTGCCGCGCTGACCCGCGAGATGGCGTTCGATTTCGGCCGCGTCGGCGTCCGCGTCAACGCGATCGCGCCCGGCGAGATCGACACCTCGATCCTGTCGCCGGGCACCGAGAAGATCGTCGAGCAGCAGATTCCGATGCACCGCCTCGGCACGCCGGACGAGGTCGCCAAAATCATCTATGTGCTGTGTACGGAAACCAGTTCGTATGTGAACGGCGCCGAGATCCACATCAACGGCGGCCAGCACGTTTAGTGCATGACGTGATCTTGTAGGGTGGGCAAAGGAGCGCTAGCGACGTGCCCACCATCTATCACCGAGCGCGCTGCTTGATGGTGGGCACGCTTCCGCCTTCGCTCGTTGAGCTACGGCGGACAAGTCGCTTTGCCCACCCTACAAGATCGCTGCCGTTCACTCCGCGCAAGACTTCCGCTGCGCAGTGCGCAGCGCAGTCGTCGCAGCGACGTTGAACGTGCTCGAACACTCGTCCTCGTTCTCGCCGTCCGCCAGCACAGCACCGCAGTGCCGGCAAAGCCGCGTCGAGAACGCCTGCGCCTTGCCAACGCTGCGGCCCTGCTGATAGCGGGCCAGATCGATGACGTTGCGTGGCGACATTATGAGTTTCTCAACCATGGGATCCTCGCGGCCTGAGAGACACGTTATCGCAGACAAGTTTCGACCATTCGTTCAGTCCACTGCTCAAATTTTAGCGGTGGGATTGAGCCGATCTTTCGCACATCGGGAACCGCACGGAACTGTGATCTACAACCACTTCTTCCATCTGAAGAACAAGTACGGCAGCACTGCTGCCATGAGCATCATGATGAGCGCCATCGGATAGCCGTGAGGCCATTCGAGTTCCGGCATCACCTTGAAGTTCATGCCGTAGACCGAGGCGATCAAGGTCGGCGGCATCAGCACCACCGCCATCACCGAGAACAGCTTGATGATGTTGTTCTGTTCGAGATTGACGACGCCGAGCATGGCGTCGAGCGTGAAGGTGATCTTGTTGGAGAGGTACGAGGCGTGGTCGGTCAGGGAACCGACGTCGCGCTGCATGGTCTTGAGCTGCTCGCGCATGTCCTTGGACCATTTGACACCCTCCACCACCGCCGACAGGAAGGTGACGACGCGGCCGATCGAGACCAGGCTCTCGCGGATCTTGGAGACCAGATCCCCCTTGCGCCCGATCGCGATCAGGATCTGCGAGTATCGCTTGGCCTGGCCATGCCGTGCGCTTTCGGGCTCGAAGATGTCGTGCGAGACCTGGTCGACCTCGGCGCCGGCGCGCTCCAGAATGTCGGCACAGCGGTCGATCACCGCGTCGAGCAGTTCCATCAGCACCATCTCGCCCGATATCCCCGGCAGGCATGAGCGCGCCAGCTTGTGCTCAACGAGCGCAAACGGCTTCGGCTCGTCGTAGCGCACCGTTACCAGACGGTGACCGGCGAGGATGAAAGTGACGGCCGTGGTCTTCGGCATATCGGTGTCGGATTGGCACATCAGCGTCGCGGTCATGTAGCGGGCGCCGCTCTCAATGTAGAGCCGGCTGGAAATCTCGATCTCCTGCATGTCTTCCCGGGTCGGCACCGCGATCCCGGCCAGCCGCTCGACCGCGCGGTCCTCCTGCCCCGTCGGGTTCAACAGGTCGATCCAGACCGCATTGTCCGGCAATGCCGCCGGGTCCACGGCCGGGAGCTTCTTCAGGGTAGATTCGAAGGGAACAAACACCGAAAACATAGGCAACTCCGGAACCGGCGGGAATCCCACCCAGGGCACTAAACCCGATTCTGGCAAGCGCTTCATGACCCTCGCATTAACCGGCGGTCGATATTTATGGCAGCGGGGTGGCGGCGGCGCGGCCGCGATTTGGCCCTGCGCCATACCTGCCCGGAAAACAACCAGAAGTCGCAAAATTTGCGGCATAAAAGCCACAGCCAGCCTTCCGCAGCGCAGAATGGACGCGCAAATGCTGGCATATCAGCCGGCTTTTGCGGATAATGAGATTAATGGAATCGTCGCGTTTGAGGCGCAAGATTGTGGCTTGCGAACGCCTGACTTTCGATTGGAAGTGTAACCATGTCGTCGCTGAAAGTAATTTTGGGGCTGCTCGCCGCCGGCCTTGCGTTGTCTGGCTGCATGCCGGCAACCACCTATCAAGCCGCCCCTGAAGCCACCCTCAAGCCGAACGACAAGGCCCAGCTCGCCAAGGCGCGCTACGCCGCGGTCAAGCCCCCAGAGCCGTTCCGCCGCGCCATCGTCGACTATCACCGCAAGGAACTGCCCGGTACCATCGTTGTCGATTCCGACAACCACTACCTCTATCTGGTCCAGGACGGCGGCAAGGCGATCCGCTATGGCGTCACCGTCGGCGAGGAAGCCCTCGCATTCTCCGGCATCGCGCGCGTCGGCAACATGGCCGAATGGCCGAAATGGACGCCGACCGCCGACATTCACAAGCGTATCGAAGGCCTGCCAGCTTCGGTGCCCGGCGGCGTCGACAATCCGCTCGGCGCCCGCGCGCTCTACCTGTATCAGGGCAACCGCGACACGCTGTTCCGCATCCACGGCACCAACCAGCCGGAATATATCGGCGCCTCGATCTCGTCGGGCTGCATCCGCATGACCAACGAAGACGTCATCGACCTCTACAGCCGGGTGAAGACGGGCACCGTGGTCGTCGTGCTCGAGCCCAAGCAGGGTGACTCGCCGTTCAATTCCAAGATGGCGCTGCAGGGCGGCGGCAACAGCGGCCCGATGGCGCAGTAGCCGACGCCGGTACATCACAGTGGAAGATCAAGAGCGCCGGTTTTTCCGGCGCTTTTTCGTTGCGGGCTTCTCCTCGCGCGCCGGCTCGGCCTTTTCCGATTTCTCGCCATTCGATTCAGCGTCCGGCTTGGCCGCATCGGGCTTCGCACCGGACTTGTTTGCATCAGGCTTGTCAGACCTGTTCGCGTCGGATTTGGCGTCGTCGGATTTGGCAGCGTCGGGCTTGGCGGCGACCTCGCGCGGCGGGGCTTCCTCGGGCCGTTCCGCCGGCAATAGCGGCGCTCTCTGCGGCAGCGGGTCCCAGACGTCCCACTGGCAGATCCGGTAATTGCCGCGTCGTTCCATCAGATCGAGATGGATGTGGTCCTCGTGGTACCAATCCGAGCCCGGGCCGAGCACGGTCGAAAACCGCGCGCACATGGAATGCAATACGGCCTCGCGCAATTGCCGCGGCACGGTGCGGTCGGTCAGCGAGATCGAGGTGCCATCGGCGAGCTTGAAGGCGCGAACGTCGAGCGCGTTGGCGCGACCGTGCTCGGAGAGCTTGGCGCCGACGATACGGTTGCGACCGCGGCACTCGAACGAATCGAAATTGTCGAGATCGGAGACGGAACTGCCGAGGCGTTCTGCCAGCGGCACGATGTCCTTGCGGATCCACTCGGCCAGCGCGGACGCCATGGTACAGCGCAGGATCGCCGCCGGCTTTACCGACACCCGTCGCTTGTCCGGCAGCACGATCGCCTCGAGCCGCACCAGATCCTCGCCGCCGCAGCCATTGGCGCCGCGGATGTCCGGGATGCTGGGCGCAATGGCGACTTCGTCCGTCAGCGCCAGGCGGCACGCGGAGGGCTGTGGCGTGGGCTCCGGTGCGGGTGTGGCCTGCTGCCTGGCCTTGTCGTTCTCAGGCGACGCCTGCTTCTTCTCGGCCGGCTCCTCAGGCTTGGCAGACGGTGCCTCGGCTGGACGCGGCTTCGGGAGCGGCACGGCCGCACGGCGCGCCTTTGCTCGCGGGCGGGGCTCCAAATGCTTGAACAAATCGTCCCACGGCGCGGCGCGCGAGGTTTTCGCCGCCCAAGCCGGCTCGACTGGCATGCCAATCAACAGCGCCGCGGCGGCAGCGGTAACCATTGCCGCTGCAATGCGGCCAAAGGCGCCATTAGCCCATTTTCGGCTTGCTTTCTGCGCGGTAAAGTTCATTTCAATTCCATGAACTTAACCCCGATCCGCCGACAATGTTCGGCGGATCGTGCGGCAACAAACAAACCATCGGAGGGAAGTGCGTATGCTCGGATTGATGCAAGACTGGCCTTTGCTTTGCCATCGGATTATCGAACACGCGGCGAAGTATCACGGCACGCAAGAGGTCGTCACGCGGTCGGTCGAAGGTCCCATTCATCGCACCAATTACGCCGAAATTCATGCGCGCGCGCTGAAAGTATCGCAACGGCTCGACCGCGACGGCATCAAGCTCGGCGACCGTGTCGCCACCATCGCCTGGAACACCTGGCGCCATCTCGAGTGCTGGTACGGCATCATGGGAATCGGCGCGATTTGCCACACCGTCAATCCGCGGCTGTTCCCCGACCAGATCGCCTGGATCATCAACCACGCGCAGGACCGCGTGGTGATCACCGATACCACCTTCGTGCCGATCCTGGAAAAGATCGCGGCCAACCTGCCGAGCGTCGAGCGCTACATCGTGCTGACCGACAAGGCGCATATGCCGCAGACCACGCTGAAGAACGCGGTCGCCTATGAGGATTGGATCGCGGAAGCGGATGGCAAGTTCACGTGGAAGGACTTTGACGAGAATACAGCGGCCGCGATGTGCTACACTTCGGGCACCACGGGCGACCCCAAAGGCGTGTTGTATTCGCATCGCTCCAACGTGCTGCACGGGCTGATGGCCAACAACGTCGACGCGCTCGGCACCAGCGCCGCCGAGACCATGCTGCCGGTGGTGCCGTTGTTCCATGCCAATAGCTGGGGCATCGCATTCTCCGCGCCTTCGATGGGCACCAAGCTCGTGATGCCCGGCGCCAAGCTCGACGGTGCTTCGGTCTATGAACTGCTCGACACCGAGAAAGTCACCCATACCGCCGGCGTGCCGACGGTGTGGCTGATGCTGCTGAACCACATGTCGGCCAACAATCTGAAACTGCCCCACCTGAAGAGCGTGGTGTGCGGCGGCTCGGCGATGCCGCGCTCGATGATCAAGTCGTTCGTCGACATGGGCGTGCGCGTGCGCCATGCCTGGGGCATGACCGAGATGAGCCCGATCGGAACCGTAGCCGCGCTGAAGCCGCCGTTCGCCGAACTCACCGGC
The DNA here is from genome assembly GCF_036924525.1 of Bradyrhizobium sp. AZCC 1719. NCBI lineage: Bacteria > Pseudomonadati > Pseudomonadota > Alphaproteobacteria > Hyphomicrobiales > Nitrobacteraceae > Bradyrhizobium > Bradyrhizobium sp. AZCC 1719. The sequence continues at coordinate 3,448,775 of NZ_JAZHRU010000001.1, read as the reverse complement.
GAGGAGCGGCTCGACATCCTGCAGGCCCAGGGCTACCCGCCGTTCGGCGTGGAGATGAAGATCACTGACGATGCCGGCAAGGAACTGCCGTGGGACGGCAAGACCTTCGGCCGCCTCAAGGTGAGCGGGCCTGCGGTCGCCAAGGCCTATTTCAAGGTCGATACCGACATCCTCGACGAGGAAGGCTATTTCGACACCGGTGACGTCGCCACCATCGACCAGCATGGCTACATGCGGATCACCGACCGCTCCAAGGACGTCATCAAGTCCGGCGGCGAATGGATCTCGTCGATCGACCTGGAAAACCTTGCGGTCGGCCATCCCGCGGTCGCGGAGGCCGCTGTCATCGGCGTCTATCATCCCAAATGGGACGAACGTCCGCTGCTGATCGTGCAACTCAAGGCCGGCCAGCAGGCAAGCCGCGAGGACATCCTGAAATTCATGGATGGCAAGATCGCGAAATGGTGGATGCCCGACGACGTCGTCTTTGTCGACGGCATCCCCCACACCGCAACCGGCAAGATCCTGAAGACGGCGCTGCGCGAGCAGTTCAAGAGCTACCGCTTCCCGAACGCGGCGGCGTGAGGCGATCCTGGGCTCGATTCAAGAGGCCGCCTTCCGGCAAGCGGGAGGCGGCCTCCATGAAAATCGTACCCAACTAGGAAGATCGTGATCCGATTCGAAATGACCGGACTTCGATCGCTAAGTTTGCGACACGGAATCCGCCAATAAGTAACTCGTGCACAAACAAGTATTCTCCGCAAATACTGCGGAGAATAGACCGCTTATCGCCGCAAAATGGGAAATTTGAGCCAAATCGCATGCCCTGGCGGCTCATCCAGCGGCCGGCGTGCCGGGATCTGAATGATACGTACCGTCAACGCGGCCGATACGCGCAGCGGGAGGCTGCGCCGTAACAACCGGATCGTCAGGATCGGAAAACTTCGGCGAAAAGATATTGACGGTTGACGGGCGCGCGTAGTGCGCCCGCCCATGATCAGCGCGAGAGCGCCAGCGCGTCGAGCCGTCGCTGCGCGTCGGGTTCGCCCCATTCCTTTGCTCGCTGATACCAGATACGGGCCTGCGCGACGTCCGCCAGCGGGCCATCGGCGCCCATCTGCCTGAGCCGCGCCGGATCGTAGGTCGAGCCGACGAGCAGTGCCGCGCGCGCATCCTGCGCTTCCGCTCCACGCATCAGCACCAGCCGCGCCGACTGCACATCGCCGGCGGCGAGCAGGTCCTGCCCGCGTTTGATCAGGGCAGCGATCTCCTTCGGATCGAGGCTTCGCACGACCTCCGCCTGCGGTCGCACGGCCGGCATCGGCGGCGCGGCTGCGGCCATGGCGACCGGCGGCGGTGCGGCGACCGGCGCCACAGCAACCGGCGCGGCAATGACCGGGGCTGGCGCGGCAACCGGCGGCGCAGCGACGGGGGCCTTTGGCACAGGCGCCCAGGTCAGCCGCGTGGAGGTGCCGGTGAGCGCCACGCCGTTACCGTCACGCAGTTCCGCCGTCACCAGCATCTGCCCGGTGAAGCCATCCGGCGGAATGACCGAAACGCCGGAAATCTCCGTCGCCGACACGCGCCATTCGCTCGGACCGACCCGCTTGCCGGACGTGAGCCGTGCGCCGGCAGTAAGTCCATTGATGGATACATAGGCGTCGGGCGGCGGAGAGCCGACGTGGATCCCGAGCGGCACGGGATCGTTGGCGAACCCGCTGCCGTCCTGTACGGCCAAGGTCGCCGTACGCCTCGCTGGCTGCGGCTGCGGCGCCGGAAGCACCGACGATTTCACCGACTGCCAGGCGGCCGAAAGCGACGCATTATCCTGGTTGGCCGGGCGCTGCGACGACGGAATGGCCATGACGAGAAGCATCGCGATGCTCGCCGCGATCGCCACGGCGATCGAGAACCGGATGACCTGCTGGAACAGCGCGCGGCGTCCCGACAGGTCGCGGAGCACGGATGGCGCTTCGACCGGCGCGGTCTCCCTCGCCTCCTGCATGGCCTGGGCCACGGCTTTGGTGAACATTTCGGAATCTTGGCGGCGTGCGGGCTTGCTGAAGGGCTGCAAGGGCGGTCCTTCCGTTGGCGTTCGCGGACGCCAGCCATCGTCGTTCTGCATCAGCATTGTGCCCGGTTGATCGCTGCTCGTCCGTTCCCTCTGCTCACGCGGCGCATAATATGCCGGATCGTTCGGGCCGACATATCGTTCGTGCTTTGCATCACTCATACTGAACACTCGCCCTCATGGGGCCTTCCGCCAGCCCCGCGGACGTATGCCGATTGCGCCCTATCCAATCCTAGAACTCCGGGGGCGCAACCGCAATTTTTTTGCGACTCCGCCCGCAACAAGGACCAAGAGTTGAGATCATCCTGCAGCGCTTCCGGCTGACGCCCCGCCGTTTCCCCTGGCTGGCGCTCGCCGGTGTCCCGTGCAGGACAGTCCCGTGTTGCGGCAAATACGACAACCCGGCGGCGAGAGGTAGACGAAAATTGGACCAACTTCAATGTACAACTAATAATCAATTTACAGGGATGGTTAACCCATCAGGTTGCTGCACGCAGCGCATTTGCCCGATTAGTATCGCCTGCAAACTTGAAATTCGCGCCACGCCGTGGTCTCAAGCTTGCGAGTTTGCAGCCGGCCAGCCGGCCAGATAGATTTCATAAACCCGGCAGATTCACCGATGGCCCGAAGGTTTTCCGCTCCCTACCAGTCGGAGCCCGTGTCCAGCCTCGCCACCTGGTCGCGCAACCTCGCCATCTTCGCCGTGGTCGCGGTGGTGGTGTCGATCATCATCGTCCGCTTCGGCTTCCTGGAGGTAAAACCCGCGCTGGCGACGTTCTTCGGCGCGCTCGGTTTGGCCGTGCTTTCCATCCTGGTGGGCCTCGCTGCCTTTGCGGCGATCTGGCAGAACGGCTCGCGCGGCATGGGCCGGATCCTGCTGGCGTTCCTGATCAACGCCCTCCTGCTCGCCTACCCGGCCTACCTCGCCCTGCAATACCGCAAGCTGCCGCCGATCCACGACATCACCACCAATCCGATCGATCCGCCGCGCTTCGAGGCGCTGGCCCGGCTGCGCAGCGGCGAAGGCGCCAACTCAGCGGTCTATGCCGGACTCTATTCGGCCGAGCAGCAGCGGATCGCCTATCCCGACATCGAGACCGTGGAACTCGAAGTTCCCCCGCAGCGGGCCTATGAGGTGACGCTGGCGCTGGTCACTAAGCGCAAATGGCTCGTGATCGACGAACGGCCGCCGCAGCCGCCGCGCCGCATCGCCCGCATCGAGGCGGTGGCGCGAACGCCGATCATGGGATTCCGCGAGGACATCTCGATCCGCATCACGCCCGACGGCGACGAATCGCGCGTCGATATCCGCTCCTCCTCGCGCTATTTCGAAAGCGACCTCGGCAGCAACGCCGCCCGCGTCTCAAAGCTGATCGAGGACATCAACGCCGCCGTCGATAACGCCAAACCGGCGGCGCCGAAGAAGCCGCAGGCGCCGGCCAAGGCCCAGGCGAAGAATGTGAAAAAGTGACGCGTCAGCGTCATCCCGGGGCGCGCGAAGCGCGAACCTCAGGTGCGCAATTGCGCACCGGGGGATCTCGAGATTCTCGGGTATGCAATTGCATACCCTAGTTCGACACTTCGTGTCGCCCCGGAATGACGATGAGAGATCAAGCCAACCGGTACGTCCCACCGATCACCGGATCACCATCCGTCGCCACGATCCCGCGGGCGACCAGGTCTTCCAGATGCGCCAGCACGGAATAGCCGGCGGCACTCGTCAGCCGCGGGTCGATGCCGATATAGATCGCGCGGACCATGGTCGGAATGTCGGCCTCTCCCTTGGCAAGCCGATGCAGGATTGAGGCTTCGCGGGCCTGGCGGTGCCGGGTCAGGAAGCGGACGTAACGCGGCCCTTCCGGAATTTCCGGCCCGTGGCCTGAAAAATACAGATCCTCTTCGCGAGCCTCCAGCCGCGCCAGCGAGGCCATGTAGTCGATCATCGATCCGTCCGGGGGCGCGACGATCGAGGTCGACCAGCCCATCACGTGGTCGCCGACGAAATTGATCTTTCGCTCGGGCCAAGCGAACGCCAGGTGATTGGCGGTGTGGCCGGGGGTTGCGACCGCCTCCAGCGCCCAGCCCTGCCCTTCGATGACGTCGCCGTTCTTGACCTCGATGTCGGGCCTGAAATCGCGGTCGGCGCCGGATTCCGGATTGTGCTTTTCGCTCTCGAAGCGTGGCCGCGAGGCGCGGTGCGGCCCCTCGGCATAAACGGGCGCGCCGGTGGCCGCCTTGATCCGTGCGGTGTTCGGCGAATGGTCGCGGTGGGTGTGGGTGACGAGAATATGCGTCACCGTCTCGCCGCGCACGGCGTCGAGCAACGCCTTGGCATGCGCTTCGTCATCGGGACCGGGATCGATGATCGCGACATTGCCCTTGCCTACGATGTAGCTGACCGTTCCGGTGAAGGTGAACGGGCTTGGGTTATTGCAGAGGACACGCCGGATGTCCGGACGCACCTCATCGACGACGCCAGGCTTCAGCGGAAAATCGCGATTGAACGGGATGTCGTCATTGTCGGCCATGGTTTTTCTTGGCGTCATTCCGGGGCATCGCGCAGCGATGAACCCGGAATCCCGAAGTGGGAAAAGAATACGGCGCGAGGTTCTCAGGTACGCAATTGCGTACCATAGTTCGCGCCTTCGGCGCGCCCCGGAACGACGAGCAAGGAACTTACGAAAACGCCTGAATTCCCGTGATTGCCCGGCCCAGGATCAGGGCGTGGACGTCGTGGGTGCCTTCATAGGTATTCACGGTTTCCAGGTTCGCGGTATGGCGCATCACGTGGTACTCGATCTGGATGCCGTTGCCGCCGTGCATGTCACGCGAGACACGGGCGATGTCGAGCGCCTTGCCGCAATTGTTGCGCTTGACGATCGAGATCATTTCCGGGGCCATCTTGCCCTCGTCCATCAGGCGGCCGACGCGCAATGAGGCCTGAAGGCCGAGCGCAATCTCGGTTTCCATGTCGGCGAGCTTCTTCTGCACGAGCTGCGTTGCCGCTAGCGGCCGGTTGAACTGCTTGCGGTCGAGCGTGTATTGCCGCGCGCGGTGCATGCAGTCTTCCGCGGCACCCATCGCACCCCACGAGATGCCGTAGCGGGCGCGGTTGAGGCAGCCGAACGGTCCCTTCAGGCCCGATACATTGGGCAGCAGCGCGCTCTCCGGCACCACCACGCCGTCCATCACGATCTCGCCGGTAATCGAGGCGCGCAAGGACAGCTTGCCGCCGACCTTCGGCGCCGACAGGCCTTTCATGCCCTTCTCGAGAATGAAGCCGCGGATCTGGTTGTCATGTGCGGCCGACTTGGCCCAGACGACGAAAACGTCGGCGATCGGGGCGTTGGAAATCCACATCTTGCTGCCGCTGATGCGATAGCCGTCGGATACCTTCTCGGCGCGGGTCTTCATGCCGCCGGGATCGGAGCCGGCATCCGGCTCGGTCAAGCCGAAGCAGCCGACCCACTCGCCGGTGGCAAGCTTCGGCAGGTATTTCTTGCGCTGGTTCTCGTCGCCATAGGCGTAGATCGGGTACATCACCAGCGACGACTGCACCGAGTTCATCGAGCGATAGCCGGAATCGACCCGCTCGATCTCGCGCGCCACCAGGCCATAGGCGACGTAGCTCGCGTTCGCGCAGCCATATTCTTCCGGCAGCGTGACGCCGATCAGGCCGAGTTCGCCCATTTCATTGAAGATCTCGCGGTCGGTCTTCTCTTCCAGATACGCATTGATGACGCGCGGCAACAGCTTGTCCTGCGCATAGGCACGCGCGGTGTCGCGGATCATGCGCTCGTCTTCGGTGAGCTGGTCGTCGAGCAGGAACGGATCGTCCCACTGGAAGGAAGCCGCCGCCGGCTTGTCCTTGGCTTGAGGGCGCACGCTCATGAAAATCCCTTTCGCATCACTGTCCTCATGGAAATTGTCAACAAATTAATGCGCTATCGGCAGAAGCGCAAATGTTTCACCACGTCATTCCGGGGCATGCGCAGCATGAACCCGGAATCTCGAGATTCCGGATATGGTGCTGGCGCACCATTCCGGAATGACGACTACTCCAACCTTTCGTTGGAAACGATCTCGATGCCGAAGCCGGATAACCCCTTGTAGTCGTGCACCGACGAGGTGAGATTGATGATCGAGGTGATGCCGAGATCGCGCAGGATCTGGGCACCAACGCCGACTTCACGCCATTGCCGGTGCCTGTCCGCCTCTGCCGTTTTCTGTTCGCCGACCGGCTCGACGGGAACTCCGGCCGCGCCGTCGCGCAAGTAAACCAGCACGCCGCGGCCGGCCTTCTTGAAATGGTCCAGCACGATTTGCATCCGCGCCTGGCCGGTGAAGAGATCCTTGACGATATTGGGCTTGTGCAAGCGCGTCAGCACGTTCTTGCCGTCGCCGATGCCGTTATAGACGAAGGCAGCATGTGCGATCTCGTCGAATGGCGAGCGATAGGCATAGCCCTGCAGCGGACCGATCGGGCTGTCGGTGGTAAACGTTGCGACCCGCTCGATCAGCTTTTCGCGCGCCTGACGGTAAGCGATCATGTCAGCGATTGTGACGTGCTTGAGTTTGTGAGTGGCGGCGAATTTCGTCACCTGCTCGCCCTTCATCACAGTGCCGTCGTCGTTCATCAATTCAGAGATGACGCCGACCGGCGGCAGGCCGGAAAGCTTGCAGAGATCGACCGCCGCTTCGGTATGGCCGGAGCGCAGCAGCACGCCGCCGTCGCGGGCGATCAGCGGAAAGATGTGACCGGGCCGGGCAAAATCATTGGCGCCGGCGTTGGGATTGGCGAGCGCGCGGCAGCAGGAGGCGCGCTCCTCCGCCGAAATGCCGGTGCCGCCATCGGGCTTGTAGTCGATCGAGACGGTAAAGGCGGTGGTGTGATTGGACTCGTTATGCGCCACCATCGGATCCAGCCGCAGCCGCCTGGCGTCGTCGGTGGTGATCGGCGCGCAGACGATGCCGGAGGTGTGGCGGATAATGAATGCCATCTTCTCCGCGGTGCAGAGCGAAGCCGCAACGATCAGATCGCCCTCGCCCTCGCGATCGTCATCGTCGGTGACGACGACGAGTTCGCCTTTGGCAAAGGCTTGCAGAACTTCCTGGATGCTATCGGCCATTTCTCAAAATCTCGCCAAATCTAGCTAGCTTCAGCCAGTGCATTAGCCGGACTCAATGGCCGGCGCCAGCGTCAATACGCAGGGCGCAACGCCGGAGAGGCATGGCGGGCCGGGATGAAAAAATGCTGGCGATGATCGCCCGGCCGCATGGAGCGGTTTCGCCTGGCGAAAGCACCTGCGAGATTATAGCTCCTCTCGCGCAGCCGGCGAAAGGCCGTTGGGTAAATCACCGGCCCTGCGACGCCGTCTTTCCCGCTACGGCAGCACCTCGCGGCGCTCGCTGAGCAGCGTGTCGGTCTCGGCGCGCTTGTCCTCCAGGAGCCCGGCCTGGGCGGCTTCGATCACCTTGTAGAGTTCGTGGGCGTCGCTAAGCCGCGTCACCGTCACGTAGTCGGCGCCGGCCTCGTAGAGGTCGTTGACGTTGGCCAGGATCTCCGCGGTGGCGACGATCTTGGCGGTCGGATTGAGCGAGCGGACGTGCCGGACCAGCTTTTCGTTGTCGGCGCCCTTCAGCAGCGAATCCGGGATGCTGAGGATGATCAGCTCGGCCTTGCCGACACCGGCATGCACCAGCGTATCGACGTTGCTGATGTCGCCATAGACCACGTGCATGCCGCGGTCCGTCAAGGTTCTAAACACCAGCGGATTGAAGTCGATCACGGTGATCTGCTCCAGCACCGCAGGATTGAGGCGCTCGATATCGGCAACCAGCGCGCTGGCGGCGCGGAAGAACCCGAGAATGACGATCCGGCGCGCCTCCCCGTGCCCGCCCTCGTGCCCTCCGTCGGCCTCATGCTTGTGATCGAGGTCGCGGAGCCCGATCCGCTTCAGCGGACCGATCAGGCCGCGCGTGACCTGGTCGCTGCGGCCCATGACGAAGGTGCTCAGGACCGCCAGCACCACGAAGGCGAACGACGCCGCGCTCGACGTTTCCGGGCTGATATGGTGTGCCGTCACGCCGGTCTGGATCACGACCAGTGAGAATTCCGAAATCTGCGCCAGGTTGATCGCCGGCAGGAGGCTCGCGCGCAGGCCCTGCTTCATCAGATAAAGCGGCATGAACGTCGTCACCATGCGGCTGACCACGGTGAAGGCCGCGATCGCAAGCGCCAGCCCAATCACCGACGCACCGGGGATCGGGATGGTCATGCCGAGCGAGACGAAGAACAGCGTGATGAAGAAGTCGCGCAGCGTCGTCACCTTGGCGGTGACGTCGAGCGCATAGGGGAATGTCGACAGCGAAACGCCGGCCACCAGCGAGCCCATCTCGCGCGACAAATGCAGCCTCTCCGCGATCTCGCCGATCAGGAAGCACCAGGCCAGCGCGCCGAGCAGGATCAGCTCCGGCCGGCGCGCGATCTGGTGGAACAGCCACGGCAGCACATAGCGGCTGAGCACCAGCGCGGTCGCCACCAGCACGCCGACCCGGGCGATCGACAGGAGGATCACGCTCACTTGCAGATTGTCGAGGCTCGGCTGCACCGCCAGGAACAGGATCGCGAAGATGTCCTGCAACACGAGTACGCCGAGCGTGATCCGACCCGGCAGCGTGTCGAGCTCGCGTTTCTCGTATAATACCTTGACGATGATGACCGTGCTCGACAGCGCACAGGCGATGCAGAGATAGAGCGCGTCGAAATGCCCGCTCCCCATCGACAGGCCGATCCCGATAAAAAACAATATTCCGAGCAGGACGCCGCCGGCCAATTGTCCGCCCGCAGCAAACAGAATCACCTTGCCGGCGCGCACGATCTTCTTCAGGTCGATTTCCAGCCCGATCATGAACAGCATGAAGATCAGGCCAAGCTCGGAGATGACGGTGATCGATTCCTGGGATTCGACCCACTTCATGCCGAATGGACCAATGAAGAACCCGGCGATAAGGTAGGCCAAAATCAGCGGCTGCCGGGAAAAATGCGCCAACAGGCCGAGCACCCAGGCGAACAGGATGCATAAGGTGATATCGCGAATAAGCTCGTGCATGGTTCCGGATTTCCCCCTTTTGCAACCTAGAGGTCCCGGCGCAAGGGTCAAACAAGCAATGTGTCACAGCCATAGAATGGGAGCTTTTCTCGCGATTCTGGCCGTGTTGTCGATCCCGTACGCCCCCACCGCCAGCGCCTGGACCGCAGGCGGAATCGAACAGAATTTCGCAAACTCCCGCCCCCTGATCCCCGAGCGGATCGCCTATTTCGACACATCAGGCAAGATGGCGGGGAGCTACCTCAAGTCCCCGATTGCGTTAAAAGCGTTCGCGCCCGTCGAGGTCTTCATCGCCGCAAACGACATGCGCGGCGAAACGGGAGCCAATTTCGTGGTTGACTGGGCGGCCACGGGCGAGATCACCGAGCCCACGATCGAGGCGCTGATGGTCGGCGGCGTCGGCGCCGTTCATCATGCGTTCATCAGCCAGGCCGATCAGGATCGTCGGCAAGAACCAGGCTGAACGACGACGAGACAGAGAGCCGGTCGGCCCTCTCAACAAGAAACAAGATGGAGTGAACATTCATGTCTACCGCTTCCTTCGATTTTGCGCCCTTGCTGCCCGCCGGATTGCCGGCGCCGGCAGCGCGGTGGACCGGCCTTGCCAGATACAGCTTTGTCGGCGGCAACAATGATCCCGAGCAGGTTCCGGTCGATGGCCTGATCGACGCCGTCAATACCGTGCTCCGGCGCGAGGGCAAGACGCTCGCGACCTACGGCCTCGCCAGCGGCCCGCAGGGCTATCGCCCCTTGCGCGAATTCCTCAGCGCGAAACTCAAGCGCGACGCCGGCATCGCCTGCATTGCCGACGATATCATGATCGTCTCCGGTTCGCTGCAGGCGCTCGACCTCGTCAATCAAACCTTGCTGGCGCGCGGCGACACCGTGCTGGTCGAGCAGGAGACCTATCAGGGCGCGCTGACCCGGCTGACGCGGCTTGGTGTCAAGGCGATCGGCATCCCTCTCGACGAGCAGGGCATGCGGATGGATGCGCTGGCGGCAGCCCTTGCCGACCACAAAAGCCGCGGCATCACGCCGAAATACATCTACACCATCCCGACCGTCCAGAATCCGACCGGCAGCATCCTGCCGGAGACGCGGCGCGCCGAGATGCTGAAGCTGTCGCAGCAATATGGCGTGCCGATTTTCGAGGACGATTGCTACGCCGATCTGGTCTGGAGCGGCGAGCGGCCGCCCGCGATCTACGCCATGAGCAAGCATGGCGGCGTCATCCACATCGGCTCGTTCTCGAAGTCGATCGCGCCGGCGCTGCGGGTCGGCTTCATCGTGGCACCCTGGGAGATGATGTCGCGGATGCTGGCGCTGAAGACCGACGCCGGAAGCGGCGCGCTGGAGCAGATGGTGCTGGCCGAGTACTGCGCGCCGAATTTTTCGACCCACGTGCCGAAGCTGACACGCGGTCTGCGCGCCAAGCTTGACACGCTGATGGAAGCGCTCAACGAGCAGTTCGGCACCGCGGCCGAGTTCGGGGAGCCCGAGGGCGGCATCTTCCTGTGGGTGAAGCTGCCCGACAATGTCGACACGCTAAAACTCTATCAGGCCGCGCTTGTCGCAGGCGTCGCGATCAATCCGGGGCCTGAATGGTCGACCGACAAGGCCTATGCCGGCAGCCGGCTGCGGCTGTGTTTCGCAAGCCCCTCGCATGAACAGATCCGCGAAGGCGTCGCCGTGCTCGCCGAAGTCTGCCGCAAGGAGTTCGGCGTGCCGGCACGGATCGCAAATGTGGAGAAGCGGGCGCGGAGTTGAGCCGAGTGCGGGCTCAACTCGTCGTACGAAGCGCTATTCGCCGCGAAACACCAGCGCGATCCGCAGCAGCCGCACGATCGAGACGTTACCCTTGCCGGCTTCGATCTGGGCCACGTAGCGCTCGGACATGCGGGACCGGCGCGCGAGCTCGCGGCGCGACATGCCGCGGAGCGCGCGCATTTCGCGGACCCGGTCCCCGAGTTGGGTGAGAAATTCGCTCTCGTGCGGCAGCCGCCCGTCCTCGTCATAGGGAATTGGCCGGACTGGGCCGTCCGTCGCTGCCTCGTTGTGGGATAGGCCTTCGCTGTGTGCCACGTTCGATCCTTTGCCCGGCATCGTCGCCAAGCGAGAAGGCCGTCGCATTGATTGAGATCAAATGGCGTCGGCCGCGGCGCAATTTGGCCGCAGGCCGTGGCGGGTGCCCTATTCAGCCTTGATCCCGGCCTCGGTAATCAGCCTGCCCCATTTCACGCTTTCGCTCTCGATGAATTTTGCAAAAGCCTCGGGCGAGGTGGGCGCGGGTTCGGCGCCGAGAACGCGGATTTTCTCGATCGCCGCGGGGTCGCTCAACGCCTTCACGAAGGCGGCATTCAACGTTTTGATGATGTCGGGCGGCGTGCCGGCGGGCGCGACGATGCCGAACCAGCCGACAGATTCGAATCCGGAGAGGCCCTGCTCCGCCAGCGTCGGAACATCGGGCAGGAAGGCCACGCGTTTCGCGGCAGAGACTCCGAGCGCCTTCAACTTGCCGTCGCCGATCAACTGCTTGGATGCAGGGATATCCAGCACGGCCAGCGGCACGTGGCCGGCAAGAACATCCGTCGTCGCCGGCGCGGTGCCGCGATAGGCGATCAACTGAATTCCGACACCGGCCTTCTGGTTGAACAAGGCCGAGGTCAGGTGCATCGCCGTGCCATTGCCGCCATGGCCGATCGACAGACCCGCCGTTTGAGCCTTGGCCTTGGCAATGAGATCGGCGACCGAGGCAATGGCCGACTGTTGCGAAGACACCAGCACGAACGGGATTTCCGCCAGCAAGGTGACCGGCGCCAGATCCTTGATCGGATCGAACGCCATCGCCGCGCGGTTAAGGTGGGGGTTGACGGTCAGCACGCCGGCTGCGGCCACGCCGAGCGTGTAGCCATCAGGCGCTGCCTGCGCCACCGCGCCGATCCCGATATTGCCGCCCGCGCCCGCCCTGTTCTCGATGACGATGGGCTGACGCAGCGTTTCCGATAATAACGGCTGCAGGGCGCGGATAACGATATCGGCACTGCCGCCAGGCGGAAACGTCACGATGATCTTGATGGGTTGATCGGGATATGCGTTTGCTGCTTCAATCGCCGACAACGACAGCGACAAAGCAACAACAAGGGTGCGGATCATGCCTTGCCGGATCGACGGAAACATTGAGGGTCCCCCGATGATCTCTGTGGGGCTCAGTAATGCATGATCGTCCCGACGCAGCAAGCGACAAGGCGGCAAGTGACATGGTGAAGACCAGCGTTCTCGTGGTCGGCGGCGGTCCGGTTGGTCTCACCTTGGCGATGGACCTCGCATCGCGGGGATTATCTGTCACTGTCGTGGAAACACGCGCCGCCGGCGAGCCGCCGAGCGTGAAATGCAACCACGTCTCGTCGCGCTCGATGGAGATTTTTCGCAGATTAGGCCTGGCGCAGAAGCTGCGCGACGCCGGATTGCCGGCCGATTATCCGAACGATTGCTCTTACCGCACCACGGCAACGGGCATCGAACTCTCGCGTATCCTCATTCCCTGCCGGCGCGATCGCTATACCGCCACCGGCGGGCCAGACACCGGTTGGCCGACGGCCGAGCCGCCGCACCGCATCAATCAGATCTATATGGAACCCGTGCTGTTCGCCCACGCCGCCGCCATCGACGGGCTGCAGATTCTGAACCGCACCGCATTCGAGGATTTCAGCGAAGTCGACGAGGGCATCGTTGCAACCGTCCGCAACCTCGATGCCGGAGCCGCCTTTCAGATTCACGCCGATTTCATCGTTGGCTGCGACGGGGCGCGGTCGCTGGTTCGCAAGGCGATCGACGCCAATCTGCAGGGAACGCCGATCATCCAGCGCGTGCAATCGACCTACATCCGCGCGCCCGCCCTGCTCGGCCTGATGGACCGGCCCGCCTGGATGACGCTGTCGCTCAATCCGCGGCGCTGCGGCACGGTGGTCGCGATCGACGGCCGCGAGAAGTGGCTGATCCACAATCACCTCAATCGCGAGGATGAGACTTTCGAATCCGTCGATCGCGATGCCTCGATCCGTGCCATCCTCGGCGTCGGCCCTGATTTCGAATACGAGATTCTGAGCAAGGAGGACTGGGTCGGCCGCCGACTTGTCGCCGACCGGTTTCGCAAGGGACGCGCGTTCATCTGCGGCGATGCCGCGCATCTGTGGATGCCCTATGCCGGCTACGGCATGAATGCCGGGATCGCAGACGCAACGAACCTCGCATGGCTGCTCGCCGCCTATCTGCAGGGTTGGGCCGACATTGCCATCCTCGACGCCTATGAGGCCGAGCGCCTGCCCATCACCGAGCAGGTGTCGCGCTTTGCGATGGAGATGGCGGGCAAGGTCTTGAGCCAGCGCCGCACCGTTCCTGATGCAATCGAGCAGCCGGGGCCGGAAGGCGATGCCGTCCGCAAGCAGGTCGGGCAAGCAGCCTATGATTTGAACGTGCAGCAATATTGCTGTGCCGGCCTCAACTTCGGGTATTTCTACGATCGCTCTCCGATCATCGCCTATGACGGCGCCGAGCATCCGGGTTTTACGATGGCGGACTTCACGCCGTCCTCGACGCCGGGCTGCCGGCTTCCGTTCGCGAAACTGTCGGACGGACGGACGGTCTATGATGCGCTCGGGCCAGGCTACACGCTGGTGCGCTACGATCCGGATGTTGTGGTTGCGCCTTTGGCCGATGTGATGCACGCCAAGGGCGTCCCGTTGCAGATCGTCGATGTTCCCCGCGGTGAAGCGCAGCCGCCCAGCGGCCACAAGCTCATCCTTGCGCGCACCGACCAGCATGTCGCCTGGCGTGCCGACACGCTCCCTGACGATCCCGCGCCGCTCGTCAACAAGCTGATCGGCCGAGCCGGCGCGCCCGCCTCCGCTTCCGCCTGAGACAAGGCGATCCATCGCACCTCATGCTGTGAGGGACGCAGCGGCGGCAGGGTTCCCTCCCCCCTTGCGGGGGAGGGTTAGGGAGAGGGGTGCCACACGACGTGCTCTCTCAGTGCGGGTCCCACCACGAGCGACCGGGATTGAGAAGGTGATGCACGCATCGATTATCTCGCCCGGGGCTTACCCCTCTCCCCAACCCTCCCCCGCAAGGGGGGAGGGAGCCTGGCCGGTGTGCTCACCTTACGCGGGATGTGATCAGCGCAGCGGGAGAGCGAGCCCAATCTCTTCGCGGTCGCCATGCGAACTGATCTTATCATGATCTAGCGGAGCGATCCCTCACCGCACCGCGAACGGCGCCTGGTAGGGCCGGCCGAACGGCACGCCGTTGATCACGGTCTGCACGGGTCTGAGCAACAGCTTGCCTTCGCGCTTGTTGTTGCGGGTGTCGACGAACGAGGTCTGCGCCTCCACCAGATCCAGGATCGCGACGTCGCCGGGTGCGCCGATCTGCAGCGTGCCGATCTTGGGCGCGCGGTTGATGATCTTCGCCGGCGTCGAAGTCGCCGCCGCCACCACCTGCTCCAATGTAAGGCCGAGCGTGATGAACTTGCTCATGACGTTCGGCAAATACGGCATGCCCGGCGAGTTGCCGGAGAAGACGTGGATGTCGGAGGAGATCGTATCCGGTGTGCAGCCGCCGGGAAGCGCGACCTCGGCAACCGTGAAATCGAAACTGCCGCCGCCATGGCCGACGTCGAACATCACGCCGCGCTGCTTGGCTGATAGCGCTGCCGGCAGCAGCTTGCCGTCCTGCACGATGTTGGTGAAGAGGCCGCCGATGTTCGGCGCGCCGGAATAGGCGTGCGTCAGCACGTCGCCCGGCCGCATCAGATCGAGAATCTCTGACATCAGCTCCTTGGTCTCGACGCCGCCGATATGCACCATCATCTTGGCCGGCCAGCCGCACATTTCGCAGGCCTTGATGCCGCGCTTCAGCGGCTCCAGCCCGTGCCTGGCGATGACGTTCTCCGACATCCTGACCTTCACGCCGAGCAGGAAGTCCGGATTTTCCGCCAGCGCCATCGCGCACGCATCTACCTGGGCGTAGTCGATGTTGTAGAGCTCGGCGACCGGGAAACCGGACAGGCCGTTGTTGGCGATGTGAACGAAGGCGTAAATTCGTGCCCGCGATTGCGCCACGATGTAACGCCGCAGCGCCGCGAGATTGTTGACGCCGGCATCGCCTGCCGACACCACCGTGGTGGTGGCCTGGGCCTGCACCAGCTCATCGGCGGGAATGCCGATCGCCGAACCATAGGGGTAGACGTGCGAATGCAGATCGATCAGGCCGGGTGTCACCAGCTTGCCTGAGGCATCGATGGTCTTGGCGGCGCGCGCGGCCGGAATCTCGTTCTCGACGGCCTCGATCACGCCCCAGCGGATGCCGATATCGCGCTTGCCCTTGAGCGACTGGCTCGGATCGAGCACATCGCCACCCTTGATCACGAGGTCGAACTTGTCATTCGGCCCCATCGCGGCACGGGCGCTGCCGGACATCGCGGCGACCGCGGCCGATCCGGTCAGGCTCAGGAAATGACGGCGTGAAACCCCACTCATGGCAGCCTCCCCAGTTTGATTATTATGACGCGATGATGCGCCCGCTCCCAGCCTTCCGCAAGCAAGAGTAAAACCTGCCCATTCTCGTCCCACGCTGGATTGAAGCGCGGCGCTGCCGGTTTCCAGTGGGCGCTTACTGTATCGACGTTCGCAGCTTTGCCTCTCGCGGCGCACGCATGCGCGACGCGGCCATAACAAGAGATGCGATCGGACGATGATTGATTTGGGCTGCATGCATCGCACACGCGTCTGAACAAGCATTCAGAATTCTCTTCAAGTTCCGCGGGAACGTTCTACAAAATTTGATGTTCTATCCTCGCTCAATTGAGGAGAATTGGATGAAGAAGCTTGGATACGTGATTGCCGCACTCGGCGCGCTCGTCATTGCGGCGCCGTCGATTGCGAGCGCCGAGACCGTCGTGATCAAGAAGCGCGGCTACCACACGGGTTATCATCACTACCCTCGCGGTGCGCGTGCCGAATTCCGGCGCGACCGCGGTTGGCATCGCGGGCATCGGCACGGTCACCGCCACAAGACCGTGGTCATCAAGAAGTATCGTTACTGATGTAGCATTGCTGGAGCCCGGTTCTGATTAGTTCAGTGCCGGGCTCCACTTTGTTTGAGCCGTTCTTGACGCGATCCCGGTCCCTTCCGGATCGCGTCTGAGCGGGTGCTCGCCAAGAACGAAAAATGGCCCCTCGCGGGGCCATTCTCTTTGTTTTGCGGGTCGCTGCGTTCGAAAAATCTCAGCTATAGATCTCGAACAGGCCGGCGCCGCCCTGGCCGCCGCCGATGCACATCGTGACGACGCCCCACTTGGCCTTGCGCCGGCGGCCTTCCTGCAGGATGTGGCCGGTGAGACGCGCACCGGTCATGCCGAAAGGATGGCCGATCGCGATCGAGCCGCCATTGACGTTGTACTTCTCCGGATCGATGCCGAGCTTGTCGCGGGAATAGAGGCACTGGCTGGCGAAAGCTTCGTTGAGCTCCCAAAGATCGATGTCGTCGATCTTCAGGCCATGCCGCTTCAGAAGTTTCGGCACGGCGTAGATCGGACCGATACCCATCTCGTCCGGCTCGCAGCCCGCCGCCGCCCAGGCGACGAAGCGGCCCATCGGGTTGAGGCCGCGCTTCTCGGCATCCTTGGCTTCCATCAGAACGACCGCTGCCGCGCCATCCGAGAGCTGGCTGGCGTTGCCGGCGGTGACGTACTTGCCCGGGCCCTTGACCGGCTCGAGCTTGCCAAGGCCTTCCATCGTCGTGTCGGGACGATTGCACTCGTCGCGGTCGACGGTGTAGTCGACGATGCTCTCCGCCTTGGTCTGCTTGTCGACCACCTTCATCTTGGTCTTCATCGGGACGATTTCGTCCTTGAACTTGTTGGCCTGCTGGGCGGCGGCCATGCGGCGCTGCGATTCCAGCGAGTACTCGTCCTGATATTCACGGCTGAGCTTGTAGCGCTCGGCAACGATATCGGCGGTATCGATCATTGCCATGAAGATATCGGGCGCGACCTTGAGCAGGTCCGGATCGATCGATTCCTTGGGCGAGCCGCCGCCCGGGATCGAGATGCTCTCGACGCCGCCGGCCACGATGCAGTCAGCTCCGTCAGAGCGGATCGAGTTGGCGGCCATCGCGATGGTCTGCAGGCCGGAGGAGCAGAAGCGATTCACCGAGACGCCGCCGGTCGACTTCGGCAATCCCGCAAGCAGCGCGGCCTGGCGGCCGATATTCGGCGCGCCATGCGCGCAATTGCCGAGATAGCAGTCCTCGACATACTCCTTGTCGACGCCGGCGCGCTCGACGGCGTGCTTGATGGCGTGAGCCGCCATCGACATCGGCGGGGTGATGTTGAACCCGCCGCGGCCGGACTTCGCCAGCCCCGTACGTGCATAGGAAACAATGACAGCTTCACGCATTTGAAAGACCTCCCTTTGATGCGATCCAGTATGGACTGGAGCCGCGGCGGTGTGTAGCGAAAACCCGAATTCCGGCCGGCGGAACAGAATGAATCCGCAAACCGGCTCGAGGCCGGGATTTGCACACCGTTTGTCCTTCGGCAAGGTCGCGTTTGGCTTCCCGCCGCGTTAGGCCGATGCGCGACGCTCCAGCTATTTCACTAAGCGAAATTGACCTTTGGAGATCGCCGCGCGAAGGCAATCAGGACCAAGTCAGGGGTGCGATGGTAAGGGCGTTCGCCGCGTGCTCGGGGCGATCATCGCCCTCTCCGTGCCAATCGTGGTCGGCGGCTATCTGCTGGTGCGCCCCTCACAACGCCGGCTCAGATATGCTGCGCCATGATCCGGCCAGGCCGCGCATCCGGGCGGGGCTCGATATCGACCGACCACAGGTCGCGGTTGTCGACGTCCTTCAATGTCACGGTCATGACTTCGGTCTTGCCGTCGATGTCGACGCGGCCGAAAAACTGCAAGCCGTAACAGGGGGCGAGATTTTCGCCGCTGCACCCCTTCTGGAACATCGCTTTCGGGCCGAACGTATTGTCGAGCGGGGCCGGCGCCCAGGTGCCAGCATGCAGCGGGCCGGAGACGAATTCCCAGAACGGCTCAAAGTCCTGATAGATCGCGCGGTTCGGATCATAGAAATGGGCCGCCGTGTAATGCATGTCGGCGGTCAGCCAGACAATGTTGCGGATGCCGGCGCGCTTCATGAACGACAGCAAATCGGCAATCTCATGCTCGCGGCGCTCCGGCGGGCCGTCGCCGAGCGCAATTGCGTCCTCGCTGATCAAGCCGATCGGCATGTCGGCGGCGATCACCTTCCAGGTGGCGTCGGAAGCCACCAGTTCGCGCTTCAGCCAGGCCAGTTGCGCCGCGCCGAGGATGCAGGTGTCGCTGTGGTCGTCATGCCTATTAAAAGTGGAATCGCGGTAGCTGCGCATGTCGATCATGAAGACATCGAGCAGCGGGCCGTAGGCGATCTTGCGATAGATGCGGCCGTCTCCCTGTGCGGGTGTCGCGCGCATCGGCATGAATTCATGGAACGCGCGGCGCGCCCGCGCCACCAGATGCGAGGTGCCGTCCGCGGCATAGCCGCTCGCGTCGGCCGTGCCGACCGGCGCCCAGTCGTTCGTCACCTCGTGATCGTCCCATTGCGCGAACAAGGGCACGGCGGCATGAAAGGCGCGAAAATTCGGATCGAGCCAGTTGTATTTGTAGTTGCCGCGGAACTGCGCGAGGGTTTGGGCGACGACAGACTTTTCCTCGGTAACGAGGTTTCGCCAGACCCCGCCATCGGGCAGCTTCAGTTCCCGCTCCACCGGGCAGTCGGCATAGATGTGATCACCGCAATGGATGAAGAAGTCCGGGCGGTTGTCGAGCATAGTCCGGTAGGTCTGCATGCCGCCGCGGCTTTCGTCGATGCCCCAGCCCTGCCCCGTGGTATCTCCCGACCAGGCAAATGATACGCTGCTCCGTGTGGTGGGTGCGGTACGAAAATGCCCGACCTGCGCCTCGCCGGCGATCCCCGGCTCGCTTTCAAACCGCACGCGATAGAAAATATCCTGCCCCGGCGTCAGTCCATCGAGCAGCACCTTCGAAGTGAAGTCGGCATCCGGCAACGCATCGGCAGAAGCCGTACCAATGATGGTCTTGAAATCTTCGCTGGCTGAACATTCGACCTGCATCCGCGCCGCGCGGTCGGCGCGCGCCCAGACCACCGCGGAATTGGCCGAGACGTCGCCCGATTGAATGCCGCTGGTGATGAGCGGCCGATCCGCGGCGCGGCTGAGGTAGGGTCTGGCGAGGCCGCCGAAACCAGCGACGGCGAATGTCGCGGCGGAGCGGACCAGCCATTGACGCCGCGTCAGGGCGGGCTTGGCGCGAATCGCAATCGGCATCGAACACCCCTCGTCGAATCACGACGAAGGTGTGCCCGAGCAATTTGAATGCTGGCCGAAGGTTTTGCGACAGGTGGATGAAGGTGCGAAATCGTGGAATTGTAGGGTGGGCAAAGCCAACGGGTCGCGCGAATGCGCGCCCGATGACAGGCTCCGCGTGCCCACCATTCACGAACACGACTGTGGACAGATGGTGGGCACGCTTCGCTTTGCCCACCCTACGGCAGCTCCGATTACTCTATCGCTGCCAGTCGCAGATGCCGCCGGACTTGCACGGCCAGGTCTGGATCCGCGTGTCGCGGGCCTGGGCGTCCAGCGGATTGGTATGGCGGCGCGCCTGCTTGGTGCTGACAGCAACGCGCGGCTTCTGCTGCACACGCTCCTGCACGACACGAGTCCTGGGTGCAGCAGTCTTGGGTGCAGCAACCTTCGGCGCAGCGGCCTTGGGCACGACCACGCGCTCCGTCTTCACCGGCTTGCGATCGGTTCTGGCCTCGATCCGGACCGGCGCAAATTGCGTCGGCGGCCCGAGCCGCTTCGGCGAGAGCAAGGCCTTGGAAGGATCGAGCTCGAGAAGTTCGCCCGCGCGATATTCGTCTGCCAGCGCGGCGCTGCCCGACATCAGGAGCCCCATGCAAAGTGCTGCGGCAATAGCGTTTTTCAGGACCATCGCAGGCCTCCTGAAATCAACCCAAAGAATTAAGAACAGCCGACATGTAGGGCGCCGGCCGGACAATTCCAGCCGTTCCCGCCCTCCCGGTCACCGATGACTGAGCCCAGCCGTGAGAAACTTCACGTGCCGGATGAACAGCCTCTATTCGGCCGCCTGCGCCACCGGCTGAACGATCGCCGCTTCCAGCCGCGTGCACTCCGCACGGTATTTCGCGACATTGGCTTCCTTGACATGGCCATAGCCGCGAACAAGTTCCGCTGATTTCGCCAGCGCCACCAGACGCGGCCAGTCATGCGGCTTGGCCCTGTCGAGATGGCGGAAGATCATAGCGGAATATTCGCCCGGCAAGGCCCGCTCCATCCGACGCTCGGCTGAGTAGCCGAACGGATCGAATGCAGTCCCGCGCAGGAACTTGAAGCGGGTCAAGATGTCGAAGGCGCGGAATATCCAGGAACCGAATTCGCGCTTGCGCAAATGCCCGGTCAGTCGATCGCGGGATGCCAGCAGCGGCGGCGCGAGGCTGACCTTGACGCCAGGGTCACCGTCGAACTGCTCCTTCAGCGCTTTTGCAAACTCGCCGTCGGAATAAAGCCGGGCGACCTCGTATTCGTCCTTGTAGGCCATCAGCTTGAACAGGCCCTTGGCGAAAGCCTCGGTCAGTTCATGCGAGCCCGGCGCGGCCTTGGCTTCTGCGGCGCGGACGCGCTCGACGTCGGCGAAGTAGCGCTTCGAGTAGGCCTCATTCTGATAGTCGGTCAGGAACCTGGCGCGGAACGCGATGCTTTCGTCGAGCGTGCGCCGGACCGGCGCCGCGCCCGAACTCTTGAAGCGTGCGGCGCTGACGACGCGCGGCAGATCGTGCGCCGCGAGCCGGCCCCAGGAGAACGCGAGCTTGTTCATCTCGATCGCCGCGCCATTGAGGTCGATTGCCTTCATGATCGCTTCCAGCAACAGCGGGATCGCCCCGCGCTGGAACGCAAAGCCGAGCATGAAGGCGTTGGTCGCGATGCTGTCGCCCATCAGCGCGGTGGCAAGCCCGGTCGCATCGAGAATGTCGAGGTCGGAGGCGCTGACCGCCTCGTTGAGCGCGTCCCGCATCGTTCCCGCCTCGAAATCGATGTCGGGATTGATGACGAAGCTCGCGGTCGGCAAGAGGTCGGCATTGACGATCGCCCGTGTCACGCCACGCTCGGCCCGGCTCAGCGCGGGGATGCTGGTGGCGACCACGATGTCGCAGCCGAGGATGAGATTGGCGCCGCCGGGGGCGATGCGGACGGTCGAGAGATCGTCAGCCTGCGGTGCGATGCGGACATGGCTCATCACCGCACCGTTCTTTTGCGATAGGCCTGTGAAGTCGAGCGTCGAGCACGCCCTGCCCTCGACATGGGCGGCCATGCCGAGCAGCGCGCCGATGGTGATGACGCCGGTGCCGCCGATGCCGGTGACGAGGATGTTGTAGGCGCCATCGAGCGCGGGGACTGCCGGCGTCGGCAGATCGGCAAACAGCGCCGAGGGATCAGCCGCCGCGCGGTCGGCTTTCCGCAAGCGTCCGCCATGCACCGTGACAAAGCTCGGGCAAAAGCCCTCGATGCAGGAAAAGTCCTTGTTGCAGTTCGACTGGTCGATCCGACGCTTGCGGCCGAACTCGGTTTCCAGCGGCTGCACCGAGACGCAGTTCGAAACGGAAGAGCAGTCGCCGCAGCCTTCGCAGACGCGTTCGTTGATGAAGACGCGCTTCGGCGGATCCGGATAGAGCCCGCGCTTGCGGCGCCGGCGCTTTTCCGCGGCGCAGGTCTGGTCATAGATCAGGACGGTGAGGCCCTCGACCTCGCGCAGCTCCCGCTGCACTGCGTCGAGTTCGCGGCGGTGATGAACGGTCGCGCCGGCGGGAAAATAATTCGCCGGATATTTCTCGGGATCGTCGGAGACGATGACAAGGCGCTTGGCGCCCTCCGCCGAAACCTGGTGCGCGATCTGCGATACCGAAAGCCCGCCTTCGGCCGGCTGGCCGCCGGTCATCGCGACCGCATCATTATAGAGAATCTTGTAGGTGATATTGACGCCGGCGGCGGCCGCGGCGCGGATCGCGAGCAGGCCGGAATGGGTGTAGGTGCCATCGCCCAAATTCTGGAACACATGCGGCTCGCTGGTGAACGGCGCCTGCCCGATCCAGGTGACGCCCTCCGCGCCCATATGCGAAATCGTCTGCGTCCGGCGGTTCGGCACCGATAGCGCCATGCCGTGACAGCCGATGCCGGCCATCGCGCGGCTGCCCTCGGGGATCTTGGTCGAGGTGTTGTGCGGGCACCCCGAGCAGAAATACGGCGTGCGCTGCAGCTTTGCGGAGCCGACGCCATCCGAGGGACGGTCGAAGGCTTCGAGTTTTGCGAGACGCTGCTCCAGCGCCGGGCTGCGATGACCGAGTTTTCGCAAACGCGCCACGACGGCCGCCGCCACCATGGTCGGCGTCAACTCGCCTTCGCTCGGCAACAGCATGGCGCCACTCTCGTCACGCTTGCCGACCACCGAAGGGCGCCTCGCGGCATCCACGTTGTAGAGAATGCGGACAAGCTGGTCCTCGATAAAGCCGCGCTTCTCCTCGACCACCAGCACGTCCTGCAGGCCTTCCGCAAAGGCGCGCGCGCCGGATTCCTCCAGCGGCCAGGTCAGCGCCACCTTGTAGATGCGCAATCCAAGCGCCTGCGCTTCGGTATCGGTAATGCCGAGATCGGCCAGCGCCTGCCGCAGATCCAGATAGGCTTTGCCGGTCGCCATGATGCCGAGCCGCGCCGGCTTTGAATCCAGCACGATGCGGTCGAAGCGATTGACGCGCGCGAACGCCGCGACCGCCTGCATCTTCGGACCGTGCAGCCGCCGCTCCTGTTCCATCGGTGCATCGGGCCAGCGGATCGAAAGCCCGCCCGGCGGCATCTCGAAATCGTCGGGCGTGATGATCTTGATGCGATCGGGATCGCTGACGATCGAGGCCGAGCTTTCGACCGTCTCGGAAATCGCCTTGAACCCGACCCAGCAGCCCGAATAGCGCGACAGCGCAAAGCCCAAAATGCCGAGATCGAGATAATCCTGCAGCGTCGCCGGGTTGACCACCGGCATCAGCGCCGCCGCGAACACCTGCTCGCTCTGGTGCGCCAGTGTCGAGGACTGGCAGCCATGGTCGTCGCCGGCCAGCGCAATCACGCCGCCATTCGGCGAGGTGCCGGCGGAGTTCGCATGCTTCAGCGCATCGACGGAACGGTCGACGCCGGGACCCTTGCCATACCAGATGCCGAATACGCCATCGACCTTGGCGCCCGGGAACATGCCGACCTGCTGGCTCCCCCACACAGCGGTAGCCGCCAGGTCCTCGTTGAGACCCGGTGAGAACTCGATGTCATGCTGCTTGAGGAACGTTTTGGCGCGCCACAGCGCGTGATCGTACATGCCGAGCGGCGAGCCGCGATAGCCGGAGATGAAACCTGCGGTATTGAGCCCCTGTGCGCGATCGCGTTCGCGCTGCAACATCGGCAATCGGACCAGCGCCTGCGTACCGGACAGAAAAATCCGTTTCGCATCCAGACGGTACTTGTCGTCCAGTCCCACTTCCATCAACGCCATTCGTCCGCTCCCCGTCACGTTCCGCCGGTTATTTGAACCGGTCTAATTGCGAACACCATGCACCGATTTTGCTATGCGTGCCCAGCGTGAATTCATGGCCGCAGGGCATATCTCGCCCGTGTTGTGGATCGGCCGGGCCTCTTGCGGGAGCCCGCCTTCTTTGAAACGCTCGGGAATTAAAGGGAGACGCCAGCGATGACAGAACCGGCCTTCAGAACCGAGATATTGGAGAGCGGCAATCTGCTGGTGGGGCCGTGGCGGAGTCCGAGGCAGATGCTCCACGCGCAGGTCTATGATTCGCACGCCTCGATCCACGACGATGCGACCGCGCAGAAGCTCGGCTTTCAGGGCGGCACCATCGAGGGACCGACCCATTTCAGCCAGTTCGCGCCGCTGTGTGAACGCATCTGGGGCCAGGCCTGGTTCGAAACTGGCTGCCTGTCAGCGCACTACCGCAATCCCGCCTTCGAAGGCGAAGAAGTGCAGGCCAACATCGAGAAACCGAAGCCGGGGCAAACGACTTGCGCGATCGGCATGACCAAGCGCGACGGCACCGAGATTTTGCGCGGCACTGCTTCCGTCGGCGACGTAATGGAAACGGCGCTTTCCCGGCGGCTCGGCGAACTGAAGCCGCTCGCCGATCCCGTCATCCTCGCCGATCTCAAGGTCGGCATGAAGACCGGCCGCCAGATGGTGAAAATGGATTTCGACCAGCACATGGGCGATCTCTATCCGTTTTCGCTTGAGCAGAAGCTGAAGGTGATCACCGAACCATCGGCATATTATTCCCAGGAGCTCAATCCCTGGGGCCGCGCGATCATCCCGTTCGAAATGCTAAGCGTGCTGTTTCAGTACCGCGCCCGCGAGGACCGGCTGCCGGTCCGCGGACCCGCGGTCGGGCTGTTCGCGGATCAGGAGATCCGCCTGCTGCGCGGGCCGCTATTCGTCGGCGAGAACTATGCAACCGAACGCGAGATCGTCGCGCTCAGCGGCAGCCGCCGCACCGAAAGCGTCTGGATGCGCACGACCGTGTTCGCAATGGACGATACGCCTGTCGCCACCATGCTGTTGAACATGGCGAGCATCAAGGATTCCTACGCCAACTACGAGCAGGAGCATAAAGCGCTCTATGGGTAGGTGAGCCCGAGCCGACAACGAGCCCTGTTACAAAGAGGTACTGCAACAGTACCCGATCCCGGGAGTGGAACGAGATGCGTCTGAAAGATCGTGTCGCCATCGTCGTCGGCGCCGGCCAGAGCCCGGGCGAAGGCATCGGCAATGGCCGCGCCACCGCGCTGACCTTTGCGCGCGAAGGCGCCAAGGTGCTGTGCGTCGATCACAATCTGCAATCGGCGCAGGAGACGGTCGACATGATCGCCGAGAGCCACGGCGTGGCGGCAGCCTTCAGAGCCGATGTCACCAAAAGCGCCGAGCTCAAGGCGATGGTGGCAGACGCACAGGCACGCTGGGGCCGCATCGACGTGTTGCACAACAATGTCGGCGTCAGCCTCGCCGGCGGCGACGCCGAACTGCTCGAGATATCAGAGGAAGCGTTCGATCGCTGCGTCGCGATCAACCTGAAGAGCTGCGTGTGGGCGGCCAAGCACGTTATCCCGATCATGCGCGCGCAGCGAAGCGGCGCCATCATCAACATCTCCTCGATGGCCGCGATCACGACTTACCCTTACGTTGCCTACAAGGCGACCAAGTCGGCGATGATCGCCTTCACCGAACAGCTCGCCTACCAGAACGCGCAATACGGCGTCCGCGCCAACGTCATCCTGCCCGGACTGATGAACACGCCGATGGCCGTCGACACCCGCGCCCGCGAATTCAGAAAGAGCCGCGCCGAGGTCGAGGCCGAACGCGACAGCAAGGTGCCGCTGCGCCAGAAGATGGGCACCGGCTGGGACGTCGCCAACGCCGCGCTGTTCCTCGCCTCAGACGAAGCGAGTTTTATCACCGGCGTGACATTGCCGGTCGACGGCGGCGCCAGCGTGCGGCGGGGATAAAGGCGCAGGCACCTCAATCCTCATGGTGAGGAGCCGCGTTAGCGGCGTCTCGAACCATGTGGCCCGGCTGGTGCCATTCATCCTTCGAGACGGCGCTTACGCGCCTCCTCAGGATGAGGTCTGGGAGAGCGCACGTAGCAAATAACGTATCCCCATCCCCGCACGTTTACCTTTGGTTAGTAACCTTCTCTTAAGGGTTGCACCGATTTGGGCGGTCTTTTTGACGCCCGTGCTCACGCGACCTGCGCCGGCGTCATTTGTTTTTGGCCCACGCGCGTGATTCGACAACATCGACCAATTCCAATGACACGATGATGTGACAGCGCATCGTCGCTTGTCGAAATCCCGTCTCGTTGCGGTCGCACGAATTTCATGTGCGCTCGCTATGAGGCGCCACAAGAATTGTGGAAGCCGAGGCACCATGAACGAAGAATTCGACTACGACCTGACGCCGTCCCAGTGGGAAACGTTGAAGGCATTGCGCACGCCAGCATCACGGCTGCCGCGCATGAGCCGCGCCACGATCGACGGCCTGATCGCGCTCGAACTCGCCGTGATGCACGGCGATGCACCCGCCATTACGGCAAAGGGACGCAAGGTGCTGATTCGCGGCTCGTCGCTGCTGCTGCAGGATCTGGCGGCGTGATTCGGGTGCTGCGCAGCGCGCCGCTTGCGGCGTGGTGCGCTGCTGATCCGGGGTCCATACGCCGCGGGAGTGGGTCCCGGCTCTGCGGAGCAGCGTTACACCCTGCGCCGCGTCCGGGACACGGAATACTCACACCGGCCTCTCCTCATCCGTCACCGGCGAGGTGATCACCAGGAACACCAGATCGACCAGCCCGGAATTCGAGATCGCATGTTCGACTCCGGGC
The DNA here is from genome assembly GCF_036924525.1 of Bradyrhizobium sp. AZCC 1719. NCBI lineage: Bacteria > Pseudomonadati > Pseudomonadota > Alphaproteobacteria > Hyphomicrobiales > Nitrobacteraceae > Bradyrhizobium > Bradyrhizobium sp. AZCC 1719. Next base: position 3,422,030 of record NZ_JAZHRU010000001.1, on the reverse strand, counting down.
GGCAGGAAGATGAAGTCGTGCTTGCGCACCACATGGTTCTTGCCGGCAATCTCCATCAGCCCCTCGCCTTCGAGCACATGGTAGATCTGCTCCTGCACGAGGTGCTTGTGGCGCGCGACATGGGCCATCGGCTGGTACATCGAGATGCGATAGTCGATGTGACGGGAGCCCGCGGTCTCCGGCATCACCAGCGGTTTTGACAGCGCGCCGCCAAAGTGATTGGGGAATTCGCGCCACGGCACTTCGGCGATGTTGCGGATGAAGGCGCCGTTGTTTTCTGGAGCCATGATTGCCTCCTTTGCCGGTCAGATCACTAGCGCCCCGCCATCGATATAGACGATCGATCCCGTCGCAAAACCGTTCGCCATGAAGCTCAGAATTTGCCGCGCGATGTCCTCAGCCGCACCGACGCGGCCGACCGGCAGCGCCGCCGCCGTTTTCGCCAGCATGTCGCGCCGCGCCTCTTCCGGCATGGCAGCGCGGATCGGGGTGTCGATCACGCCCGGCGAGACCGCATTGACGCGCACCGGCGCCAATTCCAGCGCGAGCGCCCGAGCCAGTGATTCCAGCGCACCGTTGGCGGCGCTGACGACTGCCGAATTCGGCCGCGGACGGACACTGAGAAAGCCCGAGACCAGGGTCAGCGAGCCGCCGGCGCGGATTTCGGCCTCGCGCGCGACCCGCCACGCGCCCCAAAACTTGCCTTCCATGGTGGCGCGCACATCTTCCATCGCCACCGTCTTGAACGGGCCGGTGCGAAGCTGCGCCGCCGTAACCACGACGTGATCGATCGGGCCGCAACGGCGGAACAGCTTTGCCACGCTATCATCGCTGGTGACGTCGGCGGGAATCGCGATCGCGTTCAGCTTCTCCGCCACCTGGTCGAGCTTTTCGACATTGCGGGACGCAATGATGACGTCGGCGCCCTCGCGCTTCGCCATCTCCGCGGTCGCCAGACCGATGCCCGAGGAACCACCGACGACGATGACTTTCTTGCCTGCAAGCAGCATGTGATTTTCCTCGAAGTGAGATCAGGCGGGCTGGTAGCGCGTGCCGATGCCGGCCTTGCTCTGTCCAAGCCCGGGCAGTTCCCACACACCCGCACCGACCGGATTGATGTCGGCGGCGATATCGACGTCGATCAGATACGGTTTGTTGGCGGCGATGCCTTTGCGGATGGCCTCGCCGAGATCGCCGGCGCGATCGACCCGCACGCCCTCGACGCCACAGGAACGCGCCATCGCGGCAAAATCGGGATTGTAGCGCTCGCCGGTGTTGGGATCGTGGAAATCGGTCGCGAGCTCGCGGCCGCCGAGATAGCCGCGCTGCAGCCCGCGGATCGAGGCGTAGGCGTAGTTGTTCCAGACCACCCAGACCACGGGCAGATTGTATTCCACCGCCGTGCCCAGCACGTTGGCGTGCATGAAGAACGCGCCGTCGCCGCACACCGACACGCAGGGACGATCGGGTGCGGCAAACTTCGCGCCCATCACGCCGGCAACGCCAAAGCCCATCGGGCCGAACCCCATCGAGCCGATCAGCGAATCCGGCCGCCGCGGCTTGCAGAAGCCGAGCAGCCAGTTGTGATGCACGCCGATGTCGCTGACGAGGATCGCATCCTCAGGCAGCGCCTTGTCTATTTCGAGCGCGGCGCGCTGCGGATTGATCGGCGTGGTGTCGTCGGAAAATCCGGGGGCGACGAACTTGTCCCACTCTTTCCGATAGCCATCGATCTGCGAAAGCCACTTCTTGCGCGCGTCCAGCTTCTTCGAGAGATCGCCGCGGCGATCGAGCTCGGCGTGAACCTGCCGCAGGAAGGTGCGCACGTCGGCCATCAGCCCGAGCGCGACCGGATAGTTGCGGCCGATCTCCTCGGGATCGATGTCGACATGGATCAGCCGCGTCGGCGGAATGGTGAAGGAATAGCCCGGGATCCATGAGCTCGAGGTGCGGTCGTCGAACCGCATCCCCATGGCCAGCAGTACGTCGGCCTGACGCGTTGCATGGTTGGCCTGGTAGTGCCCGGCGCGCGCGACCAGCCCCAGCGCCAGCGGATGGTTGCAGTCGATCGCGCCGAGGCCGCTGGCCGAGGCCGCGACCGGAATCTGCAGCCGCTCGGCGAGCCGCAGCAGTTCCTCCGCCGCGCCGCCATAGCGCACGCCCTGGCCGACAATGATCGTTGGCCGCTCGGCGCCGAGCAGCATGTCGACGGCTTTCACCACGCCCTCCGGATCGGCGCCGCAGCGGCTCGATATATTGGCATTCCACTCGATCGCGTTCGGCGCCTCCTCGGCCGCCGACTCCATGAACACGTCGAAGGGCACGTCGAGCACCACGGGACCGGGGCGGCCCGTCGTCATGGTCTTCCAGGCCTGCCGCACCGCCAGCGGCACCATTTCGCCACGCGTCGGCTGGAACACCTTCTTGCAGATCGTGCGCACGGTGGACGGAAAATCAGCCTGATGATGCCGGTACATCTCCTGGAAGGCGCCGCGGTTGAACTGGCTGGTCGGCACGTTGCCGGTCACAGCCAGGAACGGCACGGAATCGAGAAAGGCGTTGGCGAGCGAGATCGGCAGGTTCGCCGATCCCGGACCGCAAGAAGTGAAAGTCGCCGTCGGCCGGCCCGAGACGCGGTAGTAAACGTCGGCCATGAAGCCGGCGACGCTCTCGTGATGCACCGAGATCGTCTGGATATCGTGGGAACGCTCATACAGCGCGTCGATGAACTGGATGTTGCCGTGGCCGCACAGGCCGAACACCTGCGGCACCTTCTCCTGGATCAGATAGTCGACGATGACCTGGGCGCCGTTGAGCATGTTACGCGACATCGACCACTCTCTCCCTGAGCCCAACGAATTTGCCTCCGCGTCTTTCCCTCGCGCGGTCGGCGGCCCCGCGAACCTATTTCTCATAATACTGTACGTCAATTGCTATTGTGGTATGGTTCGGATTGCGCCCCTCCGACCGGGGGATGCCATTGAAGGGCAAGGGCGGCCTGCTAGACTTCGCCTCGCCACCTGGAGAACTGATTCTGTGAAGCCGCGCACCAAGCCGAAGACGAGCGACAAGCCTGCAGGCCCACGCAAGGTTTCGATCGCAAGGCTGATGCCATCGAGCGAGCCCAATATCGACGACGAGGCCGAGGAGCGTGCACGCGGCGGCGTGCAGTCGCTCGGGCGCGCGTTTTCGATCCTGGAAGAAGTCGCGCGCCACCGCGAAGGCATTGGATTGGCTGATCTCAGCAAGCTGGTGGGCCTGCACAATTCCACCACCTTCCACCTCGCCAAGACGCTAGTCTCGCTCGGCTATCTCCGCCAGGAGCGCGATTCCAAGCGCTACCGCGTCGGCCGGCCGCTGTTTGCGCTGGCGGCAAGCGCGCTCGACGAAATCGAGATGGTCAATCTGGCCACGCCGATCCTGGAAGAGCTGTCGCGAGAGACCGGCGAGAGCGGTCATTTTGCCGTGCGCATGGGCGACGCGGTTGTCGTGATCGCCCGCACCAGCGGGGCTGGCGCGTTCCAACTGGCCGACCGCGTCGGCGTGGTGCGGCCGGCGCACTGCACCGCGCTCGGCAAGATCATGCTGGCCTCGCTCCGCCCGGACCAGTTGAAGCGCTTTCTCGAACGCGTCGAATTAAAACCCTCGACGAAAAAGTCGATCACCGATCCCGCCGTGCTGATGCGCGAGATCGCCGAAATCCGCCGCAACGCGATCGCCTTCGACGACGGCGAATACAACGCAGAAGTCCGCTGCGTTGCGGTGCCGGTGTATCATTTCACCGGCGAAGTGATCGGCGCGCTCGGCATTTCCGGCCCGATCTGGCGCATGACCGACCAGGTGGTGCAGAGCCGCGCCAAGCTGGTGCAATCGGCCGCCAGCCGGCTGTCGATCGAATTCGGCGCGCGGGGCCTGGCGAAATCCTCCTGATCCGATTGATCTAAATCCTCTCCGCACGGCAGAACGCGGCTGCGACGCATTTGGCGTTGACAGGAGCGACTGCGTCCGGAAATATCTTACAACAATAAAAGAACGTCTCTCACATTGTCGCATAAGCGGGAATCGGAGGGAGAACGTCGCGACGTACTCTCGGGGAGGAGATCAGTGATGACCCGCTACAGCCGACGTACTTTGTTGAAAGCCGGCGCCGCTTTTGCCGGCGTATCCGCTATCGGATCTCCCGCCATCGTTCACGCACAGGCCGCGCGAATAAAAATCGGCCATCTGGTGCCGCTGACCGGCTTCCTCGGCGCGATCGGCAGCTACGCCCAGTTAGGGGTGAAGATGGCGGCGGAAGAGATCAACGCGTCCGGCGGCATCATGGGCAAGCCAATCGACCTGATGTCGGAAGACTCGGTCAATCCCGCCACCGCCTCGACCAAGGCGCAACGCATGATCGAGCAGGACGGCGCCGTGCTCTTGTTCGGCGAAATCTCATCCGCCTCGTCGCTGACCATCATGCAGGTCGCCGAGCGCAACAAGAAAGTGTTCTTCTCGACCGGCGCGCGCTCGGACGCGCTACGCGGCAAGGATTGCAACCGCTACTCCTTCCATTGCGACATTCCCAATACGGTGATGGTCAACGCCGTCGGCACCGCGCTCAAACAGAAGGGCATGGTGAAGGGCAAGAAGTTCGTTACGCTGACGGCGGACTACATTTTCGGCCACGACCTCTTGAAGGCGGCGAAGGCCTTCTTCAGCGCCAACGACGCTACCCTGATCGGCGACGAGCTGATCGCGACAGACGTTACCGACTTCAGCCCGTATCTCCTGAAGGTGCGGCAGGCCAAGCCCGATGTCGTCTGCTGCAACCTCGCCGGCAACCAGGTGACCAATCTCGTCAAGCAATATGCCGAGTTCGGCTTCCCCTACCCGCTCGTCGGCTTCAACCTCAACACCGGCGACGCCTGGGCGATGGGCGAAGGCAATCTTTCCGGCACCTGGCCCACGGTCTGGTACCACACGCTCGACAATCCGGCGTCCAAGGCCTTCGTCGATGCCTTCAGCAAGAAATACGGCAAGCCGCCTGAAAACCATGCCTGGATCGAATACATCACACTGAAAATGATCGCGCAGGCGATCACCGAGACCAAGTCGACCGAGAGCGACGCACTGATCGGCTATTTCGAGAAGCAGACGCAGTTCGACATCATGAAGTCGCGCAAGGCGTATTTCCGATCCTGGGACCATCAGCTCGTCCAGGAAGCCTATCCGTTCACGGTGAAGCCGAAGGGCGAGATGAAGGACAAGTGGGACATGCTGGTGCTCGGCGAGGCCGTGCCGGCCGCGGGCGCCGACCTTGAATCGATCTACCCGACGAAGACGCAAAATCCCTGCAACATGAAGGCATAGAGCATGATCCGGCGTCATAAACCCTCATGGTGAGGAGCGCGAAGCGGGCGTCTCGAACCATGAGGCCCCGCCTGTGGCCTACATCCTTCGAGACGCCCGCTTCTAGCGGGCTCCTCAGGATGAGGGGTTTGATCAGTTATGACGCAGTAGAAGCCCGATACGGGTGGACACGCTGGCGCTAACGGCGCCGTCTTTTTTTCAAGCGCGTTTTAAGAGTCGCGGATCGCAGATGCAGTTTGGATTCCTGCTTGAACAGGTGGTGAATGGCCTGGTGCTCGGAGGCTATTACCTCCTGATTGCGCTTGGGCTGTCGCTGATCTTCAGCGTCGGCGGCATCGTCAACCTCGCCCATGGCGCGTTCTATGCGCTCGGCGCCTACATTTCCGTCGAGATCACGAAATATCTCGGCTTCGGGTCGGCGGTGGTGCTGTCGCCGGTCGCCGTCGCGCTGCTCGGCATTCTCTTCGAGCGCTTCATCCTGCGAAGGTTCTACGACGCCGATCCGATCCTGAGCCTTTTGGTGACGTTCGCCCTCGCCATGGTGACCGAACAGGCGATCCGTATCATCTGGGGCGCGCCGCCGATATCGGCCGCGATCCCGCAGGCGCTTCGCGGCTCGGTGTTCCTCGGCGATTTCCTGTTCTCGCGCTATCGCTTGCTCATCCTCGCCGTCGTCGCTGCAGTCCTGCTCGGTGTCTGGCTGCTGCTGCATAAGACGTCGTTCGGCCGCGTGGTGCGCGCCGGCATCCAGCGGCCGGACATGGTCGCCGCACTCGGCATTCGCCTGCAGCCCTACATGACCGCGATCGTCATGCTGGGCGTCGGCATGGCCGCGCTCGGCGGCGCCTTCTTTGCACCGATCACGATCGTGCATCCAGCGATGGGCGCCGAGATCATCACCGTCGCCTTTGTCGTCGTCGTGATCGGCGGCCTCGGCAGTTTTTGGGGCGTGGTGATATCCGCTCTTCTGGTCGGTGTCGTCAGGGGCATCACCATCCACTTCGCACCGGCCGCCGGTGAAGCCTCGATCTATGTGCTGATGTTCCTGGTGCTCATGGTGCGGCCGCGCGGGCTGCTCGGCGAACGTATCGAGAAGTTCGAATGATGATGCCTGCCGCCAAATTTCGTCCGCTGCTGCTGGCCGCGCTCGCCGTCATCGTGCTGCCGTTCGGCCTCCATCTGCTCGGCCTGTCACTCAACACCGGCACCATGGTGGTGGCGCTCGCCATTGCCGCGATGGGGCTCAACCTCTGCATCGGCTACACCGGGCTGGTCTCGTTCGGCCACGGCGCCTGGTTCGGCATCGGCGCCTATGCGTCGGGACTGATCCAGCGCAACTGGTTCAACAACGATATCTTCCTGCCGCTCGCGCTGGCGGCGATCGTCGTCGCCGTCATCGCGACCTTCGTCGGGTTCGTCATTTTGCGCCGGCGCGGCGTCTATTTCTCGCTGCTGACGCTGGCGCTGTCGGCGCTGACCTACACCATCGCTTTTCGCTGGACCGCGGTAACTGGCGGCGAGGACGGTCTCGGCGGCCTGAAGCGGGGCAGCCTTGGCCCGTTCAGCCTCGACAACGCGCTCAACTACTACATCGTCGTCTCCGTGCTCTGCCTCGGCGTGCTTTATCTCCTGCTGCGGCTGGTGCGCTCGCCGTTCGGCCATGTGCTGATGGCGATCCGCGAGAACCAGTTGCGCGCCACGTTCCAGGGCTATCCGGTCGAGCGCTACAAGCTCGGCGTCTTCGTGATCTCGGCGGTCGTGACCGGCTTTGCCGGCGGGCTGATCGGCTTCCAGAATTATCTGGTCTCTGCCGAGGCCGTCTCCGTCCCCTTCTCAGGCGAACTGCTCGCCATCGTCGTGATCGGCGGCATGCGCAGCATGCTGGGGCCGGCGATCGGCGCGCTGTTCTTCATCCTGTTCCGCGAGTTGTTTTCAATCTGGACGCCGAACTGGCTGCTCTGGTTCGGTCTCGTCTTCGTCGCCTTCGTGCTGTACTCGCCGGGCGGTCTCGTCGGCATCTGGGCGACACTCGCAAAGCGCTGGTGGCCACCGCCGGAAGAGTCCGCCGCCATGAGCAGGCGAAAAATCTACCAAGGCCTGCCTTTGCCGGCTTTCCTGCGGCCGAGAGCGCTCGAGGGCACCGTGCTCGACGTGCAAGGCGTCTCAAAGAGCTTTGGCGGCATCCGCGCGGTGGCCGATGCGAGCCTCACCGTCGGCGCGGGCGAAATCCACGCCTTGATCGGGCCGAACGGTGCGGGAAAAACCACGCTGTTCAATCTGGTCTCCGGCCTCTATCCGACCGACAGCGGCACCATCAAGCTGAACGGCCGCGAGATCCAGGGCGTGCCGTCGGAGGCGATCTGCCATCAGGGGCTGGCCCGCTCGTTCCAGATCACCAACCTGTTCAAGGGCCTTTCGATCTACGAAAATCTCCGCCTGTCGCTGCAGGCGCAGAGCCCGGGGCGTTTCGACCTGTGGCGCGACATCGACCATTACAGGGATATCCACGCCGAGACGGCGGAGCTGATCAAGTTCCTTGGCCTCGAAGGCATCGAGACTATCGAAGGTGGTGAACTGTCCTATGGCGGGCAGCGGCTGGTCGATCTCGGGATTGCGCTCGGCTCCAAACCGCAGGTGCTGTTGCTGGATGAACCGCTCGCCGGGCTGGCTGCCGCCGAGCGCGAGCGCGTCTCGAACCTCGTCAAGAACATCGCCGCCAACATTCCGGTCCTGATCGTCGAGCACGACATCGATCGCGTGCTCGGCTTCTCCCGCACCGTCACCGTGATGAACCAGGGCGAAGTGCTGATGACCGGGACGCCAGAGGCCGTGCGGGCCGACCGCAAGGTGCAGGAAATCTATACCGGCACTGGCGTGCCCGAGGTCGAGCACATCGCGAGCGAGCAGGCCCGCGACAGCACAGTCCCCATTCTGCGCTTCGAGCGCGTCAACACGTTTTACGGCAAGAGCCATATCCTGCACGACGCCACCCTCGACGTGCGCGAAGGTGAAATCGTTGCGCTGCTCGGCCGCAACGGCGCCGGCAAGTCGACGCTCCTAAAGACGCTCGCGGGCCTCGTGCCGCTGTCGTCGGGTACGATCGAGTATGCCGGCATGAACATCTCCCGCCTGCCCGCGCCCGAGATCGCGCGCGCCGGCATCGGCTATGTGCCGCAGGGCCGCGGCCTGTTCGCCGGGATGACGGTACGGGAAAATCTCTCGCTCGGGCATCTCGCGCGCAAGACCGACGGCAGCAACGGCGTGGTGTGGGACGAAGCGCAGATCCTCGACTATTTCCCGCGTTTGCGCGAACGCATGGACGTCGCGGCGGATTATCTTTCCGGCGGCGAGCAGCAGATGGTGGCGGTGGCGCGCGCGATGTCCGGCAATGTCAAACTCCTGCTGCTCGACGAGCCCTTCGAGGGGCTGGCACCGGCCGTGATCCTCGAACTGTTCAAGGTGTTCGACCGACTGCGGCAACACATCTCCATCGTGATCGTCGAGCACAATCTCGACCTGGTGCTGGCGCTCGCCGACCGCGTCTTCGCACTGGAACGCGGCGCGGTGTTCCATCAAGGACCGGCGCAACCGCTGCTGACGGATCTCGAATATCGCAAGAAGATTTTGTGGCTATGACTGCAACGCCCGTCATTGCGAGGAGCAATGACGGCTCTAAACTCTCCGGAGGCGACAATGCGATATCTCGTGAAGGCTATGTTGTCAGGTGTCATAGCGCTCTATGCGATCAGCGCCAGAGCCGCCGACAATCCGATGACCATCGCGGTATTCACCAAGAACCGCACCAACCCGGCCTATGAGGCCTTTCGTATCGCCTCGGACCAGATCGCCCGCACGACAGGCGTGAAGGTGATCCACCTTGTCCCGAACCAGCCCGACAACGTTGACGAACAAAAGGCCATGGTGGATCAGGTGCTGAAGGACAGGCCCGACGCCGTCATCTTCATCCCGGTCGATGACGTCGCCATGGTCGATTCCGTCAAAAGGCTCAACGACGCCAGAATCCCGATCGTGCTAGTTTCCAATCCGCTGCCCGGCAGCTTCGTCACTTATGTCGGCGCCGACGACTTCGAGATCGGATACCGCGAAGCGCGCTATCTCTTCGAAAAGCTCGGCGGCAAAGGGAAAATCGTCGTCATCGAGGGAACGCCGGCGGCGCCGACCAATCGCGAACGCGTGCGGGGCTACCAGCGTGCCTTCGCTGAATTTCCCGGCATCCAAGTCTTGGGATCGGGGATCGGCAATTACCAGCAGCCCGACGCCCGGCGCGTGATGGAAAAGTTTCTTTCCGAGCACAACGAAATCGATGCGGTGCTGTCGGCCAATGACACCATGGCGCTGGGCGTGCTCGAAGCGCTCAAGGCCGCCAACCGGACGGCGACCGTGATCGGTATCAACGGCATTCTTCCCGCCGTGAAGCAGATCGAAGCCGACGGGATGTTAGCCACCGTCGACTTCAACATGTTCAAGATCGGCTGCACGGCGACGCGGGCGGCGGTGCGTCACCTCAAGAAGGAGCCGCTACCGGATAAGGTGATGCTGCCGGCGGAAGTGATCGACAAGACCAACTACAAGGCTTGGCTGGTGCCGGTCGACCAGCGGACCTGCCCGGAATGGAGTGACGTGGCGCGCTGATTGCGGCAACCGCGCGTTCACGAAAGCAGCGAATCCTCCTCCGGCCTCGTCCGCGCGATGATCTCCGCGGCGCCCTTGTCGAGTAACTCGAGCCCAACCGCACGGCCGAGCTCGCGAGGGCGATCTGTCGCGCCGGTCCGCGACACCTCGATAAAGCGGTCGCCGGCTTCATCCAGCACGGCGGCCGTCAGCGTCATCTCATGGTCCGCCAACGTCGCGTGGCCGGCGATCGGCGAGTTGCAGTGGCCGTTTAAAACCCACAGCACTTCGCGTTCGGCCTCGGCGCAGAGGCGCGACGAGGCGTCCTCGATCCTGGCGAGCCGGCCGCGCGTGACCCAGTCCTTTTCGACGCATTCCACTGCGACGATGCCCTGCCCTACCGCGGGCAGCATTTCGCGAACCGAAAAGTCATGGACGATGCGCGATGCCATTCCGATGCGTTCGAGCCCTGACCTTGCCATCACCAGCGCATCCGCCGGTCCCACCTCGCCGCCATCGGGAAGCCGCTGCTTGTCGCCGCGATCGAGCTTTGCGACGCGGGTATCGGCGGCGCCGCGGAAATGGATTACGGTGGCCTCGGGGAACAGCCGGCGCAGATAGGCGGCGCGGCGCACCGCATTGGTGCCGATCTTGAAGCCTTTACCTTTCGATGCGCGAAACACATCCAGCGAAAGGCCCGGACGCAGCACCAGCGCGTCGTTGGCCGGATCGCGCGGCAGGGTCGCCGCGATGATCAGGCTAGGGGTCTCCTCGTTGCCGGGAACGTCCTTGAGCGAATGCATCGCCGCCTGCAATTCTCCGCCGCGCATGGCCTCGCGAATTTCGGCGACGAAGGCGCCGCCCTTGCCGCCGTGGCGCAGCAGCTTACTGGTCTGGTCCTGGTCGCCGCGGGTTTCGAACTTGACGATCTCGACATCGAGCGCGGGATCGGCCGCGCGCAGCAGCCGTGCGATCGCTTCGGTCTGCGCCAGCGCCATCGCGCTCTTGCGCGTGCCAATCTTCAAGGTCTGTCCTGACACAAGATCTCCGTTCGAACGTAAGCCACCGGCTGTCGTTTCCAGCCGGTACGGGATAGAACAAGCGGCCCACCAGAACAATGACTTTGGCCGGCAGCGGAACGCGTTGCCGCCTGTGTGGGCAGGGCGTGCCTATCGGCTCCGATGGTGCCGGGCTGCTATACCAAAACGCAGATTGTGCGCCGCAGCACCATGAATAGATTGCGCTCCGCAAGAGGATTTTTCGTTGTCCGATACCAGTGCCGATGCCTTGGCCGCTTCAGGCCACCGCCCGATGGGCTTCCCGGAATTCGTAATCGTGATCGCGTCGATCATGGCGCTGAATCCGCTTGCGATGGACATGATGTTGCCGGCGCTGCCGGACATCGCGTCCGCCTTCCACATCACTTCAGTCAACCGGCCGCAGATGGTGCTGTCGATCTTCCTGGTCGGCTTCGGCGTCGGGCAGTTCGTCATGGGCCCCTTATCCGACCGGTTCGGCCGGCGGCCGGTCCTGCTCGGCGGCATGGTCGTCTACTGCGCTGCCGGCCTGCTCGCGATCGCCGCCCCATCGTTCGAGACGTTGCTGCTGGCACGCGCACTGCAGGGCCTCAGCACCTCGGCCACGCGTGTGATCGCAACCTCAATCGTGCGCGACTGCTATGCCGGCCGGCGCATGGCGAGCGTAATGTCGCTGGCGATGATGATATTCATTGCGGTGCCCGTGGTCGCCCCGGCCTTCGGCCAGGCCGTGCTGCTACTGACGCAATGGCGCGGCATCTTTATCGTGCTGACGCTGTATGGCGTGGTGGCGTTGATCTGGAGTGCGCTGCGCATGCCGGAGACGCTGCCGGTCGAAAGGCGCAGGTCGCTCGCCGTCGGCGAGGTGTTCGATGCGTTCCGCCAGACGCTGACCAACCGCCAGACGCTGGGTTATGCGCTGGTCGCCGGCGGCGTATTGGGTTCGCTGTTCGCGTTCGTGTTTACGTCGCAGCAGGTGTTCACCGAGATCTACAACCTCGGATATTATTTTCCGGTTGCGTTTGCCGGCGTCGCGGTCGGAACCGCCATCGCCGGCTTCGTCAATTCCCGCCTCGTCGGCCGCCTCGGCATGCGCGTGATCTCCCATGCTGCGCTGCTAGGCTTCGTGGTCATCGCCGCAACCATGCTGGTGGCGGCGAAAATGCAGATGCTGCCGTTGCCGCTGTTCATGGTGCTCTCGGTATCGATGATGTTTGCGTTCGGCTTGATGATCGCCAATTTCACCGCGCTCGCCATGGAGCCGCAGGGCCATATCGCCGGCACCGCTGCGTCGCTGTACGGCTCGATCACCACCCTGCTCGGCATCGGCATCGGCGCCACCATCGGCCAGGGCTACGACGGCACGCTGGTGCCGTTCGCGACCGGCTTCCTGCTCTGCACGCTGGCCGCGCTCGCGGTGGTGCTGGTGGTGGAGAAAGGCCGGCTGTTCAGGCCGCACGTCTTGAAGGTGTGACGAGCATGGCGGATACCTGCCCTGCGCTGGGCGTTATCTCGCGAAGCTGATAACAATTGCTCACATCGCCTTCAGTTTCAGGAATTGGAAGATGGATAACCGCAGTAGCATCTGGCGTGGCGTCGACACCATCAAGCCGCGCTTCACCGCCCTAAGCGACCGGGTCTGGGCGATGCCCGAGATCTGCTACACCGAGGCGCGATCTTGCGCCGAACATCTCGCCGAGCTGCGTCATCAGGGTTTCCGCATCACGGAGCAGGTCGCAGGCATTCCTACCGCCCTGATGGGCGAATGGGGCGAAGGCGGACCCGTGATCGCCTTCCTTGGCGAATATGACGCCCTGCCCGGCCTCAGTCAGGCGGCTGGCGTGGCGGAACCGCGGCCGCTGCAGGCCGGCGGCCATGGCCATGGTTGCGGCCACAATCTGCTTGGTTCCGCCGCCCTGCTCGCGGCCACCGCCGTGAAGGATTGGCTAGCCGAGCACAAGGCGCCGGGGGGCGCGTGCGCTATTACGGCTGCCCCGCGGAGGAAGGCGGAGCGGCAAAGACCTTCATGGTGCGATCGGGCGCCTTCGACGACGCCGATATCGCGATCACCTGGCACCCCCACAGTTTCTGGGAAGTGGTGGTGACCCCCTCGCTCGCCAACACCCGCGCCGATTTCATTTTCACAGGGCGCACCTCGCATGCCGCGGCCTCGCCGCATCTCGGCCGCAGCGCGCTGGATGCGGTCGAGCTGATGAATGTCGGCGTCAACTACATGCGCGAGCACATGCCGAGCGATGCCCGCGTCCATTACGCGCTACTCGATACCGGCGGCATCGCCCCGAACGTGGTGCAGGCCCATGCGCGCGTACGCTATTCGATCCGCGCCCGCGATTTGCCCGGCATGAACGAACTGGTGGAACGCGTCCACAAGATCGCACAAGGCGCCGCGTTGATGACCGAAACGAGTGTGGAGATGCGGATCATTTCCGCCGTCTCCAATTTGCTGCCCAACACCCCGCTCGAACAGGCCCTTCACGGCATCATGGAGGAACTCGGCCCGCCACATTTCGACGAGGCCGACAAGGATTTCGCGCAAAAAATCCGCTCGACGCTGACCGAGAAGGATATCGCCGCCGTCTATCATGCGATCGGCATGGAGCCGACCGACCGGCCACTGGCCGATTTCATCGTGCCGCTTGACGCCAAGCGCAACCCGCTGATCGGATCCACCGATGTGGGCGACGTGAGCTGGGTCGTGCCGACCGTTCAGGTTCACGCCCCGACCATTGCCATCGGCACCCCCTTGCACACCTGGCAGGTGGTGGCACAGGGCAAGAGCCCGCACGCCCACAAGGCGATGGTGCAGGCCGCCAAGGCCATGGCGGGACTCGGCGTCAGGGCGCTGACGGAACCGGACCTGATCGCCGCCGCCAAGGCCGACCTGAACAAGCGCACCGCCCGCACCCCCTATGTCAGCCCGCTGCCGGACAGCGTGGCACCGCCGCTGGACATGTCGCTCGTCTGACCAAGCGAACAAATTTGGCGCACAGAAAAGGCCGGATTGCCGAAGCCGTGTGCGGTGCAAAGACTTTTTGCCCAAACGACGACCATTGAACCGTTTGCGTTCAAACGATGCGCAATCTACCCTCCGCCGGCCGCGGCCCGCGGGTCCGGCCACAACCAAACGAAAACCAGACGGGGACAACGATGCTGGACACTGAACTCAAAGCCATGATCGACGAGGTGAAGGACGGGCGCATGGATCGCCGCGGCTTCGTTCAGCGCATGCTTGCTTTCGGTCTCACCGCACCCATGGCCACGCAGATTCTGGCCGTTGGCGGCGTAGCCATGGCCGAAGGCCCCTCCGTCTACAAGCCGACCAAGCGCGGCGGCGGCGGCGCGCTGAAGCTGCTCTGGTGGCAGGGACCGACCTTGCTGAATCCGCATTTCGCCACCGGCACCAAGGACCAGGACGGCTCGCGCCTGTTCTATGAGCCGCTCGCCTGCTGGGATCCGGACGGCAACATGAAGCTGGTTCTGGCCGCCGAAATTCCCTCGCTGCAGAACGGGGGCCTCGCCGCCGACGGCATGTCGGTGACCTGGAAACTCAAGCCCGGCGTCAAATGGCACGACGGCAAGCCCTTCACCGCCGACGACGTCGTGTTCAACTGGGAATACGCCCGCGATCCCGCCACCGCCACCGTGACCATCGGCGTTCACCGCGATATCACCGTGGAAAAGGTCGACGACCTCACGGTCCGCATCCTCTTCAAGAAGCCGACACCGTTCTGGGCCGATGCGTTCGTCGGCGCTCCCGGCAGCATCATCCCAAAACACCTGTTCGCGGAATATAAAGGCGCCAAGTCCCGCGAGGCGCCGAACAACCTTTCGCCGGTCGGCACCGGTCCCTACAAATTCGTCGAGTTCAAGCCGGGCGATGTGATCCGCGGCGTGCTCAATCCAGACTACCATATGCCGAACCGCCCCCACTTCGACACCGTCGAGATGAAAGGCGGCGGCGATGCGGTCTCGGCCGCGCGCGCCGTCATCCAGACCGGCGAGTATGATTTCGGCTGGAACATCCAGGTGGAAGACGACGTCCTGCTGCGCCTGGAAAAGGGCGGCAAGGGCAAGACCGTCTATGCGGTCGGCGGCGACACCGAATTCATCGCCCTCAACTTCACCGACCCCAACACCGAGGTCGACGGCGAGCGCTCCTCGATCAAGACCAAGCACCCGCTGCTCTCCGATCCCGCGGTGCGCAAGGCACTCTCCATGCTGGTCGACCGCGAGGCCGTCAAGAAAGTCATCTACGGCCGCGCCGGACGCGTCACGCCCAATTTCCTCAACGGCCCCGAGAAGTTTGTTTCCAAAAACACTAGCTGGGAATTCAGCATCGAGAAGGCGTCCAAGCTGCTGGAGGACGCGGGCTGGAAAGTCGGCGCGGACGGCATCCGCGAGAAGGACGGCAAGAAGCTGAAGCTTCTATACCAGACCGCGATCAACGGCCCGCGCCAGAAGACCCAGGCGATCGTCAAGCAGGCCTGTCAGAAGGCCGGCATCGACGTCGAGCTGAAATCGGTGGTCGCCTCGGTGTTCTTCTCCTCCGACGTCGCTAACCCCGACACCTACGCCAAGTTCTATGCCGACCTCGAGATGTTCCAGATCCCGATGAGCCAACCCGACCCGGCCCAGCACATGCGCCGCTATCATTCGCGCAACGTCGCCACCAAGGAGAACAAGTGGCAGGGCGTGAACTTCCCGCGCTGGGTCAACAAGGAATATGACGCGGCGATCGACGCCGCCGAGGCCGAGACCGACATGGTGAAGCGCGCCGCTCTCTACATCAAGGCCAACGACATCATGATGCAGGACATCGTGTTCATCCCGGTGATGCACCGCCTGAAAGTGGAAGCTGCCGCCAATGCGCTGCGCCCGGTGGTCAGTGGCTGGGCCAACGAGACCGACAATCTATTCGACTGGTATCGGGAGGCGACGGGCTGATCGCGAAGGGATTTTTCCCTCATGAGCCAGTATGTGCTGCGTCGCCTCATGATCGCCGTGCCGAGCCTGCTCGGCATTTCGCTCGTTCTGTTCATCGTGCTGGCGCTCGCGCCCGGCGATCCCTTCAGTGAACTGGCGACCAATCCGAACGTGCCGCCCGAAGTCGGGGCGGCGCTTCGGGCCAAGTTCGGCCTAGACGATCCGATCTACGTCCGCTACCTGCGCTGGCTAGCGGCGATGGCGCAAGGCGACTGGGGCTTTTCCTTCGTCAGCCGGATGAACGTCGACACGCTGATCCTGCAGCGCCTGCCGACCACGCTTTACGTGATTGGCTCGGCGCAAATACTGGCGCTCCTGATCGCGATTCCCGTGGGCGTGTTCGCCGCGACCAGGCCCTATTCGATTTTCGATCAGATCGCCAACACGTTTGCCTTCATCGGCTTCTCGCTGCCGACTTTCTTCACGGGGCTGCTATTCATTCTGGTCTTCTCGATCACGCTGGACTGGCTGCCCTTTGTCTATTCCAGCGATATCAAGGCGACCGGGATACGCTGGCTCTTCGAGCATATCCGCCAGGCCATCATGCCGGTGATGGTGCTCGGCCTGTTCCAGGCGGCTTCGATGACGCGCTTCGTGCGTTCGGCCATGCTGGACGTGATCCGCCTTGACTACGTCACCACCGCCCGCGCCAAGGGCCTCGGGCAACCCCGGGTGATCGTCAAGCACGCGATGCGCAACGCGATGATTCCGGTCGTCACCCTGGTCGCGCTGCAGATGCCCGCCGTGTTCGGCGGCGCCATTGTCACTGAGCAGATCTTCCGGATTCCGGGGATCGGCTCACTGCTGATTTCCTCCATCCTCTCCAACGACACGCCGGTTGTGATGGCCGTGACCTTCGTCTTCGCCTGTCTTGTGGTGCTCTTCAACCTGATCGCGGATGTCCTCTATGGCTGGCTTGACCCTCGCATCTCCTTCCGCTGAGCGGCGGCCGGCCTGGTCGCCCTGGCGCGAGACTTGGCGGCGCTATCGCCGGCATAAGCTCGCCGTGGTCAGCGCGTTCCTGCTGCTTGTCCTGATCGCAGCGGTGGTATTCGGCCCATTCGTCTGGCGCGTCAGCATCAACGACATCGATTTCAATGCGCGCCTTGAGGGCCCCTCGTTTGCCCACCCCTTCGGCACCGACGATCTCGGACAGGATATCCTCGCCCGCATGATCTATGGTGGACGTATCTCGCTCGCGGTTGGGCTTGCCGCCATGGCGGTCGCCGTCCTCGTCGGTACGCTGATCGGCGCGCTCGCCGGCATGTCGCGCGGGGCGCTCGGGCACGCGCTGATGTGGCTGACCGACCTGTTCCTCTCGCTACCGCAACTGCCGCTGCTGCTGCTTCTGATCTATCTGTTCCGCGACGGGCTCAAATCCGTATTCGGGCCCGAGGGCGGCATCTTCATCCTGATCGTGCTCGTCATCGGCGGCCTGCGCTGGATGCCGGTCGCGCGGCTGGTGCGCGCTCAGTTCCTCTCCTTGCGCGAGAAGGAATTCGTCGAAGCCGCGCGCGCGCTCGGCGCCAGCCCGTTGCGGCAGGTGGTGCGGCACATCCTGCCTAACGCAGTCGGCCCCGTGATCATCGCCGGCACCATCGACGTCGCCGCCGCGATCATCGCCGAATCGACGCTGTCGTTTCTCGGCCTCGGCTTTCCGCCGGATACCCCGACCTGGGGGCGGCTGTTGTTCGACGCCAAGGACTATCTCGACATCGGTCCGCATTGGGCGTTGTTTCCGGGCGGCGCCATCTTCATCGCGGTCGTGGCCATCAATTTCATCGGCGACGGCATGCGCGATGCGCTCGATGCAAGGCGGGTGATCTGATGGCCCCATTGCTCGAAATCAAGGGCCTGAAAACCCACTTCGCTACCGACGACGGCATGCTGAGGGCGGTCGACGGCGTCGACATCACGCTCAACAAGGGCGAGACGCTCTGCGTGGTCGGCGAATCCGGCTGCGGTAAGACCGTGACAGCCATGTCGGTTCTGAAGCTCATTCCGATGCCGCCAGGCCGCATCGTCGAAGGCCAAATCATGTTCGAAGGCCGCGACCTCGTGCCGCTCACCAGTAGCGAGCTCGACGACATCCGCGCCAAGGATATCGGCTTCATCTTCCAGGAGCCGATGACCTCGCTAAACCCGGTGTTGACTGTCGGCGAACAGGTTGCCGAGAGCTTGCGCCGCCACGAGGGCCTCTCGAGCAAGGACGCGCTCGCCCGCACGGTCGAGCTGTTCAAGCTTGTGCAGATCCCCAACGCGGAAGCCCGCGTCCACGATTACCCGCATCAGTTCTCGGGCGGCATGCGCCAGCGCGTCATGATCGCGATGGCGCTTGCCTGCAAGCCCAAGCTCGTCATCGCCGACGAGCCGACCACCGCGCTCGACGTGACTATCCAGGCGCAAATTCTCGATCTTCTGCAGGACATGAAGGAACGCTTCGGCATGGCGGTGATGCTGATCACCCACGCCATGGGCGTGGTGGCCGAAACCGCGCAGCGGGTCGTCGTCATGTATGCCGGCAAGGTGGTCGAAGAGGCCGATGTCGACAGCCTGTTCGAAAGCCCGCACCATCCCTACACGCAGGGCCTGATCCGCTCGATCCCGCGCATCGATCTCGCCAGCGCGCACAAGACCCGGCTGGAAGCGATCGGCGGCTCGGTGCCGATCCTGATCAATCCCGCGCCCGGCTGCCGGTTCGCGCCACGCTGCCGCTACGCGTTTGGTCGTTGCGCCGAACAGGAGCCGGTGCTGCGCGAGGTCGCACCGGGCCATCGCATGGCGTGTCACCTCGGAGAAGTGCGCGGAGAGACGGCATGAGCGAACCCCTGCTGCGCGTTACCGATCTGAAAAAACACTTTCCCGTCAAGGGCGGATTCCTTTCGCGCGAGGTCGGGCGCGTGCATGCGGTGGACGGCGTGTCGTTTGCAGTCAATCGCGGCGAAACGCTCGGGCTGGTCGGCGAGTCCGGTTGCGGCAAGTCCACCACCGCGCGCTGCGTGCTGCGCCTGGTCGAACCCAGCGAAGGCGAGATCGTCTTCGACGGGCGCGACGTGCGAGGCCTTTCCGGCGGCGACTTGCGCGCCATGCGGCGCAACATGCAGATCGTCTTCCAGGACCCCTTTGCCTCGCTCAATCCGCGCATGACCGTCGGCGCGATTCTCGGCGAAGCCTTCACCATCCACGCGCTCGCTTCCTCGGCAAGCGAGCGGGATGACCGCGTAGCGAGCCTGCTCGTCAAGGTCGGGTTGAAGGCTGAGCACATGCGCCGCTACCCGCATGAATTTTCCGGCGGCCAGCGCCAGCGCATCGTGATTGCGCGCGCGCTTGCGGTGGAACCCAAGTTCGTCGTCTGCGACGAGCCGGTTTCCGCGCTCGACGTCTCCATTCAGGCGCAGGTGATCAATCTGTTGGAAGACCTGCAGGCCGAGCTCGGGCTCACCTATCTGTTCGTTGCCCACGATCTCTCCGTGGTCGAGCATATTTCCGACCGCGTCGCGGTGATGTATCTCGGCCGCATCGTCGAGCTGGCTGACGCGAGCGACCTCTACCGCAATCCCCGACATCCCTACACGCAGGCGCTGCTTTCCGCCGTGCCGGTGCCGGACCCGAAGGTGAAGCGTAAGCGGATCCGGCTGCAGGGCGACGTGCCGAGCCCGATGAACCCGCCGCGCGGCTGCCACTTCCACACCCGCTGCCCGATCGCCGAACCGCGCTGCCGTGAGAGCGCGCCCGAATTGAAGCAAGGCAGCGACGGGCATTTCGTGGCGTGTCATCTGGCCTGATGGTGGCGCGTGTCCGGCCGGGCCATCCGCCGCTTCTCATGCGGCGGCGGCAAAGAATTCATTCCTTGAAAACAATGCGGCCCCGCCCCGGCAGCGGTTCAACGCTTCTTGCCGGGGCGGGGCCGAAATCAGATCGTGGCGCTGGTCTAGCGCGTCTGAATGCCGTTTTTGCGGATCAGGTCCGAAAGCTGGGACAAAAGCTCCCGAAGCCTGGCATTCTCCTCGATCAGCGCATGGGCTTCGTCGGCCTTTTCGTTTCGACGAAGGGCGGGCTCGTCCCCGCGCAGGGCATTCTCAAGCAGTGAAAGAGCGTCGTCGGTCGGTTCCTCAACCCAAAATGAAGGTTCAGCGCGGCGGTCTCGCTTATTAAGCTGCGGATGGTCTACTCGCATGATTGATACTCCAATTTTAAAAAGCGGAACGTGCCCCCAGTCACCCTGTCTCGCGCGCGGAGAATGAGGTGAGTCGGCAGGCAAATTTGCGACTAAAATTGGAATCGTGCGGAGACGACCCCGGCGCTAAAGCGGCGTGATTGCGGCAAGTCGTAAGGCCCGCGCGGGGCAAACCTGCAGCCTGCGCGTGCGATCTAGAGAAACGTCGACAATTGATAGAGCGCGTAAAGAACCTCAAGCCCCATGAGAACAAGGGCTGCGATCATCAGATAATAACCAAAATGCATGCGGAATTTGAAACCAATGCCTCTCGCGGCCCGTGCGGTATCGCGCCAGGCCGTAAATCAAACTCGATACGCGTCGGAAGGGACAAGCCTCCGGCGAACGATGCGTCGGGCAACCAGGAACAAGAAGGCCTCCGCCGCCGCGGAAGTGACGCCTTTGCCTCTGCCTTGGTCGCGAGCCTCTTCTTGACCGGAGGTCTCTAGTTCGACGCCAGCTCGCCTGTTCACACACCGTGGAAAATCTTGATTCCCCACAGCACGATGACGATGGCCAATACCAGCGTAGCCGCCGTCAGTACACTTTCTAAGGAAGCGACTCTCATACTAACTCTCCGCTTCCCAGCCCCGCTAACGGTCTAGGCGATTCGTTGATTCGACCGCAATCACGCGATCACAATGGCTTGAACGTTGCTTGGCAGTTGTGTTTTAGAGGTCACACATCTGGGGTATGCGGCGCGTTTCTCCGCCGCGATGACGCAGCCACGCGCCTGCGGAAGCGGAAACGGCCCGCCTCTTACGACGGCTTTTCGATTGAAGGGTTTATTCGGGCCGGCTTGCCGGAACGTAGGGACCGGGCGGAACCGGCGCGCTTCGCCGCCGTTCGGCGAGCGCCGCCAGGCGATCGTATTCTTCCGCCACCTTGAGCAGGCGCCCCTGGTCCTTGACGGCAACGGCAGCCAGCTCCCTCGTCCGTTCCGCGCGCTTGCGCCAGTGCTCCGCATTGGTCAGGAAATCCGTCATCGGTACGCCCCTAAGGTGGTTTGCTCCCCAGCCCACCCCGGAACGCCAGAAAGGCCGGCGGTACGTCAAAAATTAGGCCTAATCCGATCTGCCGTGTGACTCGAGCGACGCATGAACTATCTGGCGAGCCTTTTCGCCGTTGCCTTTCCGACGCAAATTTGCCCCGGACTCAATGGAAAGTTCGTCGCTGAAAAGGCGACTGCGCCACCTTGTGATCAGGAAATTGTCATGAGTATCGAACCCTCACCGCGTGCCAGACAGGCCGGCGTCGATGCATTTCAGGACGCCGGACATCGCGACAACGTCGTGCCGCTGCGTCAGGGCAAGTACGACCTTCAAGCGCGCAACGCGCCGCTTCGAGGCGACGCCCTCCTTGCCGCGCTATCGCCCCTGCTCGACGAAGCCGACGGACTTCGCAGAGATGGCGCGCGGCACCAGGAAAGCGGCGATCTCGGGCTGCTGATCGAGGAGAATGTCCGGCTGCGAAAGCTTGCGGTCAGGCTGTCGAATCTTCTTGGCGACCTTCCCGAACAGGGCAAGTGAGACCGGCCTGGCCGCGGCCCTTCACGCATAGGTCGCCGTAACGGTTCCGAACGGGCCGAAATCCGCGACATAGGCCTCACCGGGCTTCGGCCGCAACATGCCCGTCAGCGTTCCCGTGCTGACGGTCTGTCCCGCCTTCATTCCGATGCCGGTGCGCGAGAGCTCGTTGGCGAGCCAGGTGAGCGGCACCATCGGATGGTCGAGCGCCTCCCCCGCCGTGCCCTTTCGGCGCAGCGTGCCATTACAGGTCAACAACACTTCCTGTCCGGCGATATCGCGCGTCTTCCAATCGGGGATCGCGGCGCCGCAAACGATGGTGCCGCTTCCCGCGCCATCGGCGAGAATCGCGGGCAGCGGCGGAAATGCGGCGTCGTGGACGAAGCGGCATTCGGCGAGTTCGATTCCCGTATGCAGCGACGCTACCGCCTCGGTGACCTCCGCCAGCGTGTAGGGCTTTTCGCGCGGCGGCAGATCGACGCCCAAGCGCGCCTGATACTCGACTTCGGGAATCGGGCTGCAGAGTTTGGCGTGCTCGACGCTGGCCGGCGACTCCATGATCGGTGCGAACACCCGGCCATAGATCGGCGAGTCCGTGCGAAGCTGACGCTGCAGCCCCTCCTTCATGCCGGCGATCTTCCAGCCGACGACCTCCCAGCCCAGTTCCTCCGCGACCATGCCGGCGACGCGATAGGCTGTCGCCTTGTCAGGCGGCACCAGCCGTTGATCGAGGCCGCTTTGCGGGCGTCCATCACGGCGCAGCGTCGCGAGCAGGCGGGCGAGTTCGCGTTGGTGAGCGATGTCCATGACCTAGCCCTGCACCAGCGCGGCAGCCTCGCGCATCGGGACCGGCGCGTCACCGAGCAGCAAATCGATCGCTGCCTTCTCCCAATGCTGCGCCTGCAGATTAGTGGACGAAGGTTCGGCCAAGCGATGCTCGAGGACAAAACGCGAAAGCAGCAGGCGGCGTGCATCGCCGCCGGCATTGCCGAGGCGCGTGCCCTCGGACGCCAATAGCGCAGCCGTCGTCGCGTGGTACAGCTTTCCGGCGGCGATCCTGCAAAAACGCTCGTTCTCGGGATCCGCCGCAACCTGTTCCGCAAAGCGCATCGCATCCGTCAGCGCGCCGGAAAGGCGCGTCCGAAACTGCCCCGGCATCCCGGCGGTATCGTCCAACCGACGGCCGAGATCGTCACACAACGCTTCATGGCCGCGCGCCTTTCCGACCGCGCGCTGGACCGCATCGAGCGCGTTGATGTTGCTGGTGCCCTCCCACAACAGGCCGAGATGGGCATCGCGAACCAGCCGCGCGTTCGGCCAGTCCTCGATGTAGCCGTTGCCGCCGCGGGCCTCCATCGCACCCGTGGCGACCGTGACGTTGTCCCGGCACGCCCGATATTTTGCGATCGGCGTCAGCAGCCGCAGCACCTTGTCGGACGCGGTTGCCGAGTACAGTAGCGCCGACAGCGCCTGCTCGGTCGGGACCATGAGCTTGAGCAACTGCCGGCGCATCAGCGGATGGTCGATCACCGTGCGGCCGAACGCGTTGCGATGCCGCGCGGCGATCATCGCCTCATTGAGGCATCGCCGCATCATGCCGGCCGCGCGCGCAAGGTGCGACACCCGGCTCGAATTCACCATCACCAGCATGTGCTTGAGGCCCTGATCGAGCTCGCCGAGCTGGTAGGCTGTGGCGCCCTCGAACACGATCTCGCCGCTGGCCATGGTGCGGCTGCCGAGCTTGTCCTTCAACCGCAGGATCCGGTACGAATTCCGCCGTCCATCGGGAAGCACTTTTGGCATCAGGAACAGACCGAGCCCGCGGCCGCCGGCCACCGCGCCTTCGGGCCGGGCGAGCAACACGGCTAGTTCGGCGTCGACGTTCGAGCAGAACCACTTTTCGCCCCACAGCTTCCAATCCTTGCCGTCGCTGACAGCAACGAGTTCACCGGCGCCGACGTCGGAGCCGCCGGTCTTCTCGGTCATGAATTGCGCACACTTGAGCAGCGCGGCAGGATCCTGGCTCCACATCCGTTCGAGATATTGCTGGCGCAGCTCATCCGTGCCGAAGCGGCGCACCAGCTCCGAAGAGCTGTCGGTGAGGTTGACCGGACAAAGCAGGCCGAACTCGGCTTGCGCGAACAGATAGTGGAATACGTATTTTGCGATCGGCGGCATCGGCGACGGCCAACCCAAGACGCCGCCGCGATTGCACATCGCGTGCATGCCGAATTTTCCGAACGCGATGCTTTCCATCTCGCGGTACGCAGGGTGATACTCGACCCACTCCTCGTCGCGGCCGTAACCGTCGCGCGGATGCAGCACCGGCTGATGGCGCTCGGCTTGGTCCGACAAATCATGCAGCCGGCCTCCGGCGAGTTCGCCGAGTTCCGAAAGGTGCGGCGCGAGATGCGCCAGCAGCGGTGCCTCCATGTAATGGGGCAAGAGGTCGCGCAGGCTTTGGTCGAGCGAATAATAGTTCAGCCCGCGACAGGTCGGCGCCAGTGCCCTGGAGCGCCGCGCCGCCGCCTCGCGGCCGGTCAGATCGACATGAATGGTCATGGGCATCTCCCTCGGCTCCGCCCGCCCGGGCGCACCGGCCTGGACGATATCGGCGGAAAATATCGGCGTATGACCCAGGGAGCAGCCGTGCAAACGACTTCTTGGGTCGGGGGCTTGAGCTAGAGTCAACGCTGCGGTTCCCCCCGTTTGCCGGCCGGCCCTTTTCCACTAAGCTCCCGCGATGGCATCACGACGACTTCCTCCCTTGCATGCGGTGCGGGCGTTCGAGGCCGCCGCACGGCACTTGTCGATCACCCGGGCAGCCGACGAACTGAACGTGACGGTCGGCGCCGTGAGCCGGCACGTCCGCGCCCTGGAAGCGCGAATGGGGACCGCACTCTTTCTGCGCGGCTCGCGCGGCCTGGTCCTCACCTCCGCAGGCAAGACCTTCGCCGATTCCGCCCGCGAGGCATTGGACCGGATCGCAGATGCCGCCGACGGGCTGCGGTTGCGGCGCTTCAGGCGGCTTTCGATCGGGGTCTATGGCTTCTTCGTTTCGCGCTTTCTGCTGCCGATCTGGCCCACGCTCAATGCGGCCTATCCCGATCTGGAAGTCGACCTGCACACCAGCTCCAATCCGCTCGACCTTCTCGCCAGCCGTTACGATGCGGTGATCGCCGTCTCGGACGGGCAGCCTCGCGCCGGGCTCGTCACCCATTCCTTGATGCCGATCGCGACCGTGCCGGTCTGCGCGCCGGAGTTTATGAAGAATGGCGCTGTGGATTTCGCAGCCGTTCCTCTCCTGCATGCGCGGCCACGCCCGGACGATTGGCGGCGGTGGCTCGATCACGCGCAATTCGCCGACGTGCCCGTGCAGGGCGGCAGCAGCTTCGAAAGCCTCGGCCTGACCATTGAAGCCGCCGCCGCCGGCATGGGCGTCGCCATCGCCATCGACGGCCTTCTCGCGCCCGACCTCGCACGCGGCAATCTCGTCAAGGCCCATCCAGCCGTTCGCCCGACGCGCCGGCAGTTCGTACTCGAATACGAGCAGCGCATGGCTGACGATCCCGCGCTGACCGCTTTCGTCGCCTGGCTGAACAATTCGCGTGGCCAGCAAGCGCCGAAGAAGCCCGCCGCGAAGAAGAAGGCGGGCGCAGAATATGCGCGTTGAGTTTCACTCAAGGCGCGTTCAAAAAAGCTCGTTTGCCAGCCTGATGCTGCTCTGACACAGACAATCCGACGGTTCAAGGCGCAGCCCTTCGCGCCGAAAGGAGCAGGCATGACGACGTCCCCGGACGACTGGCAGTATCCTTATGGCACCCGGCAGCGCTATCATCTGCAGCACGTCCATCTCTTCGCGTCCAACATCGACGCGACCATCGATTTCTATCGAAAATGGTTTGATGCGGAGGTGAAGTGGGACGGTGACGTCGCCGGCGCTCGCAACGTCTTCGTGAAGGTCGGCATCGGTGCGTTGCATCTCTACGACCAGCAGCCGCGAGGCGATGGCAAGAACGCCGTTCATCATTTGGGAATGCAGGTCGTCGGCATCGAGGAGCTATGCGAGCGAATGAAAGCCGCAGGCCTGAACATTCCGAATCCGATCCGCCAACTTGGCGGCGGTGGCGGCTATTTCATGCTCGGCGCTCCGGACGGAGTCGTGATCGAAATATTCGAGCCGGGCCCGCTTCGCGAACCCGTGGTTCGCGAATATTACGGCTTTGGCGGATGAGACGTAAACGGTAGCGAACGCGCGGCACCCTCGCATCAAGTATCCTGGCTCACCGCAATCCGCCGTTCCGGCCGCCGGATATCTTCACGCTCGCCGTATGAACCGAACTCGCGCAAGATCTTGTCCCTGTCCTCGGACGAGATGACGGATCTTGGCGCGGACCGGCTGGCCTTCTTCTCGAGCAAAGCCTGCCGAAAGCCAAATCGGCAGATCACGCTATCCAGACTCTCATCGTTGCGCCGAAGGCGGCGGCCATGAAAATCCATCCATTTCTCGATCCGTTGCAAACTCAGGCGTCCGAGGCCAGGCTGTCCGAGGAGTTCACCCCTGGTATGGAGCGACGCAATCTCGAGGAGGTAGTTAATGCGCGTGGATGGCTCCTTGCTGACGAGCCCCGCGTGGTGACTGCGAACCAATATGGTTGCAATTCGCTCCGGCAGATAGCTATCGATATGCTGCTCGAGAGGGACGGATTTTATCATGACCGGTTCCACGTTGAATATCTGCGGATGCGATTGAGAGTGAATCTATCAGCACCGCAAGCGTGTATGATCTCGGCTTGTCTCAGTTAGATGGATTCTAAGTCAGATCATCTCGACGTGGCCCTCTGTACATCCGGGGGTTGCAGACAGTTGCGCATTGGTCGATAAGCCCGTGGACATGACCAACTCCTGGAAGGCTGGACAAGAACCATTTGCCGCATCGCTTTCAATGGCGCGTGCAAGCGTCTTCCTCGCGTGGTCGATCGCCGTGAAATGCACGGCTCCGCAGGATCAATTGCGGGTGCGATGCCTGCCGTATGCTGATATCACGAGGCAGGTCAGACAGTTGGAACCGGAAGAGATCGTTCTCTGGCTGGCAGCGATACCTCCATCGCGGGAGATCGTTGCCGGCGAACCCGGCATGCTCAACGTCGAGCGAGCTGCGAAACTCCTCGATGCCGGTGAGACCGATCGCATGGGGCGGTTCCTGCACATCGAAGATCGATTGAGCTACCTCGCTGCGCATGCGGGCGCTCGCCTCATGCTTGGCGGACTTGTCGGTCAGCCGGCCGAAGACCTGCGGTTTCAACCATCGGAGCATGGCAAGCCCATGCTCCTTGCTGATCGAGCGAAGATCGACTTCAGCCTGAGCCACGCGAGGGGCACTGTGGCCGTTGCAGCGGCCCGCATGCCGATCGGCGTCGATATCGAACCGCTGCGGGAAATCGCCGATATGGATTCGGTCGCCGAAATCGTCCTGGCGGCCGAAGAGCGGGAGGTTCTATGGAACGCTCCCGCGGCACTTCGGTCCCGGCTCTTTCTTCGCTACTGGACCCTCAAGGAAGCCTTGCTGAAGGCGGCCGCACTCGGATTCACGATAGCTCCGAACACCGTGATCATCGACGCAGGCCCGTCACCCGCCGTGCTGTCGGTGCCGGCCGCGCTTGGATCCGCTGCACAGTGGCGACTCATCGCTCCCTCGATCTGATCGCCTACGCGATGAGCTCGCGGCGCGAAATCGTCGAAAGCAGCGATTCTGCGATTTCCTGCGAGCGCGTGGCGAGCACGGACAGCAGCGTGTCGCTCAGGCCGTGAGAGGCTTCCGAATATCCCTGAAGATGGATTTGCGGCCGAAATGCCGGGCTGGTGACGAGCTTGTAGTTGCGGTCCAACACGGTGTCGCGAATGTAGCGCTGGATCGGCTCCAGAAACGCGTGCGGCGTCTCCCTGTCATAGCCCGTTGCCAGAATGACGGCGTCGTAGGTGGATCGGCGCTTTGCACCGCCGAACTTGTCAACGGTGCCGATCTCGATGCCTTCAGGTGCGGCGTCTATGCCCGTTATTTCGCTACGCGGGTGCAATGCGATCGCTGTCGTGCCGCTGACGCGCTGCTGGTAGAGCAATCGATACAACTGGTCCAGGAGGTCGGAATCGACCACCGCATAGTTCGTGTTCCGGAAGTTGCGAACGATCGCGTCTCGCCGCTCGGCAGGCTGCGCATAGATGAAATCGGTGTAATCAGGATTGAAAATCTCGTTGACGAACGGGCTGCTGTCGGACGGCTTCAAGGCATGGCCGCGAAAGATCAGATCAATGCTCGCGTCCGGAAATCGCCCGCGAAGGTCGACCGTCACCTCGGTCGCGCTCTGCCCTCCTCCGACCACGGCCACGCGCGCGGCCTTTCCACCGAGGCCGATGTCCTCGACCGTGTCGAGATAGCGGCTGGAGTGCAACAATCTCGGATCATCGGCGATATCAGCAAATACTTGCGGAATATACGGTCGCCCTCCCACCGCGACCACCAGATTTCTTGCAAGCCGCACCGTTTCCCCGCCGGCGAGCGTCCGTGAATGAATGCGCAAGGACGTCACCGACTGCCCAACCGTTACCGGCTCGATGGCGACGATGGTTTCGCCGTAGGCCGCCTGAGACTTGAACTGGGCGGCTACCCACCGCAGATAGTCGTTGAACTCAATCCGGCTCGGATAGAACGTTCGGCAGTTGATGAAATCCTGCAAACGGCCGCGCTTGTGCAGATAGTTCACGAAGGTGAACGGACTGGTCGGATCACGCAACGAAACGAGGTCCTTGAGAAACGAGATCTGCATGTCGCTGCCTGGAAGCAGCATGCCGCCGTGCCAGGTGAATTGCGGCTGCTGCTCCACGAACAGAGCGGCACATTTCAGACGTGATCTTCTGGCGCATTCATCCAATGCGATCGCAAGCGCAAGATTGGACGGCCCGAATCCGACGCCGATAACGTCGTGCTCGATCGCAAACTGGTGAGACATGAGCTGCGCTCCGTTCGGGCGTTAGGACGTGGTCGCCGGGCTGGTCGCTGCCGGCAGCCACAGCCGGTCACCAAAGAAGCGTTCGCGCAACAGCATCACGAGCGTGGCCCGCTTGTGCGGAAAATCGAAGTTCTTGATCTTTGCGAATCCCGAGACTTCCAGATTGCGGAGCTGCTGCGCATGCGCTGCCGCCGGCTCGCCGACGATTCGTTGCGTTCGACAATCGTCCAGGAACATGTAGTGCATCAGCGATGGCAGCCAGGCGCTGATATAGCGGCGCCCGCGATAGGCGTCCTCGCCGACGACGACATGCCAGCCGCGATCGTAATCGTCGGCATCGTAGAACGGCGCGATACGATTCTCCTTGGCCCAGTAGAGCTCGAAATAGCCAAACGGCTCGTCGTCGAAGCAGCCGATGAGCGGCAACATGTGCGGGTCCGCCAGGATGCCGGAGAGATAACGCCGATGCTTTTCGAGATCGCCGGCTTCGTTCCAGAACGCGTCGACGCGGGGATCGTTCATCCACCGGTGCAGCAGATGCAGGTCACCGTCTGTGTTGGCGACGCGGAAGGAGATCACTTCGGCGAGCCAGGGTATGAAGCGGGCATAGACCTTTCCCACCGGCTTTGGCGAGCGTCGCGGATGGCGCTTGCCGTCCGTCATGACGTGGAGTTGCGGCAATGGCGGCCGTCCGGCATTGACCAGCCAATTGTCCCGCCGCTGCATGATCAGTTCGGGAAGCAGCACGAGGTCTGCCCCCGCCATGAGAGCGAGACCGTGGTTCATCAGCTCGCGCGCAAGCTCCACGCTGGCTGACTCCAGCACAAGCCGGTCCAGACTCGGCCGCCATCCAAACGTGGCTTCGGCCGCCGCCGAAACCGCCGATATCGCCAGTTGCGGATCGTCGGGTGTGGTCAATATCTTCAGATGATCGAGCCGTTCATCGACACGCAGGCGCATCACCGTCGTGATGCCCACGGCGATGCGAAGATCTCCCCCGCCGTCTTGAACGACGGTCATGGAAAAATCCGGTCCGATCGGGAATGCGCGAGGCCCTGTCGCGGAGCTCGAAGCTTTGTTCATCCGGCCCTCGCATCGCAAACGTGGTTGCTTGAAGCAGCACGCGAACTTCACGCGCGCCTGCGATGTAAAGCACTCGCGTACAGGATGACAAGAAATGCAGGCACACGCAGTTTAGATTTCTTACAAATCTGACAAAACGGCGTCGCCAAAAACATCGCGCGCGTTCCCCGGCGCGCGTCTCGAAAGAGCCGGAACTTCGATGCAAATTTTCCGAAAGAATAAAATAGCTCTAAAGAGAGGCGTCGGTTGGAACCGATGACGACTTGATGATGTCATGGGTCTTCGCATCGCCCGCGACAATCTTGCCGTGCCGCAATCGCACCAGATGATCCGCCACGCCGAAATAACGGTCATCATGTGAGATCACGATGATCGTCTTGCCGATACGCTTCAGGTCCGGCAGCAGTTCCGTGTAGAAGATGTGGCGGAAGGCTGGGTCCTGATCCGCGGCCCACTCGTCGAACACGAGGACCGGCCTCTCCTCGAGCCAGGCATTCATCAGCGCCAGCCGCTTGCGTTGACCGGTCGACAGGTCCGTCGTCGTAAATACGCCGTTCTCGACCGAGACCTTATGCGCGACCTCCAACCGCTCCAGATAGCGCTCCGCGACGTCAGGCACCATTCCCGCTCCCTGCAGAAGATCTTCGAACAGGTAGTAGTCGGAAAAGATGGTCGTGAAGAGCTGTCGGTAATCATCCCGCGTTTCCGCTACAACAGGCAGACCGTCGCGAAGCAGCGTACCGCTCTGTGGTGCGTAGAGACCCAACAGCAACTTGATCAGCGTGGTTTTTCCGCTTCCGTTTTCACCGACAATGAAAACGATGTCTCCCTGCCGGACATGCAGATCAATCGGTCCGAGCACGAAGGGCTTGGTGCCGGCCACCGCGCGGAAGCCGTATGATACGTCACGGAGCTCGATCGATTCGATCCTGCCTGATCCACTTGGCGCGTTCGAGGGCGCGGCCAGCAAGCCCTGCTCGGGCGTCGCGAACTGCTCCGAAAGCTCGGCGATCCGTTTCATCGCCACCTGCGCGCGGCCCAGTGCCGGCAGGATGCCGATCACCTGATCGATGGGTCCCCGCATATAGAGCAGCACCAGGACAAAGCCGCTGGAGACCGCGGCCGGACTGTCGGGGCCAGAGGAACGGACGCAAGGTCAGCGCGACGCCGATCACGACGAAGAACAACATCGTGCCCAACGCCCGCGCGGTCACGAAGAGGTTGATCGATTTGATCTGCACCGCGCTGATCCGGTCGACGGTGCGCTGAAGCTGGTCGACATAGACGCGCTGACGGCGGGCGCGGTTCAGGCGCAGCTCCTTCGCGCCCTCGGCGATCGCGCGGTAGTGCTTCTGCAATTGGTCTTCGGAATCGCGGGCGACGTTGAAGCCCTGAACGCCGCGCGTTCGCGCATATGCATGCGCGAGCGAGCCGAGGACAATGACCAGCCCCGTAATCAGGAAAAGTGGCCACGACAGCACCGCAAGGTAGACCATGCAGCCGAGCGTGATGACGACGGACACGAAGAAGGAGGAGAAGAAGAACGCGAAATCGCTGATGGTATCGACGTCATGGGTGAGGACCGGAATCAATCGATGCGTCCGGTAGATTTCGAGCTGGTCGATCGGAGCCGCCAGAATTTTCGCGGCGAGCGACTTGCGCAGCTCGGCGATGATCCGCTGCCCAACATAGTTGGCGCTGATATCGGCGCCGATCGAGCCGATCAGGATCAAGAGACACAGGCCCGCAAACGCGAACAGCAGCGTTGCGACGTCGTCTTGCGACGCGTAAAGCCCGCGATTGACGACTGCGAGCAGTCCCGCAACGCTGGCGCCACCGACAACGCCGAGAACGGTGCCGCCCAGCACGATCGGCCAGTAGGGCCGCAGGAGATGCAGAATCTGCGCCGTCAGGCCGCTTCGTGGATTCATCATGAGTGCCGCGCTGGAGTAGAGCTGAAGCGAACCTACACGGCCCGTCGTAGTACGAATAGCCTTGCGGGAGTGATGCGAATACATGATGGCAGCATCGCTCTTCCAGAGCCTATTTTTCAGCCTCTTTCGATTGATTCTAATTTGTGATCGGCAACGCATTTAATAAAATGCGAGTAGTAGAGCCTTTGCGTCGCAGCCGGCGAGCGAGTAGGACATGGACCCACTAGGGACATGGATTCGGTGTCGGGCTGCGATATCCGGAAATCGAAGCGTGCGCAGGCCAGCATCGGGCAGGCCCGACTGGAGAAATGACTTTGGATTCGCTTGTTTCCGAAACCCGCATTCCGATTGCTGATGCCGCCGGCCTTGCTGCCCGAATGATCGATCATCTTGCCGAGCATGATATCGCCTTCGAGGACCAAGGTGGCCTGATGGTGGCGAAGCTGCCGTTTGGAACCAGCTCGCTCGCCGTCGAGGCCGAGGCGCTCAAGATCCGCGTCGAGGCCAACGACAAGGGCAATCTGGAAATGCTGCGCTCGGTGGTGGCTTCCCATGTCATCGAGTTCGCCGGCGATGAGCCGCCGACCATCGTCTGGTCCGGCCATGAATCCAACAGCGGCACGCTGGCCAATTTCCGCGAGGTGCGGCTGAAGGCAGCGATCGACCTGACGCCCCGCATGCGCCGGCTGACATTCACCGGCGACGACATCGCCCGCTTCGTGAACGACGATGACCTGCACGTCCGCCTGTATTTTCCGCCGGAAGGCCTCGCCAAGCCTGAATGGCCGTGGCCCGCCCCCGACGGGCGCATCCTGTGGCCGGAACCGGACCGCAGACCCGTCACCCGCTACTACACGATCCGCCGCATCGATCTGCAGGCCCGCGAAATCGACATCGATTTCGTGGTCCACGATCATGCCGGACCGGGCTCGGCTTTCGCGCTCAATGCGCAAACCGGCGCCATTTGCGGCATGGCCGGTCCGCTCGGACGAGGCATTCGTCCGGCACGCTGGTTGCTGCTGGCGGGCGACGAGACCGCCCTTCCCGCCATTGCGCGAATTCTCGAAACGCTGCCGACGACGGCAACCGGTGAAGTCTTCATCGAAGTCGCCGACCGGCTTGAGCAGGTTCCGTTGATCGCGCCAGCCGGCGTATCGATCCAATGGCTGCATCGCGGCGACCGTCCGGCCGGGACGACGCAGCTATTGGTCGATGCCGTCAAGGCCGTGCGATGGCCGGATCATCGCGAGGTCTTTGCATGGGTCGCGTGCGAAGCGCAGGCGCTGAAGGCGCTGCGAAACCATCTGCGCGACGAGCGAAAGCTCGCCCGCGATCAGCATCTTGCGGTCGCTTATTGGAGCCTGCGGCAGCCATGACGTCCCCACAACCGCAGGCCGACGGGACGACGACATTCACCTCGCACCGCATTATCCCCGCAGGCCCTTTCCTATGCATGTAGTTCGGCCAACCGAAATCGCCGAGGCCTCGCCCGATGCGGCCGCGCCCTTGTTCGAACTGGACCAGGTGGCGTTCGCCGTGGCGGGGCGCGCGCTGCTCGAACCGCTCACCCTGTCGCTTCCCGCGCGCAGCGTCGTCGGCCTGATCGGGCACAACGGCTCCGGCAAATCGACCTTGCTGAAGTTGCTGGCGCGGCAGCAGCCAAGCTCATCCGGCACGATCCGTTTCGAGGGCCGCGCTTTACGCGAATGGAGCGATCGGGAGTACGCCCGCAAGGTCGCCTATCTGCCGCAGCAGACGCCGCCCGCCGCCGGCATGCTGGTGAAGGAGCTGGTCGCGCTCGGCCGCTATCCCTGGCATGGCGCGCTGGGCCGATTTGGCGACACTGACCGCGACAAGGTCGCGGAAGCCATGGCGCTGACCCACATCGAGCCGTTTGCGGACCGGCTGGTCGATACATTGTCAGGCGGCGAGCGCCAGCGGGTCTGGATCGCCATGCTGGTTGCGCAGGATGCCGAATGCCTGCTGCTCGATGAGCCGACTTCGGCGCTCGACATTGCCCATCAGATCGAAGTGCTGTCGCTCGTGAAGCGGCTCGCGCGGGAGCGCAATCTCGGCGTGGTCGTCGTGCTCCATGACGTCAACATGGCGGCGCGCTTCTGCAACGAGATCATCGCCTTGCATTCGGGCAAGCTGATTTCGCGCGGCGCGCCGGACAGGATCATGACGCCTGCCGAACTCGAAACCATCTACGGCATTCCGATGGGGGTGATGCCGTCTCCGGATCACAGCCATCTCATCAGCTTCGCACGGTGAGCGCGTAAATCATTCGGCGTTTCACCGTCTCGCGTCATCCGCGCTGCGGTCGCAACAGCCAGAGAAGATAGGGCCCGGCGAGCATCATCGCGAAAATGCCGGCCGGCATCTGGAACGGAAATATAACCATTCGCCCGGCCCAATCGGCTGTTACCATCAGGATGGCTCCGATCAGCGCGGCCAGCGCCGTCTGATGCAGCGCGCGCTGCGCCCCCATCATCCGCGCCATATGCGGCGCGATAAAACCGACCAAACTCAGCAGCCCAACCATCAGCGTCGCGGTCGCCGTCAACAATGCGGTCAGCAGCATGATGATGATGCGGCTTCTGGCCATCGATACGCCGATCGAACGCGAGGCCGCCGAGCCGAGCGGCAGAATGTCGAGCCAGCGTGACAGCATCGGCACCATGATCAACAGAAGGAGCGCCGCGGCGGCCAGGACCCAGGCCTCGGCCGGACTGATCTGATAGAGCGATCCGGTCAGCAATGACAGCAGCATGCCGATGCGCGGATCACCGGTCGCCAGCGCCATGGCGATGATCGCGCCGAATGCCGCGCTCATGGCGACACCAGCCAGCAGCACACGCTCCGGACTGAATTCGGACCGCCGGCTGAACAGCAGAACCAGCCCGAGCACGATGAAGGCTCCGATCCCGCCGCCTGCAATCTGCGCCACGCGCGTGTGGGACGGAAGGAGATAGAGAAGAACGATCACGCCCATCGCGGCGCCGTAGCTGATCCCCATCACCTCTGGAGCCGCCATTGGATTTCCTGTCATGCGCTGCAGCAGCGTGCCAGCCACCGCCAGCGTGGCCCCCGCGGCCAACGCCGACACCACACGCGGCCAGCGCCACGGCAGGAATTCCTGGATGTCGGCGAGACCACTCCAGCTCCAGCCCTCGGCGCCGACCCCAACCGCGAGCGCGACCCAGACCACAAACAACAGCAAAGCTAGACCAAACAGGATCACCCGCCAGGGATGATCAAGACGTGGCGGAACGGATGGTGTGAGGTTTCCGACTGGAGCTGCGGACCGTAGCCGCGGCAACAGCACCAGCAACATGGGCGCGCCGATCAAGGCCGTGGCTGCGCCGGCCGGCATCTCGCGATAGCCCGGCGGAATCAGCAGCACAAGCTCGTCTGCCAGCCACAAGAGGCCGGCGCCGCAGAGCGGCGCCCAAATCAGCCGATCGCGGAAACGTCGCGCGCCCGCAAGCATGGCGAGAGCCGGTCCGGTCAGACCGACAAAGCCCAACACGCCGACCACACTGACCACCGAAGCGCTGAGAGCGATCGCAATGCCAAGCGCACAGACCCGCGCGCCCGTCAATCCGAGGCCGAGATTGCGCGCGGTCTCGTCGTCGAAGCCGAGCAATGTCAGCGGGCGGACCATCGCCGCGATCAGCACGAACGAAATCAGAAACCGCGGCGCCAGGAACGCCGCATTGCTCCAGTCCTGCTGATTGAGATAGCCCGCGCCCCAGATGAACAGGCCGATCAGGTAGTCATGGTTGAGCAGCACCAGGGCCTGGGTCGTCACGGCGCAGTAGTAGCCCACGATCAGCCCGGCCAGCACCAGCACGACCGGCGATAGTGCGCGTTTCCAGGTGAGGCCGAACACGCACAGGAATGCAGCGAACCCGCCGACCAGCGCAATCCACTCGCGGCCCAAAGCAAGCAGCGACGGCGCCCACAAGGTCGTCACCGCCAATGCGAGATAGGCGCCGTTCGAGACGCCGAGCGTGGTTGGCTCGGCCAGCGGATTGCGCAGCACCTGCTGACAGACGGCGCCGGCAAGGCCCAATGCTGCCCCGGCCAATAGCGCCACCGCAATTCGCGGAAAGACCGTATAATGCACGAGCATCTGCTGCGGATCGTTGATTTCAGGACGCCACAACACCGGCAACCACGCATTAACAGGCAGATATCCCGACAGATGCCGAAAGGTCAGCGCAGCCGCCGCCGCAAACAACAAGCCGATCAGCATCGCAGGATGCATCTCGATCCCGGATCGGGCGGGCAGCGCGTCAACCTTGCTCATTGTTTTCCTGCGGCAAACGTTCGGCGAGAAGGCGTGCGAAGCGTTCAGCCGCCGGCACGCCGCCATAGAAGAATTGATTTCCCAGCACCGTCAGCCGCCCCGAGCGGAGGAACGGCAAGGTCCGCAACACCGGGCTTGCGTTGAGCAGGGCTTCGATATCGGCAACCCGCGAACTCATCAGAACCAGCCGCGCATCCGGAACTGCAGCGAGCACTTCAAGGCCCACGCTGGTATGTCCCCACGGACCGCTCTGTCCGGTCCAGGCATTCTTCAGCCCGAATTGGCTGAGGACTTCCTGGTAAAGGCTGTTCGGGCCGAATACGAGCGCACGGTTGCGCGCGATCTCGCTGACGAGATACAGCGGCTTGTCGTTGCGACCGCGAAGCTGATCACGGTAGCCGGTCATGGCAGCATCGAAGCGCGCCAGATAGGCCTCGCATGCGGCCTGCACACCGAGACGCTGCGCCAGCTCCATCGTCGAACTGCGCGCCGTTTCAAGCGGATGGCGGCCGGGCTTGAAAATCGTGAAGACTTCGACCGGGGCGATCAGCTTGAGCCGGGGTATTGCCGCCGTGATACTGGGATCGATGATGATAATATCAGGCGCAAAGCTCTGCAGCAGCTCGAGATTTGGCTCCGAACGCAGGCCTATCTCCTGGACGCTTGACGGGACAGCCGGCTCGACGACGAGCCGGCTGTAACGCTCGATTTCCGGAATAACCAGCGGCACGATGCCGAGCGCCAGTATAGTCTGCGCGCAGGCCCAGCCGAGCGCGGCGATGCGGGGGCCTCCTTGCGGTGCGGCGGCTTGCGCAAGCGCCATCGGCCAGCCGCCTGCAAGCACCCCGCCGCCGATGCCCGCGCCCACTGTGAGAAGCGCGCGGCGAGACAGCCTGTAATCGGAGAGTGAATTCTTGCTCATGGGGTGCGGCTCGGGAACGGCTTACGGCGAGGCTGCGAGGGACGAAAGCTATGACATACCTTCATATGCCATACCTTCATATGCTCTGTCTTTCCATGCCCGGTGGCTGCCTTTCGCCTGCGGCGCGAAACGCGCCCGCCAGCGCCTGCCCGATCGCGGCCCGTGCCTGCAGGGCATCGGCCACGACATTTCCCATGCGCAGGAACTCGTGGATCATGCCCGGATAGATCTGCAGGTCGATAGGAACGCCGGCGGCGCGGAGCCTTGCTGCGTATTCGCGCCCCTCGTCCACCAGGGGATCATATTCGGCAAGCACGATGAGCGCCGGGGGCAGCCCTGAGAGATCTTCCGCGGCCAGCGGCGCAAACCGCCAATCCTCGCGGTCCGAATCGTCGCGGAGATACTGCCGGAAGAACCAGTCGACGGTGCCGCGTTCCAGGAGATAACCGGATCCGTATCGTTCGTAGGAATTGGACGTTTGCCGGGAGCTCAGGCCGGGATAGGCGAGTACCTGGAGGACAGGCTGCGGCAGGTTTCGGTTCGCCTTTGCTTCAATGGCGAGCGCCGCGGCGAGCGTGCCGCCGGCGCTGTCGCCGCCGACGACGACGCGGCCGGCATCTAGTCCCGCAGCAGGCCCCTCACGGCCGATCCAGGTCAGCGCATCGACCGCATCCTCGAACGCGGTCGGAAACTTGTGCTCCGGAGCAAGCCGATAGCCGACCGACAGCACAGCCGCGCCGCTGTCTTCGGCGAGCCCGCGGCACAATGGCTGATGCGAATCCAGGCTTCCGACGACAAAGCCGCCGCCGTGCATATAGAGCAGGACCGGTGCTGGATTGCTACGGCTCGGCTCCTGCTTCGCGTAGAGCCGCGCATCGATCGTAGCTCCATCGCGCGTCGGCAGCGCGAGATGGCGCTCATACGCGAGCGCCGGCGGATCGACATCGAGCAACGGCGAGGATGCATCGAAATCGGCGCGTGCCTGTACGGCCGTCAATTGCGGAAACGGAATGCGTGATCCGCGTTCCGTGCCATCCTGCACCATCTCGAGCAGTGCGGCGATATCGGGATCAAGGCTCATGTGAATTTCACTCCGCCGGTTCCGGCACCGTGTCCTGCGAAGCCGCCGATGCCGTCTCCGGCACGAGCAGCCTGCAGATCTCATCGAGCAAGCTGGCATCCCTCAGGATCGTGAAATGGTTGTCTCCGATGACGCCGCGATCAATGGCATCAGGCAGTTGCGTCTCCAGCCGATCGCGCTGCGTCAGGCGGCCCGACGTCCACCAGCACAATGGCTTGGTCGCAAGACGCCGCGGCGGCGCGGCATTCTGCGTCAGGGTCTTGAGGTGCCGGCCGACCGCGAAGGCTGCTGACAGATCGTCGACGCCAAGCAGTGTGTCGTCCGCCGAAGTTCCCTCCCCTAATATCTGCGCAACCAGACGCCGGACGCTCTCGGATGTCTCCGGCATGCCTGTGACCTTCGCCTCCTCCACATGCGAACTGATACGAACGGCTGCGGCGTGCGGCAGAACGGCCGACAGCAACCCTGCGAGATCATCGGCCCAGTGGGATGCCGCTGCCTGCCGATCCGATCCGCCGTGCTCACGCAGCACAAAGCTGTCGACCATCAGGAGACAATCGACGCGTTCACCGCACCGTTCGAGCTCGGCTGCAACAAGCGTGACGAGAAGGCCTCCGAGCGACCAGCCCACCAAGCTATAGGGACCTTGCGGCTGAACCTGCCTGATCTCGTTCGCATAGTCGGACGCCATCGCTTCGAGCGACCGGTCGCTCCATGAACTATCGACCAGCATCCTGGACTGCAGCCCAATGACTTGGCGGCGTCCTTCCAGGCGACGCGCCAGCGGCCCATAATCGAAGACGGTGCCGAAGCCGCCATGCACAGAGAATACCGGATGCGCGCCACGAACCGCGGCATTCAGCGGCAGCAGCGCTGTCGGCGGCGGCGCAGCGGCGGGCGCCGGAGAAACGTTATCCGCGAGCAGCGCGCGGATCGTGGGCTTCTGCAGGAGATCACGAAGCTTGATCTCGATGCCAAATGTCTTGTCCTGCCGCAGCCGGGCCACGACCTTCAGGCTGAGAATCGAATTGCCGCCGAGCTCGAAGAAATTATCGGTGACGCCGACCTGCGGCAGCTTGAGAATGTCGGCCCACAGCCGCGCCATCGCGGTTTCGGCCGACCCTTGCGGAGCCACGAAGCTTCGCCCGGCCGAGTCGGGGGCCGGCAGCGCACGCCGGTCAACCTTGCCGCTCGACAACACCGGCAGTCGCTCAAGCACCATGATCCGCGCCGGCACCATGTAAACAGGCAAGGTCTGCTTCAGGAAGGAGGTCAATCTGTCGACCAGAGCCTCGGCAGCGCCTCCCGTTGCGTTCTTTGCCGCCTTCGGCGCTACATAGGCAATGAGTTGGTTTCCGGCCGCGCCCGCTAGCGCCACTACGGCGGCCTGTTCGATCTCCTCGTGGCGAAGCAGGGAAGTCTGGATCTCTCCGAGCTCGATCCGGAAGCCGTTGACCTTGACCTGGTCGTCGCTACGGCCGAGGTATTCGACGGTACCGTCTTCGCGCCAGCGCGCGAGGTCACCGGTCCGGTAGAGGCGACTCCCCGGCACCGCAGAGAATGGATCGGGCACGAAACGCTCGGCGGTCATGCCCGCTTTGCCGTGATAACCGCGCGCCAGTCCGAAGCCGCCAAGATAGAGCTCGCCGGCG
Source organism: Bradyrhizobium sp. AZCC 1719 (assembly GCF_036924525.1). NCBI lineage: Bacteria > Pseudomonadati > Pseudomonadota > Alphaproteobacteria > Hyphomicrobiales > Nitrobacteraceae > Bradyrhizobium > Bradyrhizobium sp. AZCC 1719. The sequence continues at coordinate 3,382,269 of NZ_JAZHRU010000001.1, read as the reverse complement.
ACACCGGCGGGAATGATGTTGAGCGAACTATCGAGGATGTAGGCGCGGCGGTCGCCGACCGGCAGACCAATCGGCGCATAAGGTGTCTCGCATTCGGAAACGCCATCGACCTTCCAGACCAGCGGCGTAACAACGGTTTCGGTCGGACCGTAGCCGTTGATCAATATCCGCGGTTTCAGAACGCGCCTGACCTTGTCGAAGCCCGCTTTCGGCATCGCCTCGCCGCCGAACGAGTAGAGCTTGACCGGCGGCGGATTGCCCGCCTGCTCGACCGCCTCCGCAACCTGCTGCAGATAGGCCGGCGGCAACCCGATATGGCTGACACCATGCGCGTGCAGATTCTCGACCGTCTGCTCCGGCGTCCACAATTCGGCATCCCGCATCAAGAGACGCGCGCCATGCGACAACACCGTCAGCCAGCGTTCATGGGCGCCATCGAAGGCGAGCGACAGGAAGTGCAGCTCGCACGAGCTCTCGTCGATCTCGTAAAGCCGGCCCGTGACGTGACAGTGCATCGCGAGCGGCCCATGGGCGACGGCGACGCCCTTTGGCTTTCCCGTCGAACCGGACGTGTAGATCAGATAAGCGAGATTCTCGGGGTGCAGCTCCGGTTGCGGCGCATGCTCCGGCCCGGCATCGAAATCGAATGTCGTAAGGCAGATTCTTTCGACACCATCAATGCCTTCCCGGACATCGAGCTGTCCTGCCAGCAAGAACGAGATCCCGGCATCGCGCATGACAAAGGCGCGCCGCTCGGCCGGGATCTCCGGATCGAGCGGAACGTAGGCCCCGCCCGCCTTCAGGACGGCAAGCAGCGCGACCATCGTGGCTTCCGTTCGCTCGACCACGACGCCAACACGCTGTTCAGGCTTCAGCCCTTGGCCGATCAGGTGATGGGCAAGACGATTGGCCCTGGCCTCGAGCGCACCGAACGAGAGCGCTTTGCCGCCGATGGTAAGCGCCGTCCGTTCCGGGTGACGCCGCGCGTGGATGCTGATCGTCTCGTGAACCAGCGGCAATGGGACCGCCGACGTCGCGTGCCGATTGCAGTTTTCGGCGAGCGCGGCGTCGACCGCCGTGACCGGATCGATATTGCCAAGCAACGCCGACGCGTCGCGCGTCAGCACTTCAAGCAAACGCTCGAACTGCGTCTTGATCTGCGTCGCCTGTGCCGCCGTAAAATGGCTCGGCATATAGGTGTACTCGACCTGAAGCGTGTCCTCGACGAGCACCGACAGGTCCATCGGATAATTCGTCACGTCGACATTCCTGAGGCCGCCGAACTGCAGCGAGCCGTCACCCCGGTGCATGCTGCGCTCGATCGGATAGTTCTCGAACACGATGATGCTGTCGAACATGGCCTGACCGGCACGGCCAGCCCAGCTCTGGATATCGTAAAGCGGCGTATGCTCGTAATCCCGGATCGCCGAATTCCGATCCTGAAGCGCCCGCAACCATTCTCCGACAGTTACCGTGGATGCCGGCGTTTCGATCACGGGCAAGGTGTTAATAAAGAGCCCGAGCATCTGCTGCGATCCGTCGAGCTTCGCCGGGCGGCCGGCGACGGTTACCCCGAACGTTACCGTCTGCTGGCCGGTATAGCGCTGCAGCAGCAACGCCCATACGCCTTGAACGACGGTATTGAGCGTGATCCGCTCACGGCGCGCGAATGCTTTCAGCTCCGCGGTCGCCGTCTCTCCAAGCCGCGTGTAACAGCGCTCGTGGCCGGATGCATCATGGCGGCGCGAGCCGAAGGCATCGGCCAGTTGCGTCGGCTCGTCGAAGGATTTGAGCTGCTCACGCCAGAAAGCCTCGGCAGCCTTGGCGTCCTGCGCCAGCAGCCAGGCGATGTAGTCGCGGTAACGCGTCGGGTTCGCCGCGAGCGTGCCGCCATAATAGCATTCCAGGACTTCCCCGACGAACCTTGCCGAACTCCATCCGTCCATCAGGATATGATGGTAGGTCCAGATCAGGCGATAGAGATCGTCCTCGAGGCGCAGCAGCCGCACGCGCTGCAGCGGCGGCATCGACAAATCGAACTCGGCGGCGCGTTCGTCGGCAAGCGCCGCCGCAATCCGGTCCTCATTGATGGTTTGCCCGCGCCAGTCCTCCTGTTCGAACGGCGCGACGGCGTCGCGATAGACGGCTTGCAGCGGAGACCCGGCAAGCTCGCGCCACAGGAAGCCGGTCCGAAGCATCTGATGGCGAGCGGTCACCTCGCGCCATGATTTCCCGAGACGCTCCGCATCAAGTCCGCGGATTTCAACGCTGACCTGGTTGACGTAGACGCCGCTGCCGGCATCGCGCAGGCTGTGGAACAGCATGCCCTGCTGCATCGGCGACAGCGGGTAGATGTCCTCGATGCGGCTCCAGTCCAGTTCAAGCCGATCGAGCTGTTCGCTGGTCAAACCCGACAGTGAGCCACGCGCAGGTCCAAAAGTGTCCTTGTTCGGGCCAACGTCGCAGGACAACGCAGCCAGCGCTTCGATCGTCTGGTGCCGGAACACATCGCGCGGCTCGATCGACACACCTTCACGGCGCGCGCGGCTCACCATCTGCAGCGAGATGATCGAGTCGCCGCCGAGCTCGAAGAAATTGTCGGTGACGCCAATGTCGGGCTGGCGCAGCAGATCGGCCCAGATCGCGGCGAGCGCCGCTTCCACCGGCGTGCGCGGTGCCACATGTTCGGTTGAGGCGGCGAGCTGGTCCGGGGCGGGCAGCGCCTTGCGGTCGATCTTGCCGTTCGGCGTCAGCGGCAGCCGGTCCAGCACCACGATCCGTGGCGGGACCATGTAGTCCGGCAGCAGCGACGACAGCGCGGTCTTCAGAGCTGTCCCGTCCAGCGACGCTTCGCCGCTGACATAGCCGACGAGTTGGCGCGCCGCGCCAATCTCGCGCGCCACCACGACTGCCGAGCGCACACCAGCCTGCTCGAGCAGCCGCGCCTCGATCTCGCCGAGCTCGATCCGAAAGCCGCGGATCTTCACCTGGTGATCGGCGCGGCCGATATATTCGATCACGCCGTCAGCGCGCCACCGCGCTACGTCGCCGGTGCGGTACAGCCGCGCACCTGGCGGGCCGAACGGATCGGGGATGAAGCGTTCGGCCGTCAGCGCGCCGCGTCGCCAGTAGCCGCGCGCCAGTCCTGCACCGCCGATATAGAGCTCGCCCGCCACGCCAACCGGCGCGAGATTGAGATCGTTGTCGAGAATATGCAGCGTGGTGTTGCCGATCGGGCCGCCCAAAACTGGACGGTCGTCCTGCGCATCGAGGCGGTGGCGGGCCGACCACACCGTGGTCTCGGTCGGGCCGTACAAATTCCAGACCTCACCCGCTTGCGCCACCAGCCGCCGCGCCAGATCTGGCGCCAGTGCCTCGCCGCCGCACAGCACGCGGCAGCTTGCCGGCAACGACGGGCCCTCATGATCGAGCAGCATCCGCCAGGTCGAGGGCGTCGCCTGGATCATGGTGACGCCCTGCGCGGCTACTATCGCCTTGAGCCGGGCCGGATCATGCGCCGCCGCGCGATCCGCCAGCACCACGCATGCCCCGAGCGTGAGCGGTAGCCACAGTTCCAGCACCGCAATGTCGAACGACAGCGAGGTCAAGCCGAGTACGCGGTCCTCGTGCGTAAGACCCGGCCAATCCGCCATCGTCGCCAGAAAGTTTGTCACCGCATCATGGCGGACCATCACGCCCTTGGGCAGGCCGGTCGAGCCGGAGGTGTAGATCACATAAGCCAGGCTTTCGGGGTGGACAGCGACATCAAGATTGCCGACATCACCGCCCTCGCCGTCTTCGTGCTGCTGCTCGTCAAGCAGCCAAGCCTCGGCGCTGGTCTCCTCCAGCACCGGAGAGAACTGCTCCAGCAGCGTCCGTTGCGTCAGCACCAGCGCAGCGCCGCTGTCGCGCAGCATGTGCGCCAGCCGCTCCGCCGGGTAGTCCGGATCGAGCGGCAGATAGGCCCCGCCCGCCTTCAAGACCGCCAGCAGCGCGACCATCATCTCGACGCCGCGCTCCAGCGCCAGCCCCACCACCGCGTCGGTTCCGACGCCGCGATCGCGCAGCCGCCGCGCTAGCCGATTGGCGCGCGCGTTCAGCGCGGCGTAACTTAATGCCTCATCGCCAAACACCAGCGCGATCGTGTCAGGCGATTGATCGACCTGCGCCTCGAGCTGCTCGACAATTCCCCGGCGCAGCTCATCGCGGCGCGTGTCGTTCGCTCGGGAGAGCAGCGCATCATCGGCCGGATCGCTGGCTGCGATCATGCCGACAGGCCGATCGGCATCGATACTCAACGCCTCCATCAGCCGCACAAAGGCGCGCTGCAGCCGCGCGATCTGCGCCTCATCAAAGTGCCTGCGCTGATAGTTGAACACCAACCGCAGCCGCTCATCGAGGCCGATGCTGGCGAACAGCGGATAGTTGCTGGTCTCGACGATCCTGGTCTCGCCGACACGGATCTGTCCATCTTTCCCCATCAGCGCGTGGTCGACCGGATAATTCTCAAACACCAGGATGCTGTCGAACAGCGGCCGCCCGGGACGTCCCGCCAGGCGCTGGATCTCGTAGAGCGGCGTCCAGCCGTATTCGCGCAAGGTCAGATTGCGATCCTGCAGGTCGCGCAGCCATGCGCCGACTTTCTGCTGCGGACCGACATCGTCGATAACAGGCAAGGTGTTGATGAACAGGCCCACCATGTCCTCGGCGCCGGCCAGTTCCGGCGGCCTGCCTGATACGGTGACACCGAAGCAAACCGTTCCCTGCCCGGTATATTGCCGTAGCAGTTGCGCCCAAGCCGCTTGCACCAGCGTGTTCAGCGTCACACGCTCACGCGCAGCAAATTGCTGCAGGCGTTCAGTCGCGGCAACATCCAGCTCCAGCGCGAGCATGCCGTGACCGGGCGACTCCGCGTCGGCATATTCGGTCGAACCGCCTGACAGGAAGCTCGGTTCTTCCAGCTTCGCCATGGCATTGCGCCAGAACGCCGCCGATGCATCGCTGTCCCGGCTCTGCAGCCAACCGATGTAGTCGCGATAGCGGCGTTGCAACGCAGGTAACCGGCCGTCGCCATTGTGCTGCATCACCTCGGCGATCAACCGCGCCGAGCTCCATCCGTCGAGAAGGATGTGATGGTGGGTCCAGATCAGCCAATGACGATCTTCTCCGAGCCGGATCAGCCGCACCCGCTGCAGGGGCGGCTTCGACAGGTCAAACCCTTCGACCCGCTCGCGCAGCGAGACTTCGCCCAGCGCAGCCTCCAACTGCGACGGCTCGGACGCCGCAGGCCGCGCGCGCCAGTCCTCCTCGACGAACGGCACCTCAGCACGACGATAGACAATCTGTTGCGGCGAGCCGGAAAGATCGCGCCAGACGAAGCCGGTTCTCAGCACCGCATGGCGATCGCTGACCGCCTGCCAGGCGCGATGGAGCTTTCCGGCATCGAGACCGCGCACTTCCGCGGCAACCTGATTGACGTAAAGCCCACTCTCGCCGTCGTGCATCGCATGGAACAGCATGCCCTCCTGCATCGGCGACAACGGATAGATGTCCTCGATCTCTCGCCAATCCAACTCCAGCCTGTCGAGATCGGCCTGGCCAAGGCCCGACAATGCTACATCCGACGGCGTCACGCCGCAGGCGCCGCTGGTGCAGTGATCGACCAGTTCGCGCAACGCCACGTCGTACAGCCCGGCCAATCGTTCGACCGTTTCCCGCCGGTAGCGCTTTCGACCGAAGCCGAACGAGAGCCGCAACTGGCCTTCGCGCACGGTGCCATTCACGCTGAGCCAGCGCCGCAACGGGCTCGATGCGTCACGCGAGGGACCCGCGCTTTCCGATGCCATGGCGAACAATGCCGCGTCGTCGACACCGCCGTCGATCTGGCCGAGATAGTTGAAGACAAGCTTCGGCTCGGCAATGTCAGCCAGCGCCGCGCGCTGCTCTTCGGAGCCGAGATAGCGCAATACGCCATAACCGAGCCCGCGGCCGGGAATGCCACGAAGTTCCTCCTTCACAGTCTTGATGAGTGACGAAGGGTTTTGCGATCCACCAGCCAGCCGCACGGGAAAGGCGGTGGTGAACCAGCCGACGGTGCGCGAGATGTCGAGATCGCCGAACAGGTCCTCGCGGCCGTGGCCTTCCAGCTCGACCAGCACATCGTCCTGTCCGCTCCATTGCCAGACGGCGCGTACAAGGCCGGCGAGAAGAAGATCGTTGATCTGCGTACGATAGGCGGACGGCGCATCCGTCAGCAGGCGCTGCGTCAATTCCCGTTCGAACGTAAGCAAGACTTCATCGGCATCGGCGACATAGTCGCCGCCGCCATGGTCGTTGTCGCAGGGAATATCCGCGTTCGCACGGCGATCGATCCAATAGGACAATTCAGTCGCCAGTTCGGGCGATGCTGCATGATCTTTCAGCCGCTTGCCCCACACGGCGTAGGCATGGCTCTTCGCCGGAAGCGCAACCGCCGCGCCGCCGTTCACTAGCTGAGCATATGCGGCGGCGACGTCTTCCAGCAGAATCCGCCACGACACGCCGTCGACCACCAGATGATGGATCACGATGAGGAGACGCTGAGTGCCATCGGCAACGTCGATCCCGACCGCCCGCAGCAGCGGCCCCCTCGATATCGAAAGACTTGCCTGCACTGATGCTGCCAACGCCGTCACGGCTTCGCCGTCGGGCGCGCTTCGTATCCAAAGCAGATCCGCGGCGGCGGGTGCAGGGCCGTGCTCTGCACGCCACGTTCCTTCGGCTTCCTCGAAGCGAAGCCGTAGCGCGTCGTGATGATCGACCACGGCCGCCATCGCGCGCCGCATCATCTCCCAATCGAGATGATCTCTCGGCCGCAGCAGCACCGCCTGGTTCCAGTGATCGCGCTTTCCCAGGTCCTCTGCAAAGAACCGCGCCTGGATCGGCAGCAATGAGTGCGGGCCGGTGACCTGCCCCTGATCGGCGAGCGTTTCGCTGCGCTGCTCGGCACGCGCGGCCAGCGCCAACGCTTCGAGCGTCTGATGCTGAAACACGTCGCGCGGTTCGATCAGGTAACCGGCGCGACGGGCCCGGCTCACCATCTGCAGCGAGATGATCGAATCGCCGCCGAGCTCGAAGAAATTATCGGCAAGGCCGACAGCAGGCCGGCCAAGCAGTTCGGCCCAGATCGCCGCGAGTGCCAATTCGGCCGGCGTGCGCGGAGCCTCGTGCTGCGCACCCGTGGACGCGGCGTCGGGCGCCGGGAGCGCCTGGCGGTCGATCTTGCCGTTCGGCGCCAGCGGCAGCCGCTCCAGCACTGCGATCCGCGACGGCACCATGTAATCAGGCAGAACGGCCGACAGCGCCGTCCGCAGGACCTGTTCCTTCAGTTCACTCGCGCCACTGACGTATCCGATGAGCTGGCGGCCCAGTCCGACTTCGCGCGCCACCACCACCGCAGCGCGGACACCGGGTTGATCGAGCAGCCGCGCCTCGATCTCTCCGAGCTCGATACGAAAGCCGCGGATCTTGATCTGATGATCGGACCGCCCGACATATTCGATCGCGCCGTCGGCGCGCCAACGCGCCAGATCGCCCGTTCGATATAGCCGCCCGCCAGGGCCACCGAAGGGATCGGGAAGGAAGCGTTCCGCCGTCAGCGCCTGACGTCGCCAGTAGCCCCGCGCCAGTCCTGCCCCGCCAATGAACAATTCACCGGTCACGCCGGCCGGGACCATGTTCAGGTCGATATCGAGGATCCGAATGACCGTGCCCGGAATCGGCCGTCCGATCGGCACCCGCCCCGCGCCATCGTCGCGACAATTCCAGAACGTGGCATTGATCAAGGCTTCCGTCGGCCCGTAGCGATTGTCGAAACGCACGTTGGGGAAGGCTGCGAGCGCACGCGCCTTCAGTTCCGCCGACAAGGCTTCGCCGCCGGCAAACAGGCGCTTGAGGCTGACGCAGCGTTTCGCCTCAGACTCGGCAACAAAATGTTCGAGCATCTGGGGCACGAAATGCAGTGTCGTCACGTCGTGGGCGATGATGGCATCGACCAGAAGCCGCGGTTCGCGATGCGCGCCCGGCGCCGCAATCGCAAGCCGTGCGCCGGTCGCGAGCGGCCAGAGGATCTCCCAGACCGAGACGTCGAAACTGAATGGCGTTTTCTGCAGCAAGGTCTCGCCGGCACCGAGGCGATACTCCGCCTGCATCCAGCCAAGCCGCGCGGCCAGCGCACCGTGCGTGCACGCGACGCCCTTAGGGACGCCCGTCGATCCCGACGTATAGATCACATAGGCCAAGCTATCCGGGTGCAGCGCCATCTCGAGATTGCGGACCGGCTCACCGGTCGGTGCCCTCGTCGCTTCATCGATCGGCCAGGCCTCGACGGCAGCGTCCGCGATCACCGGCGCAAGGCGCTCTACTAACCGGCTTTGTGTCAGCACCAGCGCAGCTCCGCTATCGCGCAGCATATGCAGAAGGCGGTCTGGCGGATAATCGGGATCGAGCGGCAGATAGGCTCCGCCGGCTTTCATCACCGCCAGAACCCCGACGATCAACTCGACACTGCGCTCCAGTGCGAGCCCGACCAACCGGTCGCGGCCGATTCCGTGGGCTTGCAGCCGCCGCGCCAGACGATTGGCGCGAGCGTTCAGATCCCCATAGCTGACCTCCTGGTCGCCAAATACCAACGCAATAGCGGATGGCGAAGCAGCCGCACGAGCCTCGATCTGAGCGACGATACTGTTGCCAACGTTCGGAGCCTTGGCAAAGCCACCGCTCCAGCCGAGCACCTTCCGCGTCTCATCGGCATCGAGCCCGCTGAGCTCACCCAGCGGTCGGGAGGCGTCGGCTACGATCTCGGCAAGGAGCCGCGACAGCGTGAGCTGCAGATATCTGATCTGATCTTCATCGAACCGGGCTCGGTCGTAGCGGAAACCGAGATTGATGCCGTCGGTCTTGGCGAATACCGCCACCGTCAGCGCATAGTTGGTGATTGAAACCTGCTCGACCCGCCCGAACCGGCGACCGCTTTCGTTCTCTCCGCGCAGCGCCTGATCGATCGGATAGTTCTCGAACACCAGGATATTGTCGAACAACGGCCGGCCCGATCGTCCGGCGAGGCGCTGGATCTCGTAGAGCGGCATCCAGCCGTGATCGCGCAGATCGATGTTACGTTCCTGCAGGTCCCGAAGCCACGTACCCAAATCAGTTTGCGGGTTTGCCCGATCCACGACCGGCAGGGTGTTGATGAACAGACCCACCATTTCCTCGGACCCGCCGATCTCTGCCGGCCTGCCCGACACCGTCGCGCCGAAGCAGACAACGCGCCGGCCGGTGTGACGGCGCAACAATTGCGCCCACGCGCCCTGCAACAGGGTGTTCAGCGTGACGCGCTCGCGCTTTGTAAAAGCGTGCAATTTTGCAGTCAGATCGGCAGTGAGAAGCAGATCGAGCGAACCATGGCCGGATGCACCAGCGGCTGCAGGTCCTCCCAGCGTATCCGCCAGGAAACCCGGCTCATCCAGTTCCGCCAATGCCGTGCGCCAGAACGTCCCGGACGCGTCGCGGTCCTGCCGTTGCAGCCAGGCGATGTAGTCGCGGTAGCGGCCCTGCACGGCAGGCAAACGATGGCCGCGCTCATGTTGCAGTATCTCGGCAACCAGACGCGCCGAACTCCAGCCGTCCAGCAGGATATGGTGATGCGTCCAGATCAGCCAGTGGCGGTTTTCGTCAAGCCGGATCAGCCGCACGCGCTGCAACGGCGCTTGCGACAGGTCGAATCCCCTAGCGCGCTCGGCCTGCGACGCCTTCGCCAGCGCCGCATCGAGTTCGCCGCGGTCCATGGCTGCAGCCTGCTCGCGCCAGTCTTCTTCCACGAATGGCAGCGTCACATGGCGATAGACCACTTGCTGGGCCGCGCCTGACAACTCGCGCCAGGCAAAGCCGGTCCGCAGCACCGCGTGGCGCACGCTCACCTCGTGCCAGGCTGCGCGCAACCTGCCGGCATCGAGGCCTCGCACTTCGAGACCGACCTGGTTGACGTAGTTGCCGCTTTCTCCGTCGCGCAGCGCATGGAAAAGCATGCCCTGCTGCATCGGCGACAGCGGATAGATGTCTTCGATATCGCGGCAATCGATCGTCGCTCCCAGGAGATCGAGATCGGCCTGGCTCAAATTCGACAACGCGAAGTCCGATGGCGTGATGCCGCGGGCGCCACTTGTGCAATGCTCGACGAGTTCTCTCAGCGCCGCGGCATAATGCTCTGCGAGGCGTTCGATCGTAGCTCGCCGGTAACGCCTGCGGCCGTAGCTGAAGGACAACCGTAGCTGACCTTCCCGCACCTGGCCGTTGATGCTCAGCCAGCGGCCAAGCGGCGCGCTGTCGCTGCGCGACGGCCCGGCGCTCTCAGGCGCAAGCCGGAACGGCGTGCCCTCACCCACGCTGGAATCGAACTGGCCGAGATAGTTGAAAACGATGCGCGGCTCGGGCAGCGCGGCCAGCGCATGGCGCTGCGTCTCGGCGCCGAGATAGCGCAATACGCCGAAGCCCAAGCCGCGGGCGGGAATCGCCCGAAGCTCCTCTTTAACGGATTTGATCAGCAAAGCGTCGTCGCCGGATCCGCCCGCCAAGCGCACCGGGAAAGCGGTGGTGAACCAGCCAACCGTGCGGGAAATGTCTGCCCCGGAAAAGATGTCCTCGCGGCCGTGCCCTTCGAGCTCGACGACAACGTCCTCAATTCCGATCCAGCGCGATACCGCCCGCGCCAATGCGGCCAGCAGCAGATCGTTGACCTGGGTCCGGTAGGCGGACGGCGCTTCCTTGAGCAGCCGCGTCGTCAGCCCGGCATCGAATGCCAGCGAAATTTCCTCGCCCTCGGCAACCCGGTCGACGCCACCATGATCGTCGTCGCAGGGTAGATCGGCGCGCGAACGTCGTTCGAGCCAATAGGGCAACTCGGCAGACAGCTCTTCGGTGCGGCTATATGCCTGCAACCGCGCGCCCCAGGACGCACAGGATTGGCTCCTCGCCAGCGCGATCGACGCTGCGCCTTGCTGAAACTGCCCGTACGTCGCCGCAAAGTCTTCGAGCAGCACGCGCCATGACACGCCGTCGATGACGAGATGGTGCACCACGATGAGAAGCCGCTGGCTACCGTCAACGAGATCCATGCCGACCACGCGCAGCAATGGTCCTGCCAGCGACAGGCTCGCCTGGACGGCGGAAGCGACGGCCGTCACCTCGGCTGCATCGCGGATGCCGCTCCGAATCCACAAAAACTCCGAAGCTGCCGGCGCAGCGCCATAGGTTGCACGCCAAGCGCCATCGACTTCCTTGAAGCCAAGACGCAAGGCATCGTGATGCGCGATAACGGCGGCGACCGCGCGTTCCACGGTCGCCCAATCCAGCCGCGACTTCGGCATCAAGAGGACGGCCTGGTTCCAGTGATGACGTTCGCCGGCGTCTTCGCTGAAGAACCGCGCCTGGATCGGCAACAGCGGATGCTCGCTGCTCTCGAGGTCCTTCTCGGGAGTCGCGTCTTCCACCGGTCGTTCGATGCGCGCGGCCCGCGCCAGCTCCTGCAAGGTCTGGTGCCGGAAAACGTCACGCGGTTCGATCACGAGGCCCGCCTGCCGGGCGCGGCCAACCAGTTGCAGCGAGATGATCGAATCGCCGCCGAGCTCGAAGAAATTGTCGTCAACGCCAATGAGCGGCCGGCCAAGCAACTCGGCCCAGATCGCGGCAAGCGTCGCCTCGGTCGCGGTGCGCGGCGCGACGTGTCCGGCCGCAGCAGTGGGCATCTCGGGCGCCGGCAGCGCTTCGCGGTCCACCTTGCCGTGCGCCGTGAGCGGCAGCCGCTCAAGCTTCACGATACGGGCCGGCACCATGTAATCGGGCAGTTCGTCCGAAAGTGCCGCGCGCATGGCCGCTTCATCGAACGCGCCCTCGCCGGCGACATAGCCTACCAGTTGGCTGGTTACGCCGGCTTCACGGGCAACGACCACGGCCGATCGCACGGCCGGCTGGCGCATCAGCCACGCCTCGATCTCGCCGAGCTCGATCCGGAAGCCGCGAATTTTCACCTGGTGATCGGAGCGCCCGACGTACTCGATCACGCCATCGGCGCGCCATCTCGCCAGGTCGCCGGTGCGATAGAGCCGCGCGCCGGGTGCACCGAAGGGATCGGGAATGAATCTCTCGGCCGTCAGGCCGGCGCGCTGCCAATAACCTCGCGCCAGTCCCTCGCCGCCGATGAACAATTCGCCGGTTACGCCAACCGGCACGATGTTCAGATCACCATCCAGAATATAGGCCGCGCGGCGTCCCACGGGGCGGCCGATGGGCGCATAGTTGCCCTCGATCTCCTCGCTGGCATCGACCTTCCAGACCAGCGGCGTCACGACCGTTTCGGTCGGGCCGTAGCCGTTGATCAATGTCCGCGGCTTGAGCGCGCGCTTGACCTTGTCGAACCCGGCCTTCGGCATGGCCTCGCCGCCGAACGAGTAGAGCCCGACCGGCGGCGGATCGCCGCGCCACGCCGCAAAGTCGGCGAGCTGCTGCAAATAGGCCGGCGGAAAGCCTGCGTTGGTGACGCGCTGCTTGCGCAGAACCTCGAGCGTCTGCTCGGCAGACCAAAGATTCTCGTCGCGCATCACGAGCGCGGCGCCGCAGGTCAGCGCCGTCCAGAGCCGTTCATGGGCGCCGTCGAACGTAAAGGACAGGAAGTGCAGTTCGCGCGAGTACCGGTCCATGTCGTAGAGCCCGGCGGTGACCTCGCAATGCATCGCAAAGGGCCCATGCTCGACGGCTACTCCCTTCGGGACGCCAGTGGAGCCCGAGGTGTAGATCACATAGGCAAGGCTTGTTGCTTCGACGGCAACGCCGGGATCGTTCTCCGCCTCCCGGCCGAGATCACTTGCGTCGAGCGGGATAGCCGCGATTCCTGACGGAAGCGCAGTGAGTGCCGAGCCTTCCAAATCAACCAGCACGAAGCGCACGCCGGCGTCGTGCATGGTTCCGACCTGTCGTTTTGCCGGATGCTCGGGATCGAGCGGCAGATAGGCCGCGCCGGTCTTCAGTATAGCCAATAGCGCTACTACGAGCGATGGCGAGCGCCGTGCCGAGATGCCGACCAGATCGGAAGGACTGACACCTGAGCGGATCAGGCGATGTGCGAGCCGATTGGCGCGACGGTCAAGCTCGGCATAAGAGATCACGTTGTCGCCAAAGATGAGCGCCGGCGCGTCAGGCGTTTCCGCGGCCAGCCGCGCGACCGTTTGGTGCACCGGTGTAAACGGCGCGGCCATCCCGGCACCCGCGCCGTTCCACTCCTGCAGCGTGGCAAGTTCCTGCGCGGAGAGCAGTGCCACGCCGGCGACCGACTGCGCGCCGTCCTGAACCATCGTGTTCAGGATCGTGATCCAATGCGACGCAAGGCGCTCGACCGTCGCCGGCTCGAACAGCGCGGTCGCATAGGTAAAGATCGCGCGGATCTCCCCTGCCGGTCCCTCTTCGCTGTCGAGCGCCAGGTCGAACTTGACCGTGTCGACTTCGGCGTCGAGCTTCTCGATCTGCAGGCCGGTCCGGTCGGGCGGGTTGCCCGACACGCGCCGGCGCTGATGATTGTAGAGCACCTGAAAGAGCGGGTTCTGGCTCAGGCTGCGCTTGGGCTGCAGTATCTCTAGCAAGCGCTCGAACGGAAGGTCCTGGTTCTCCTGCGCTTCGATCGTGGCCGAATGAACGGATGCGATGAAGTCAGCGATCGCCGCGCGACCGTCGAGCTGCGTGCGAAGCACCTGGGTGTTGACGAACAGCCCGATCACCCCGTGCGTCTCGTCGCGGTGGCGATTGGCGACCGGCACGCCGACGCTGATGTCGGACTGGCCGGTGTAGCGATAAAGCAGCAGTTTGAAGCTTGCCAGCAGGACGACGAACAGCGTGGTCTGATGCCGGCGCGCCAGCGCGCGCAAGCCTTCGGCGAGCGCCGGATCGAGCGCCATGCGGAGCGCGGCGCCGGCGAGATCGGGAACCGCCGGCCGCGCCCGATCGATTGGAAGCTGCAGCACCGCCGGATCCTTTAAGCGCGCCGTCCGGTAATTGACCTGGCGCTCGCCATCGACAGCGCTCATCCAGAGTCGTTGCCAACAGGCATAATCGGCATACTCAATATCAGGCTCCGGCAAAGCCGGCGCCTCGCCGCCTGCGAATGCCGCGTACAAGCGCCAGAACTCGTCGACCAGCACGCCCATCGACCAGCCGTCGGCCACGATGTGATGCAGGCTGACGACAAGGAAATGGTCGTCTTCCTCCAGCCTCAGCAGCGCGGCGCGCATGAGCGGGCCGGCTTCGAGATCGAACGGCCGTGATGCTTCCTGCCGCGCCAACAGATATGCCTGCTGTTCACGGTCATCGCCATCGAGCGACACATGCCGCAACGCGAACGGTTGCGGGTCGAGCACGACCTGCTCGGCTTCCTTGCCCTCCTGCCGAAACACCGTGCGAAGCGCGCTGTGACGGGCGACCAGCGCATCGAAGGCCTGCTGCAGGGCGTGCCGTTGAAGCTGCCCTCGCACCCGCACCGTCGCCGATATGTTGTAGGCCGCGCTGTCCGGATCCATCCGCCACAAGAACCAGAGGCGCGATTGCGCAAAGGAAAGCGGTGCCCGTGTTTTCTCCTGGCGCGCAATCGGCAGCATGGCGAGATTGACGCCCTTCGCCGCGAGCTGCGTCAGGAATGCTTGTTGCTTGCTGGCATCAAGGCGCATCAATCGCCCTGAGATGTCACGAAGCTGCTGCTTCTGCGTGGCGGCGATATCATTCATCGGAAAGTTCGACTTCCTTCAACATGTCGAACATCGCGGCGATGTCGTCGCTGCGCTTGTCGACCTGAATCTCCGGGACAAGCGCAGCGGCCATCGTCTCGATGGTCGTCATTTCAAACAGGCGGTTCAGCGGCAGGTCGTGGCCGAGATCGCGCTTGATGCGGCTGACGAGCTGGACGGCGGTGAGAGAGTCGCCGCCGAGCTCGAAGAAGTTGTCGGTGACGCCAATGTTGGACTGGCGCAGCAGGTCCGCCCAGATCGCGGCAAGCGCCGCTTCAACCGGCGTGCGCGGTGCCACATGCTCGGCCAGACCGGCGAGCTGGTCCGGGGCGGGCAGCGCCTTGCGGTCGATCTTGCCGTTCGGCGTCAGCGGCAGCCGGTCCAGCACCACGATCCGTGGCGGCACCATGTAGTCCGGCAGCAGCGACGACAGCGCGGTCTTCAGAGCTGTCTGGTCCAGCGACGCACCGCCACTGACATAGCCGACGAGCTGGCGGGCAGCGCCAACCTCGCGCGCCACCACCACCGCCGAGCGCACGCCGGCCTGTTCGAGCAGCCGCGCCTCGATCTCGCCGAGCTCGATCCGAAAGCCGCGGATCTTCACCTGGTGATCGGCGCGGCCGATATATTCGATCACGCCGTCAGCGCGCCACCGCGCTACGTCGCCGGTGCGGTAGAGCCGCGCGCCTGATGTGCCGAACGGATCGGGGATGAAGCGCTCCGCGGTCAGCGCGCCGCGTCGCCAGTAGCCGCGCGCAAGTCCCGCGCCGCCGATATAGAGCTCGCCCGCGACACCAACCGGCGCGAGGTTGAGGTCGTTGTCGAGAATGTGCAGCTTGGTGTTGCCGATCGGGCCGCCCAAAACCGGACGGTCGTCCTGCGCATCGAGGCGGTGGCGGGCCGACCACACCGTGGTCTCGGTCGGGCCGTACAAATTCCAGACCTCATCCGCTTGCGCCACCAGCCGCCGCGCCAGATCTGGCGCCAGTGCCTCGCCGCCGCACAGCACGCGGCAGCTTGCCGGCAACGACGGGCCCTCATGATCGAGCAGCATCCGCCAGGTCGACGGCGTCGCCTGGATCAGGGTCACGCCCTGCTTGGCGACGATAGCCTTGAGCCGAGCCGGATCATGCGCGGCCGCACGATCTGCCAGCACCACGCATGCCCCGAGCGTGAGCGGTAGCCACAGTTCCAGCACCGCAATGTCGAACGATAGCGAGGTCAAGCCGAGCACGCGGTCCTTGGCCGTCATGCCCGGCTGCTCCGCCATCGTCGCCAGAAAGTTCGTCACGGCGTCATGGCGGACCATCACGCCCTTGGGCAGGCCGGTCGAGCCGGAAGTGTAGATCACATAAGCGAGGCTCTCGGGATGGACGGTGACGTCGAGATTCGCCGCATCACCACCCTCGCCGTCTTCGTGTTGCTGCTCGTCGATCAGCCAGGCCTCGGCACTGGTCTCCTCCAGCACGGGCGCAAACTGATCCAGCAGCATCCGTTGCGTCAGCACCAGCGCAGCGCCGCTGTCGCGCAGCATGTGTGCCAGCCGCTCCGCCGGATAGTCCGGATCGAGCGGCAGATAGGCGCCGCCCGCCTTCAATACCGCGAGCAGCGCGACCATCATCTCGACGCCGCGGTCGAGCGCCAGCCCCACCACCATGTCGGTTCCAACGCCGCGATCGCGCAATCGCCGCGCCAGCCGATTGGCGCGCGCGTTCAACGCGACGTAACTTAATGCCTCATCGCCAAACACCAGCGCGATCGTGTCAGGAGATTGACCGACCTGCGCCTCGAACTGTTCGATAAACGAGCGGTCTCGTGGATATCGAGCCTGCGTCCGATTCCACGTCTCCAGCAAAAGCTGACGCTCTTCGTAAGGCAGAACATCCAGTTGCCGCACCGGAGAGCGAGGTGCGCGCTCCAGCACCTCCGCCAATTGATCGAGCGCCTGCTGCATCAAGGCGCAGATACGATCGGCCGAGAGCGGATGGACAACCTGAGCGGTCAAGCCGAGCGCCTGGCCATAATCCTCGACCGCCATCATCAAGGGATAGTTCGTACGCTCTTCGCCGCCGAGCCACTCGACGCCCTGCAGACCTGCGCCGTCCTGATCTGGAGACGAAGCCACCGGCATCGCGTTGTGTCGGTAATTCAGGATCGAGCTGAACAGGGGCGCGGGCGCTGCGACACCGCTGCATCGTTGTGCGAGCGCCAGCGAGGCATGTTCATGCGCCATCAGCTCAGTCAGCCGGGCGTGCGCATGGCGAACGCTGTCTTCAACCGAGGCGCCATCAAGATCGATCCGCAGCGGCAATGTGTTGATGAACAACCCCATGGTGCGATCGCCGCCGGCTCCCGCATGCATGCGGCCGAACAGAACCGTGCCGAACACGACGCGCTCGCGTCCGCTGCTTCGCGCCACCACCTGGCCCCAAGGCAAGATGGCAGAGGCTGGCAAGGCTCACGCCCAGCCGCCGTGCCAGAACGCGGAGCCGTGCATTGAGCTGTTCCGGAAGCATTCGCCGCGCTTCCGCCACGCCACCACCGTCGCCATGCACGCGATCCAGCCCAAACGGCGTGGTCGGCTCATCGATGTCGGACAGCATGCTTCGGAAGAAGCGCTCGTCCTCCGTGGTAGCTGCCGATCCACGCGACTGCGCAACCAGATTTCGGAACGGATACGAAGTCGAAAGCTCATGAGCACGTCCCAACAATATCTTCTGAACTTCGTCGTGCATCACCTCCAGGGTGGAGTGATCGCCGATCAAATGATGCAGCAATACCAAGAGCAGCCAGCGCTCCTTGCCGGGATCGCGGGCGATCGCAAATCGCAGCAGCGGCGCCTGGCCGAGATCGATCCGGTTGCGGCGCGGGTCGAAACGCCGCGCAAGCTGTTCGTGCGCGGGACTGTCGCGATCCAACACGACTTCGGTAACAGCCAGCGAAGCCCGCCGCCAAACCACTTGCGCCGGAGCGGACAGCCCATCCCATGCAATGGACGTGCGGAGAATGTCGTGACGATCGATCACCTGTTGAACGGCAGCGAGATAGCGATCGAGCAGGTCACGGCTTGCAAACGCCATCTGGCCGACCAGCAGATATGGATCACCCTGCTTCGACAGCAGATGATGAAACAGGATGCCATCCTGAAGCGGCGATAGCCCGTAGATGTCCTGGATGTTGGCAACGCCCCCGGGCACCTTGGCCACGATGCTGTCGATGTCGAATTGCGTCAACGCTATCAGCGGCAACAGCTCGGGTGTAATTGCCGTCGTCTGCGGCGTGATCAGATTGGCCGGAACAGCCGCGGCGATGCCGCCATGAAGGCTGGCGGCGAAATCGGCGAGCACCGGATTGGCGAACAGCGTGCGCACGTCAGCGCGGAGCGAATGCCGCTGCAAGCGTTCCAGCATGCGGACCGCGAGCAGCGAGTGGCCTCCCAGTTCAAAGAAGTGATCGTTGCGTCCAATTCGATCGACGCCGAGCAGCTCGGTCCAGATCTTTGCAACTACCTCCTCGATCTCGCCCTGCGGCGCCTCGAAACTGCGCCTTGCAAAGGCATCGTCCTCCGGCGCGGGCAGCGCCTTGCGATCGACCTTGCCGTTCGGCGTGAGCGGCAGTGCATTCAGGCGCACGAACGCCGACGGCACCATGTAGTCCGGCAAACGCTCACGGAGATGATTGCGCATCGCAGCCGCAAATTCACCGGCATCAAGCTTCACGCCGTCGTCCTTCGCGGTCACATACGCGACCAGCCGCGGGTCACCGCTGTGATCCTGACGCACCAGCACCACCGCATCGGCCACTCCGGCGTACTCATTGAGACGAACTTCGATCTCGCCCAATTCAATGCGGAAGCCGCGGATTTTTACCTGATGATCGTTGCGGCCGAGGAACGCGACGTTGCCATCCGGCAGGTAGCGTCCGAGATCGCCGCTGCGGTACATCCGCGCGTTAGCGTCGCCACTAAAGGGGTCGCGCACGAAGCGCTCCGCCGTCAGATCGGGTCGGTTCAGATAGCCGCGGGCTACTCCTGCCCCGCCGATGTAGATTTCGCCGGTCGCACCTAACGGAACGGGCGCGCCGAAGCCATCAAGCAGATAGATCCGTGTATTGGGAAGCGGGCGACCGATTGGGACGACGTCATCATTAAAGCCCGCCGGCCGCAGCCAACTGGTAGCGCAGACCGTCGTTTCCGTCGGCCCGTAGCCGTTAAAAACTGCAACGCCAGGCGGCAGACCCTTGATCAATTCCGCCTTGGGCAATTCTCCGGCGAGGACGAGCACCCGCAGCGACGCCAACCTGTCGAGATCATCCCGGCCCTGCAGCATCGCCGGCGGCAAGGTCGCGTGCGTAATGGCGTTGTCCGAGAGAAAATCGAGCAGTTCCGACGTATTGCGGTGCTGTTGCGGGCCGACGAGAAACAGTTCGGCCCCCGAGCACAGGGCCATGACAATTTCCCAGGTGCTGGCGTCGAAGCTGAACGAGGCAAACTGCACGATGCGGCTGCGTTGGGAAACGTCGAACAGCGCTCGCTGTGCCAGCGCCAGATTTACCAGGCCGCGATGTTCGACCATCACTCCCTTCGGCCGGCCGGTAGAGCCGGACGTGTAAATGATGTAGGCGAGATGCCGTGATGTAAGTCCCGTGACAAGGTCGCCTGGATCTGATGCCGCCAAATTGGCGACGGCCGACGCGCTCGCCTCCAGATCGACAATCTTGCAGACCGCTTTCGCGAAGATTGCACGTCCGGCATCGTCAACGATCAACAATCCCGGGCTTGCATCCTCGACGATCTGGCGCAACCGCTCAGCCGGATAGGCCGGATCCAGCGGCAGGTAAACGCCCCCCGCCTTCAGCACGGCCAGCAGGCTGACGACCATGGCGATGCCGCGCTCCAGGCAGATCGCGACCGGTCGATCCGGGCCCACACCCAAAGCGATCAAATGCCGTGCGAGCTGATTGGCCTTCGCATCAAGTTCGCCATAGCTCAGGCGAACGTCGTCGTGAACCAGCGCCGTGGCTTCGGGCGCGGTTCGGACTTGCTCTGCGAACAGTTCGTGGATGCAGCGCTCCGATGGGAACGGCGCAGCCGTTTCGTTCCATGTGTCGAGAACGAGCTTGCGCTCCTCCGCGCCGAGAATATCGATCCGGTCGATAATTTGGTCCGCGTCGGCAACCATGGCCCGCAGCAAGACCAGCAGATAGTCCCGGTGCCGCCTGATCGTCGCTTCGTCGAACAGGGCCGTTGCATAGTTCAAGGCGCCGACGATGCGGCCGCCCGCCTCGCCCAGATTGAGCTCGAGATCGAACTTGACCTGCTGCAGCGGGATATCGGCTATCGCGGCCCGGAGGCCGGGCAATTCAAGGACCGCCGCTTCGTTGTTCTGCCAGGCAAACACGACCTGAAAGACCGGCGTATGCTCCAGCCGCCGCGGCGGCTGAATGATCTCGACGAGTTGCTCGAACGGCAGATCCTGATGATCCTGAGCTTCAAGCGCCGCAGCGCGCACGCGGTTGAGCAGCTCCGCCACATCAGGCTCTCCCGATAAATCGACGCGGAGCGCCAGCATGTTGACGAAGAAGCCGACCAGGCCCTCGATTTCGCGCCTGTTGCGGTTTGCCGTCGGCGTGCCGATCACAAGATCGGTCTGCCCGGAAAGTTTTGACAACACCGCCGCCCAGGCCGCCAGCACCGTCATGAATGCCGTCGCGCGGTGCGACTGGCTGAACAGCCTGATACGATGCGCAAGCCCGGCGTCGATCTCGATCGGCAATGACGCACCGGCGAGCGACCTGACCGACGGGCGCGGCCGGGCTGTCGGCAGTTCGAGCACCGCCGGCGCGCCCGCGAGCGCCTGCCGCCAGTAATCGACTTGCCGCTGCAACCGCTCGCCGGCCAGCCACTGCCGTTGCCAGGCTGCATAGTCCGGATACTGAATTGTCAGCGGCGGCAACGGATCGTTTTGGCCTGCTGTGAAGGCTCGGTAAAGCGCGCCAAGCTCGCGCACGAGCACGCCCATCGACCAGCCGTCGGATATGATGTGGTGCTGGGTGAGCAGGAACAGATACTTCTGCTCCGCCGTCCGTATCAGGCGTCCGCGGATCAACGGGCCGACGGCGAGATCGAACGGCGTATCGGCCTCCTCGCGACACAAGCGCGCGAGTTCCTGTTCGGCATCCAGTCGTTGCCGCAAGTCATGTTCGAGCACCGGCAGGTGCTCATCGGCCGGCAGCAATTCAACGCAGGGTTTTCCTTCGACCACGTGGAAGACACTGCGCAGCGATTCGTGACGCGCAAACAACTGATCAAGGCTGCGACGCCATGCAGCGACGTCGAGATCACCCGCGAGGTTCAAAGCGCCGCGAATGTGATAGTTGGCGTTGACGCCGTCGAGCTGCGCCAGCAACCAAAGCCGCTGCTGGGCAAAGGACAATTCCAGCGGCCCGCCGCGCGGCACCGCCGGAATCGAGGAGATTCCAATCTTGCTGGCATTTCGGCTGCGGTCTCTCGCCAGCGACAGGAGTTTCTTCACCTGTGCGGAATCCAGATCACGCAAACCGGGCTTTGATGGTTCAGCCATGTTCACTGCCCCGCCGCGATCAGATCCTGGAGCTCGTCGGCGTCGAACTCCTGCTCGATCAGCCTGATCGATACGACGCGCGCGAATGACGCGAGGTCGGGATGAACGAACAGATCTGAAACCGGGATCGACACGCCGATCTCCTGCGAGACCCGGCTGAGCACCCGCACCGCCAGCAGTGAGTGTCCCCCGAGCTCGAAGAAGTGATCGTTGCGTCCGACCTGCTCGACGCCGAGCAGTTCCACCCAGATCTTCGCCAGCGCGATCTCGATTTCGTCCTCGGGCGCCTCATAGCCGCGGTGGGCCTGCGCATCCTCGTCCGGCGACGGCAATGCGCGACGGTCGATCTTGCCATTGGGGGTCAGCGGCAATTGCTCGAGCACCACGATCGTCGATGGCACCATGTAATCGGGCAGGATGGCCGACAGCGCATCGCGCAAAGCGCGGCCGTCAAGCGTCGGCTCGCCGCCGGCATAGGCGATCAACTGACGCCCGGTCCTGCTCTCGCGCGTCACCACGGCGGCAGCGCGCACGCCGCGCTGCTCGAGCAGCCGCGCCTCGATCTCTCCCAGCTCGATCCGGAAGCCGCGGATCTTCACTTGCTGGTCCGCGCGGCCGACATAGTCGATCACGCCGTCCGCCCGCCACCGCGCAAGATCGCCGGTACGGTAGAGGCGCGCGCCGCTGCCGCCGAACGGATCCGGGATAAACCGTTCCGCCGTCAGCGCGCCCCGGTTCAGATAGCCTCGCGCCAGCCCAACACCGCCGATGAACAGCTCGCCGGTGACACCAGCGGGCACGATGTTGAGGTCGGCATCGAGAATGTAGGCGGACCTGATGCCAACGGGCCGTCCGATCGGCGCCGGCTGGCCTGGCGTCAACGCGGCGTCATCGACGAGCCACGCCGTCGGCGCGATCACCGTTTCGGTCGGGCCGTAGGCGTTGATCAGAAGGTCGACATCGGCGGCCTGGCGAAGCGCTTTGATTCCGCTATCCGACCAGGCCTCGCCGCCGACAATGCAGGCCCTGATCGCAAGCCGGCGCCGACTCTGCCGCAACGCTGCGCTCAATTGGTCGGCATAGGCCGGCGGCAGAAAGATCGACGTTACCGAGTTTCTCGCAATCTCATCGACGAGGTCGTCGATCAACAGACCTGGCCTGGACGGCAGCACGAGCGAGCCACCTGTCATCAGCGGCACCAGCCAGCGCTCGTGGGCAATGTCGAAATTGATCGAGGCCGACTGGAATTCCCGGTCGCGCGAAGTCATGCGGTACAACCGGCCGATCGCTTCGCAATGCATGGCCAGCGGCCCATGCGTTACCGCCACGCCCTTCGGCGTCCCGGTCGAACCGGACGTGTAGATGACGTAGGCCAGACTATCCGGATGAATCTCGACATTCAGATTGGCAGTATCTTCGCCAACTGGCCGCTGCGGTTCGTCGATGCACCAGGCCTCGACGCCGGTCTCGCGCAGCACCGGCGCGAGAGGTTCGAGCAGCGCGCTTTGCGTCAATACCAGTGTCGCCGCACTGTCGCGCAGCATGTAGGCGAGCCGCTCGGCCGGATAATCCGGATCGAGCGGAAGATAGGCGCCGCCTGCTTTCAGAACGGCCAAGAGCGCTATCATCATTTCAGGGCTGCGCGCCAAGGCGATGCCGGTCAGGCGATCCGGACCGGCGTCCCAGTGGCGAAGCCGCCGCGCGAGCTGGTTGGCCCGGGCGTTCAACTCGCCATAGCTCAGGCGCTGGTCGCCCCACACAATCGCAGGGGCAGAAGGCGCCCGCGCGGCTTGCGCTTCGATATGCGCGACGACACCGACATATGAAGCACCTGTCGCCAAGCGGCCGGCACCGCTCCATTCCAGAATTCGCCGGGTCTCATCACCGGCGGATAATCCGAGATCGCCGATCGGTCGCTCCGCATTAGCGGCGATCCGCTCCAGCAATCCGTGCAGGATGTCCCGAAGGCGCCGGATGGCAACCTCATCAAAGCGGGCGCGGTCGTAATTGAACTCGATATCAAGCCGTTCGCTTCCGGCAAACACGGCAACCGCCAGCGCATAATTTGTCGGCGTCACATGTTGCACCCGTCCCAGGCGCGGGCCGCTTTGCCCCGTCTGCCGCAGCGCCTCATCGATCGGATAGTTTTCGAACACCAGAATGCTGTCGAACAGCGCCTGCCCGGCCTGGCCGGCGAGGCGCTGGATTTCGTAGAGCGGCGTCCAGCCATGCTCGCGCAGGGCCAGGTTCTGCTCCTGCAACTGACGCAGCCAATCGCCAGCTCGCGCTTGCGGGCTCGGTGCGTCGACAATCGGCAACGTGTTGATGAAGAGGCCCACCATCTCCTCGGAGCCCGACAGGTCTGCCGGACGACCCGATACAGTCACCCCAAAACAGACGGCGGCCTGCCCCGAATGCCGCCGCAGCAACTGCGCCCACGCCGCCTGAACGAGCGTATTGAGCGTCACGCGCTCGCGCTTCGCAAATGCCTTCAGCCGTTCGGTCAATTCCGCATTCAGCGAAAGCGCAATGCTGGCGTGTCCTTCCGCCTCCGATGCCTTGTTCGTAACCGGCGCATTCGCCAGCAAGGTCGGCGCTTCGAGCCCTGCCAAAGCGTCGCGCCAGAATTTCTCGGCGCCTGCGTGATCGCGACTTTGCAGCCATGCGATGTAGTCGCGATAGCTGCCCTGTACGGCCGGCAGTGTGCCCCCGCTCACATGCCGAAACACCTCCGCAACCAGCCGCGCCGAGCTCCAGCCGTCGACAAAGATGTGGTGATGGGTCCAGATCAGCCAGTGACGCTCGTCGTCGAGCCGGATCAACCGCACCCGCTGCAACGGCGGCTGGGAGACGTCAAAGCCGCTCTCGCGCTCGCACCGCGATGCTTCTGCCAGCGCGGCATCCAATTCAGCGCGCCCGTCATTGCGTTCCAGCGCTGCCGTCCGGCTGCGCCAATCCTCTTCGACGAACGGCACCGTCACATGACGGTGCACGACCTGCTGGGCCGCGCCTGGCAGGTGCTGCCAGACAAAGCCGGTCCGCAAGGCCGCATGCCGGTCACTCACCGCTTGCCACGCGGCTCGAAGCTTGTCGGCCTCGAAGCCGAATAGCTCGAGCCCGACCTGGTTGACATAGGCATCGTTGTCGCCATCGCGGACTGCGTGAAACAGCATGCCCTGCTGCATCGGCGAAAGCGGATAAATGTCCTCGATGCTGCGGAGATCGAAAATTGTTGCCAACCGATCGAGATCGGCCTGGTCGAGCCCGGACAACGGGACGTCCGAAGGCGTGAGACCAACGGCCCCGCTGCAGCAATGCGCCACCAGTTCGCACAGGGCCGTTTCGTAAAGTTTCGCCAGCCGCTCGACCGTCTCTCGCCGATAGCGCTTGCGTCCATATCCGAACGACAAATGCAGACGTCTCTCACGCACCAGACCGGTGATGTTCAGCCATGCCCGCAAGGGCGCAATGGCGCTGCGCGACGCACCCGCGCTCTCGGGCGCGAATCCGAACAGTGAGGAAGCCCCCACACTGCCGTCGAAGCGGCCGAGATAGTTGAAGACGACCTGCGGCTCCGCCGGTTGCGCCAGCGCGTTGCGCTGGTGTTCGGAGCCGAGATAGCGCAACACGCCATAACCAAGCCCGCGGTTCGGGATCGCGCGAAGCTTCTCCTTCACCGTCTTGATCAGGGAAGCATGGTCGTCCGACCCGCCCTGCAGCCGCACCGGGAAGGCTGTCGTGAACCAGCCGACCGTGCGGGAAATATCCGCGCCGGGAAAAATGTCCTCGCGGCCATGGCCCTCAAGCTCGACCGTCACATCGTCGCGCTGGCTCCAGTGCGACACTGCACGCGCCAGGCTCGCCAGCATCAGATCGTTGACCTGTGTCCGATAGGCCGACGGCGCCTCCTGCAGCAGCCTCGACGTCACCTCCGTATCGAACACCAGTGACACCTCTTCGCCGTCACCGACGCGATCGACGCCGCCATGATCATCGTCGCATGGCAGGCTTGGACCCGCCGCACCGTCGAGCCAGAACGGCAGTTCGTCGGCAAGCTCGCTGGTCGTCGCGTAGGAATGCAACCGCTCGCCCCAGGACGCATAGGACTCGCTCTTCGGCGGCAGCGCTACGACGGCGTCTCTCTTTAGCTGGTCGTACGCCGAGGCCAGGTCTTCGAGCAGGACCCGCCAGGATACACCGTCGACAACCAGATGATGGATCACGATCAGCAGCCGCTGGCTGCCGTCCGCAAGGTCCATCGCCACCGCGCGCAGCAGGGGGCCCGACGACAGCGACAGGCTTTCCTGCGCGGCCGATGCAAGCGCGGTGACCTGTGTCGCATCTCCGACATCGGTATGGATCCACAGCAACTCCGACGGCGATGGCGGTGTGCCCTGCGCCGCGCGCCACGTGCCGTCCACTTGCGCGAACTGTAGGCGCAACGCATCGTGATGATCGACGATCGTCGTCAGCGCACGCCGCAGCGTCTCCCAGTCGATCCGCGTTTGCGGTGCGAGCAGCACCGCCTGGTTCCAATGGTTTCGGTTGCCGATGTCTTCGCCGAAAAAGCGTGCCTGAATTGGCAGCAGATGACGCATGCCGGCTGCCGCAGCGGTCGAAACCTTTGCGGCCGAACTCTCCTTGCTTGCCGCAGGTGCTGCCGCGACAGCGGCAACAGTAGCCAACCCCGCCACGGTCTGCTGCCCGAACACCTGCTTCGGCGTCAGGCGAATGCCGCGCTTGCGCAGGCGGGCGATGATCTGCAGGCTGAGAATGGAATCGCCGCCAAGCTCGAAGAAATTGTCGTTGCGACCGATGCGCTCGCGACCGAGCACCTCACGCCACACCGCCGCAATCTGTTCCTCGATGTCTCCCAGCGGCGCGGAATAGTTCGTGGCGACTACATCTGCAGCCGGCTCCGGCAGCGCCTTGCGGTCGACCTTGCCGTTTGGCGTCAGCGGCAGCCGCTGCAGAACAATGATGTGCGACGGCACCATGTACTCCGGGACGACCGCGGCCAATTGCTGCTTGATCAGATCCGGCTTCGGCGTGGCGCCCATCGCGGGCACACAGTAGGCAACGAGTTCCTGGCGTTCGGCGCTGTCGCCGATGGCGCGTGCGACAACCACCGCGTCGTCGATCCCCTGCAGCGCCTTGATCGCGCGCCCGACTTCGCCAAGCTCGATGCGATAGCCACGTAGCTTTATCTGATCATCGCCACGGCCGAGGAACATCAGCCGGCCTTCCCGATCGCAGCGAACGCGGTCGCCGGTGCGATACAGCCGCTCTCCGGCCGGCCCAAACGGGTCCGGAACAAAGCGCTCGGCGGTCAAGCCAGCCTCGCCACGATAGCCCCGCGCGACGCCGGCGCCGCCGATATAGAGTTCGCCGGCTACGCCGATCGGGACCTCGTTCAACGCATCATCCAGAACATGCGCGCGCAGATTGGCAAGCGGCAAGCCAATCGGAACCGAACCGATCCCGCCTTCAGGCTTGCATTCGTGCGTGACTGCGCCAACGGTCGTTTCCGTCGGCCCGTAGTGATTCAGGATTCGGCATTGCGGTCGCAACTGCCGGATCTCGTTCAACAGTGCGGGATCGCTGGCCTCGCCGCCGAGGATCAGCGCATCGCTGGGCAGGAGATCGACCGAGCGCGAAGCCTTGAGCAGCCCTCGCAGATGGCTGGGCACGATCTTGAGAATGCCGACTTCGCCGTCCCGCATGGCTTTCGCGAACGCATCCGCATCGAACACCACTTCGGGCGGCAACAAATGCAGCGTCGCGCCGGAGGCGAGCGCCCCGAACAGAACGGTGTGGCCGAGATCCGCCGCCACGGTCGAGACCATCGCCATGCTCGCCAAACGCTGTGGCTGCAGGCGTTGCAGCAGGGCTTGCACATAATTGGCCAACGCGCCGTGTGAGACGGCGACGCCCTTCGGCGTCCCGGTCGATCCGGAGGTATAGATGACGTAGGCGGTCTGCGCCGGGTGGATCAGATTGTCTGATGGCGCGCTCGATGTGTCCTCGCGCGCCGCTTCGGCTTCTGCATCCAGCACAGTGCAATCAAGTGCACGCGCTTCTGCCAGCTTCTCGCCGGCCGCCAGCACGATTTCGATGCCGCCGTCTTGCAGGATGCGCCTGATACGTTCCAGCGGCCATTTCGGATCGAGCGGCACATAGGCGCCGCCGGCCTTCAGCACACCAAGCAGCGCGACAACAAATGCCGGCGAGCGCTCGATCCACAGCGCAACCGGCACTTCGCGCGTCACACCCTTGTTGGCGAGCATGCGAGCGATGCTGTTCGATTTCCGCTCCAGCTCGGCAAACGTCAGCGTCTCGCTGCCGTACCGGATGGCGACTTCCGCCTGGCGATCGGCCGTCGACGTGCGATGAAGACCCACCACATCGGTGAGCCCGAACACGGCGGCCTCGCTCGGCACGACCTGCCGGTTCGCATCGTCGATGACGAAGTCCGAAATCCGTCGTTCCGCATTCTCCGCGATCTGGCGCAGCAATGAACCGAACTGCGCCGTCAGCCGCGCGATCGTCGGGGAATCGAACAGATCGGTGGCGTAGTTGAACGTCGCCTTCATGCCACCGGCGCCATCGACGACATCAAGCGCGAGATCGAAATGCGAACCCGCGAGGTCCATGATGTCGATCTCGGCGGTGAGCCCTGCGACGCCGTCGAACCCGCGCGGCGCCGTCATATAGTTGAACTTGGCCTGGAACAGCGGATTGTGCCCACCGCTTCGTTCAGGGCGCAGCCCGTCGACCAGCATTTCGAACGGCAGATCCTGATGCGACAGCGCTTCGATCACCGCGTCCTTGACCTGCTGCAGCAGGTTCGGGAAGGTTGCGCCATCGGCAATCTCGGCCCGCAGCACCAGCGTGTTGACGAAGCAGCCAATCAGCCGCTCGAGTTGGGCGTGACGGCGCCCCACGACCGGCACGCCGACGCGCAAATCGCTCTGCCCCGTATAGCGATGCAACAGCGCCTGATATGCACCGAGCAGCAGCATGAAGACGCTCACCCGGTGTTTTGCGGCGATCTCCCGCAGCCGGGCGGCCAGCGCGCCGTCGATGGCTAGGCCGACCGTATCGCCGGCATGGCTTTGCGTTGCGATACGCGGCCGGTCATGGGGCAGAGCCAGCACGGAGTGCGCGTCACCCAGCTTTGCGCGCCAATAGGCGAGCTGCCGATCTCCCTCGCCACAAGCGAGCCAGTTCCGCTGCCAGACTGCGAAGTCCGCATATTGCATCATGGGCACCGGCGGCCGGCCTGCGCCCTGTCCGATGCCGTTGCGGTAGAGCCCCGCCAGCTCTTCGAGCATTACGTCGAGCGACCATCCATCGACGACGATGTGATGAGCAAGCAGCAGCAATTCATGCGCATCATCTGCGCACTGAAGCAGTACCGCCCGCAATAGCGGCCCATTGACAAGGTCGAACGGTTTTCCGACTTCGGACCGTCTGACCTCCGCCGCGTGTTCAGCGGGACATCCGCGGAGATCCTGGTGCCTGATATCGACGCCGACGGCGTCGTGAATAACCTGCCTTGCGCGACCATCCGTTGCGACGAATGTGGTGCGCAGCACCTCATGACGTTGAACGATTTCCGCAATCGCCTGTAACAAGGCGGTATGGTCGAGCTTTCCCTTGAGCCGGATCGTGCTCGCGACCGTATAGGCCGTACCATTGGGGTCCAGATTCCAGAGAAACCACAGCCGCTCCTGCGCATGCGACAGGGTCGCGCGGTCGGCCGGCGCGGCCCGCTGGATCGGAGGAAGCGCCCGCTTCGCGCCCTCGCTCAGCAGCGCGTCGATATGATCGGCGAATGCGTCAAGCTTCGGCGCGTCGAAAAAGCTGCGCAGTTCCAACTCGACGCCGAAGCGTTCGCGCAGCGCCGCAGCGATCTGACCGGCCGCGATCGAGTTTCCGCCCAGCACGAAGAAATCGTCCTCGCGGTGCACGGCCCTTACGCCAAGCGCATCGCACCAGATCGAAGCCAGCACGCGCTCGGTGTCGGTCGCGGGCGCGGTCAGCGTCGCGCCATCGCGGCGTCGCCCTCGCTCAAACACCATAAAGCTGTCGAGCGTGTTGTTGGCCCAGCCGGCGGCGCAGGCGGAGCGCTGCAGTTTTCCGCTCGTCGTCAGCGGCATCGCTTGCGGATTCAACAGGACGATGACGGCCGGATATTCCTGCGCCTGCCGCAGCACGGCCTCGCCGATTCCCTGGGCGAGAGCCTCGGGATTACAGCGCTTGAGAACGGTACGGCTGAACTCTGCCGCGACGCCGATGCTTTCCCGTCCATCGATCTCGACCGCAAACGCGGCAACTCGTCCGCTACGGACGGATTCGACCTCGGCTTCGACCGCCTGCTCGACGTCAGTCGGATATACATTCTGGCCGCGAACGATCAGCAGGTCCTTGAGCCGGCCCGCTACGATCAGCGCGCCGTCCTTGACGAAACCGAGATCTCCGGTACGCAGCCAGCGCGCGCCATCGCGCTCGACGAAGGCTTTTTGCGTAGCTTCGGGATTGTTCCAGTATCCGAGCGCGACACTCGGGCCCGCGACCCAGATCTCTCCGATTTCGTCGGCCGGTGCCGCAGCCGACCCATCGATGCGCATGATGCGCGTGACGTGGCCCGCGACCGTCCGGCCGCACGCCGCGAGCTCGCTGCCTTGGTCGGTCGTTGCGACGCGCCCTGCCGCAAGCGCCGCCGTATCGAGCGTATGGCTGACCGTCTCGGTGGTGAACTCGCCGGCCGTCACCAGCAGCGTCGCCTCGGCCAGACCGTAACAGGCGGTCAACGCGCATCGATTGAACCCCGCCCGCTCGAACCTCTCTCCGAACCTGCGCAGCGTGGGCTGACGCACAAACTCCGAGCCTGAGAATGCGAACCTCCAGCGGCTGAGGTCGAGCCGGTCGATCGTTTCATCGGAAATGCGGTCGGCACACAGCGCGAAGGCGAAGTCAGGTCCGCCACTGAGCGTACCGCCGTGACGATCGATGGCTTCAAGCCAGCGTCGCGGCCGCTCGAGAAAATTGCGCGGCGACATCAGGACGGCGGTAAAGCCGGTAAACAGCGGATTCAACAACCCGCCGATCAATCCCATGTCGTGATAGAGCGGCAGCCAACTCACGAAGACGTCGTCGAGTGTTCCCGCGGCGACGGCCTCGATGGCCTTCTCGTTGGCCGTCAGGTTCGCGTGCGAGACGCAAACGCCTTTCGGCTGCGAGGTCGATCCGGACGTGTACTGCAGGAAGGCAACCGCATCTGCCTCCGGCCTTGTCTCGCGCCACTCTGCCGCAAACGCCGCCGGTATCGCATCCACCGCAACGATCGCTACGTTCGCCAGCTCGGGAAGCGCCGCTTCCACCGCGCCAACCAGCGCGGTTTCCGTCAGGATGAAGCGAGGCGTCGCATCGCGCAGAATGCCGTTGAGACGTCCTGCATAGCGCTCGGCGCCGCCTTCCGGCGGATAGGCCGGGACGGCGATCACACCCGAATACAGGCACGCATAGAAAGCCACGGCATAGTCGAGGCCGCTGGGCAGAAGAATCACCGCGCGCTCGCCCGCGCCGCCCAACTGCTGCAGCCGGGCTGCGACGGATCGAATCCGGGCGTCGAGACCGGCAAACGTCAACTCCTCGGCGACGCTGTCTCCCTCCAGGAAGCGCAACGCGATTCCGTCCGGGCGTAACGCAGCGTGGCACCGTAGTCGTTCGACGAGGTTATCTCTGTACATCTTCCCGAATCCAGTCCGCCCGCGACGACTATTCTCGCCGCCCGAAAATGCCGATCAGCCCTGCCGATGCGCTTCCGCCATCGCAACGATCACCTTGCGCGGTCCCTTGAACGGCGCGCGCGCATGCGCGGTGAGCATGTTGTCAAGCATCACCACATCGCCGGCCTGCCAGGGAAAGCTGATCTTGTGCGTCTCGAGAACGTTGCGGACGGTGGCGAGCGTCTCGTCGTCGATCGGCGAACCGTCGCCGTAGAAGACGTTGCGCGGCAGTTCAGTCTCGTCGCCGACCACGTCGAGCAGACTCTCGCGCACTTCCGGCTCGAGGTTGGAAACGTGAAACAAATGGGCCTGATTGAACCAGACCCACTCTCCCGTCACCGGATGCCGTGCCGTGCCCTGACAGATCTGGCGCGTGCGAAGCTCGCCGTCTTCCTTCCATTCGCATTCGATGTCGTGCCCGGCGCAATAGGCCTCGACCTCGGCCCTGGACTCGGTGCCGAACACCTGCTGCCAATCGACGTCGAGCCCGTTGCCGTAGTTCCGCACATACATCACCCCCTTCTCGGCGAAACGCTCCCGGATCGCCGGCGGCATATCGCGATAGATGGCGCGGCTGTCGGCGATCGGCGTTTCGCCGCCCTCCTGCGCCGGCTGCATGCAATAGAACCAGATCTTCATCGGCCAATCGCGCGTATAGGCCTGCTCGTTGTGCAGCGGGATGTGCTGGTGCGGCGGGTACTCCGTGGAGGTGTAGACGCCGGAGGTAACCTGCGAGCGTGGCGTCGATCCGAACTCGTAGGTGAGCAGCGGATGACCGAAATCGGCCGCGAACGCCCGGAACGCGTCAGGCCCATCGAGAGAGAAATCGCGAAACACGATGCCGCCGCAGTCGGTCAAATGCCGATCGATGGTGTCGCGCAGCATGGGAAGCGCCGCGCCAAGCGGCTGCCCGACCTTGTCGGCCTTCAGCAGCAACGGAAGACGCTTACCTTCAATGAGTGGCTGGACGGAGAATACGCTCATGATCCTCGCTCCGATGCGAACCAATCGATCGCCCCGATCGCCGGGCCAGGGCCGATCCGATCAGGCCGAGCAGTTCGGCTTGCTGCGTGTGAATGAAGAAGTGATGGCCCGGCAGCATGTCGAGCGCGAATTCCGCCGACGTTTCCTGCCGCCAGGCTTGTAGCGATTCGCGGCTGGTCTCGTCGTCGGCGCCGCCGAAGACGTGCACGCGACACGACAACGGATGCCGCCGCCGATAGACATAGGCGCCGCACATCAGAAAGTCGGCGCGGAGCACCGGCAATGCCGATCGCATCAGCTCGGCATTCGACAGCGCCTCATCCGGCGTGCCCTGCAGATCGCGAAGCTCCTTCAGCAACGCCTCGTCGCTCAATGGCAGGCGCCATTTGCTGCCGTCTCGAACGGCCGGCGCCTCGGCGCCCGAGGCAAAGAGAATAGCCGGCGCAGGCGCGCCGCGATCACGCAGGAAATGCGCGAGTTCGAACGCAATCAGCGCGCCGAGGCTATGCCCGAACAGTGCATAGGGCGCATCAAGCTGCGCGTGAAGTTCTGCAGCGAGCTGCCATGCAAGCGCGTGGGGGTCGGTCGCCAGCGGCTCGTCCATGCGCGCGCCGCGCCCGGGCCACTCCACCGGTCGGACATCGATCCATGACGGCAGCAGCCTGCGCCACCGCGCATAAAACATGGCGCTGCCGCCGGAGTAAGGCAGACAAAGAAGCCGCATCGGAAGACAAGGCTCCGTTGGCTTAAGCCGACTTCTGCGGCGCCGTCTCGTCCATGAATTTGCGCAAGCCCAGCGGGCGCATGTCGGTCCACACCTGCTCGATGTGTTCAAGGCATTCCTTCTTGCTGCCCGTCTTGCCCACTGCTTTCCAGCCGTTCGGAATATCCTTGAATGTCGGCCAGATGGAGTATTGCTCTTCGTGATTGATAACGACGGTGAAGGTGACGTCGTCTCTGTCGAACACCATCATGGTTCGGTCCCTCTTCAGAAAACGAAAGCAATGGCGTGTTGACTAGGTCAGAAGCAAATGAGGGTCAAAGCAATATCGACGACGAAGTTTTTAATAGCTCCAAGTTGGCGATGGCGTGACACGATGCAACCTCCGCGCTTGCGAGGCCGGACTCATGACAAGTGACTGATTGGCAATGCGACGCGCAGTTTCTTGCAATTCTAACTCGCCAGACGGGAACCTTTTTGATTTTCGAAATCGCACATCCAGCGCGCGACGATTTTCATCGCATTGTCATCAATTACGATGAGTCAGTTTTGCGACGCCATCAGATCAAAGAAATGCCGCCGCGGATGAGATCCGCGGCGGTTTGAAGTCCATGTGATGAGAACGGCGCAGCGTTCAGAAGTTGAATGTCGTCGACAGGAGATAGGTCCGAGGCGCGGCGAGCGTGATCACGCCGGTGGTGGAGTAGGCCGACGCCCAATAGGCCTCGTTGAAGACGTTCTCGACACTGGCACGAATTACGATCGGTTTGCCGTTCCAGGGCGACGTGACCGTGTATCGGGCACCGATATCGACCCTCGTCCATTCCGGCAATGACAATGTGTTCGTGACGTTGGCGTACTGCGAACCGGTATAGATCACTCTTCCCCAGAACGTCATGTCACGCATGAAGGGCGTATCCCACTCTGCCGTAATGTTGGCGGTGACCGCCGGAACGCCTATCGCGGCCCTTCCGTCGGTGGCTCCGTTGGGCGTATTGACCTGTCTGCCGTCGATCAACGCCACACCACCGAGCAACCGAATCGACGGCGTGATCTCGCCGAACACGTTGAGTTCCACGCCGCGGTTACGCTGCCTGCCATTGAGCTGCTGGGAAGCCTGGGGGAATCCCGGCACCGCGATAACGCTCGGCTGCTCGATCTCGAACAAGCTCACAGTCGTGGTGAAGCGGCCGGTATCGATCTTCACACCGGTTTCGGCCTGCGTGGTTTTACTGGGTGGAAATACCGTTCCCACGTTCAAGAAATTACCGGTGACAACTACCGGCGTCTGGAGCCCTTCGATATAGTTGGCATACAGCGAGATATTCTCAACCGGCTTGACGACGAGAGCGTAGGCCGGGGTCCAGACGGAGGTGTCCTGGAAAGGCCTGCTCAGGCCCGGCGTCAGCAGATTGTTGACCTCGCTTCCCGCCGTTTGATTGCGAACACCGACCGTGAACTGAACGCGCTTGTTCAGCAAAGACATGGTATCGGCAATACCCACGCTCTGCAAATTCACACGGGTGTTCATGTTTGCAGACAATGTCGTGAAGCTAGGTTTCGGAATATTGGTCGGCTCGGTGTACAGGTTCCAGAAGATGATGTCGGCAAGAGGGTTATTCGAGCGTGTACGAGCCTGCTGGTTATAGGTTCTGTCGTTGGCGGCGTAGTTGACGCTGAACGCGTGGTTAATTGGGCCGGTATCCACATTTCCACGAAGGCCCACCTCGCCCGCAAACGTCTCAAACGTCTCTGCGCCTGTAAACGGTCGTGACCACAGGCCTCCCAACTGGAATGCCCCCGGCGGAGACGATATGGCGCCTGGCGCGGCATTTGAGATGTTGGGCGAAGGATAGGCATAGTTGATATTGCTGTCGTGATAACCAAAGGCCGCATAGGCGGTTAACCAGTCGGTGACATCAACCTCGCCCCTCACGGTCGTGAAGAAATCCGTCGGCGCATAATACGCCCATGGCACCTGGGGATTGAGTCCCGGCTTCGGCGGCGGTGGAATGCGAAGAGCCGGAGAAACAACCGTAGGAAGCGAGAAGAAGCGCAAGGGCGGAGTCAAATTGTCGGCCTGATAGCCGATATCTACCGCGACGCGCGCGTTCTCGCCTCGATAGTCAAGACCCAGGGCGACGTTGCCGAACTCGTCGGTCTGCCGGTTAAAGGGCGTACCGCCGTTCGAGTAGCCGCTGTTCAGCCGAACACCCCACTCCTTATGGTCGCCATAGCGCCTGCTGACGTCGATATTCCCGCCGAACTGGGACCTCGAAACGTAACCTGCCGTCAATCGCGTAATATCGATGTCGGGAGCGTGCTTCGTGATGAGATTGATGCTGCCGCCAACCGCGCCGCCACTCGCAACACCGGTACCGCCAGTCGTCATACCATTGAGCAACGCGCTCGGGCCTTTCAAAACTTCGACGCGCTCGATGAAGTTTGCTTTGATGGAGTAGTACGGCGCGATGCCGTACAGGCCGTTCAACGCGAAATCTCCGCTGTCATAGTAGAAACCGCGGATAAAGACGCCGTCAGAGCCACCACCCGCCGGCTGAACGACACGAACCGAGGGATCGTTCGCCAGCACGTCGCGGATCGTGCGCGCCTGTTGATTCTCAATCAGTTGCGCCGTGTAGTTGGTCTGGTTGAAGGGCATATCCATCACGCTGCGGTTGCCCAAGAGGCCGAGGCTTCCGCCGCTCGCCACCTGTCCGCCAGCATAGGGCGCGGGCAGCGCCCCGACAGTTCCGGTCGAAGGCGTCACATACGGAACCGGCTCCGCCCGACGCGGCGCCGGCGCAGCGACGCGCCGTTGCACGCGCGACGTGGACGTTTGCGTTCTCCGTGCTGGGGCGGGCCGCGCGCGTTGCTGGGTTGGAGCATCGACGGTGACGGGCGGCAAATTCTGCGCGAATGCGCTCGAGCCGCCGGCAACATCCAGAGAGAGCGCAAGATAGCTCACCGCTCCCAGCGAAACAGCGCGCATAACATTTCTGGCAGCGACACGATGCGTCATACTTCCACCTCAAAAGCCCACAAGCAGGTTCCGGCTCGTTCTAACTTCTGAGGTGCAAACGGCGAGTAGAAGCCATCTAAGGTAACGAAGCGTGCACATAACGGATTGCGTTAGTTGCGATGAGGCAACACCTCACCCTCTTCGAATTGTTCTAAATCGTGTGAAATTTTTAAGCGTTCTAAATTTGTGAGGTGAACGCGAAGTCGAATGAAGCGGTCGGCCGAGTCGTGATGCTTTGTTGTGCAGCGATATCAGGAAATTGATTCGCGCCGCATCAATCCAGCAGATTGCGCAACGCGCGGATGAAGACCCGCGATCCGACCTCGATCAGCTCGTCCGGAAAATCATAGTCCGGCGCATGCAGGCCGGCATAATCAACACCTGCGCCCAGGAAAAACATCGCAGACTTCGCTTCCCGGTTGAACAGGCCGAAATCCTCGGAGCCGCGCAGCGGCAGGCCCCGCGTGGAGTGCGCGATCCCTTCGGCATCAAGCGCGCTCTTCAGATGAATGACGGCCTCCGGCGCGTTCATGCAGTGAGCGAAGACGTCGCGATAGGCGATCTCCACTTTCAGCCGCTCGTCTTCCGCAACGCGCCGAATCAAATTCTCAGCCTGCAAGCGGATGCTCTCCATCTTTGCGTCCGTCAGCGTTCTCAGCGTCAACCAAAGCTCGGCATGCCCCGGCGAGATGCCAAACGCCGGCTCGCCCAGCCGCGCGTGGGTGACCGTGACCATCGAGAATTCGCTGGTGAGCTCGCCGCCCTGTCCCAGCGCAGGGATTTCGTTCAGCAGCCGGACCATGGCTCGTTGCGGCGAAACGCCGAGTTCCGGATTCGACGCGTGCGCCGTTCGGCCGAACAATGCGATCTGCATGCCGCGCGAGGCGCAATTGACCAGGCCTTCTGCGATGGCGACTTCGCCCAGCGCAAGGCCGGGCAGATTGTGCAAGGAAAACACGAAGTCCGGCTGGACCTGCTGAAATTTTTTGTCGGCAAGCACGGAAGCCGCGCCCGATCCGTCCTCTTCAGCGGGTTGGAACAGCAACACGGCCCGCCCACAGCGCGGACGCGTTCGGCAGAGATCGCGCGCCACGGCTGCGAGGATCGTCATGTGACCGTCATGGCCACAGAGATGCGCTTTTCCCGGCACCTCCGACCGATGCGGAATCACGGATGTCTCTTGAATCGGCAGTCCGTCCAGTTCGGCCCGAAGCATGATCGTCGGGCCCGGCGCACCCCCTTGATAGATCCCGGCCACGCCATGCCCGCCCAATTTGGTAATGATCTTGTCGGCCCCGGCTGCCCGCAGAAACGCCTGTACGGTTTGCGCCGTCTCCTTCTCCTGCCCCGACAATTCCGGCCTGCGGTGCAGTTGGCGACGCCAGGCAACCAGTTCGGCCAGATCCTGTTCGAGCAAGGACACGAGCTATCCCCGGGTTCGTGAGACGATATGGCGGACGTTGAAAAATTCGTCGATCGTGCGCAATCTGATTCAATCGCCCTTTCGAGATGTTCCAAACGACTCGATCCGCCTGCAGTGACGGAGGCAAAGGAATTCGTCTCCGGGGAGCGCAGCATAAGCCGTCAAACCATTGCGCAGGGAATGCCGGAATGCTTCGGCTGTACCTGTATGCTCGTGTGCGCATCTCTTTGCGCTACTTGCACACGAGACCGCGGGTGCGAGCCGGCACCCGGCATTCCCTGCACCCTCCTTTTCGAGGGTGAGGCTGGCAAGCCCCGGACGCCATGCGCCGCGGGAACGCATATCTATGCTCGGCTTTGGAAGGGGAATCGGCGGTTGACTCGGGAACCGCCAGCAATCAGAAAAAGCCCTGAAAAATGAACGGCAAGACAAGAATATTTGGCATAAGTAATTGGTCGGAGTGGCAGGATTCGAACCTGCGACCCCTGCGTCCCGAACGCAGTGCTCTACCGGGCTGAGCCACACTCCGACTTGGAACGCGGCTTATAGCCTTGGGTTTCGGCGACCGCAAGCAGCCGAATTAAGGAAATTAATCACAGTGAATGTTGGCCTGAAAACCCAGATTTTGCCCGCCGGCGAGGCCGCCGTGGCGGCTGCCGCGCGCGCCCTTTCAGAAGGCGGGCTAGTGGCGTTCCCGACCGAGACGGTCTACGGCCTCGGCGCCGATGCCACCAATCCGGCCGCGATCGCCCGCCTCTACCAGGCCAAGGGCCGGCCGGCGTTCAACCCGCTGATCGCCCATGTCGGCGATGTCGCCGCCGCGCGGCAGATCGCCCGGTTTGACGCGGCTGCGACGGCGCTGGCCGAAGCGTTCTGGCCCGGCCCGCTGACGCTGGTGCTGCCGAAGACGGAAGCTTGCGCAGTCGCCGATCTCGCCACCGCCGGCCTCGACACGGTCGCGGTCCGCATTCCGGCCCACAGGATCGCGCGCGATATCCTGCGTGAGTTCGGCGGCCCCGTTGTGGCGCCATCCGCGAACATCTCGGGCCACGTCTCGCCGACTACCGCAGCCCATGTGCAGAGCGACCTCGCGGGGCGGATCGACCTGATCGTCGATGGCGGCGCGGTCGAGGTCGGCGTCGAATCGACCATCGTCGGCTGCTTTGACGCGCCGATGCTGCTGCGCCCCGGCGGCCTGCCGCGCGCCGAGATCGAGCGCGTGCTGGGCCGCGCGCTGGTGCAGCCGCCGGCGGATACTGAGAGCGGCAACGGGCAGCCGCTGGCGCCGGGCATGCTGGCCTCGCACTATGCACCGCGCGCGCGTGTGCGGCTCGATGCGGTCGCGCTCGAGCCGGGCGAAGCATTGCTCGCGTTCGGCCTCGGAGCAATTTCGGGAATTGACGCCGCCTCGAGCGTGATGAATCTGTCGGAGCGCGGCGATCTCGACGAGGCCGCCGCCAATTTGTTCGGCCATCTTCGCGCGCTCGACGCCAAGGGCGCGCACACGATCGCGGTGATGCCGATTCCGAACGAAGGATTGGGCGAAGCCATCAACGACCGGCTGCGCCGCGCAGCGGTGGGGCGAGAGTGAACGGTCGGGAATGAAAGAGAAGAAAATGAATATCGTTCAGGGTTCCGTGCCGCCGCTTCCCGCCGAGCTGATCGCAAAATTCCGCGCCATCGTCGGCGAGAAATATGCGGTGACCGATGCCGCCGATATTGCGCCCTACGTCACCGAGGAACGCGACCTGTTCCACGGCCGCTCGCCACTGGTGCTGCGGCCGGGCTCGACGGCAGAAGTGTCCGCGATCTGCAAGCTCGCCAGCGAACACAAAATCGCGCTGGTGCCGCAGGGCGGCAACACCGGGCTGGTCGGCGGGCAGACCCCGCATCATGGCGAGGTCGTCGTCTCGCTGCGGCGGCTCGACAAAATTCGCGAGATCGATCCCGCCTCGAACACCATGACGTGCGAGGCCGGCGTGGTGCTGCAGATCGCGCAAGCTCGCGCGGCCGAAGTCGATCGCCTGTTCCCGCTCTCGCTCGGTGCGGAAGGAAGCTGCACCATCGGCGGCAATCTCTCGACGAATGCCGGCGGCACGGCGGCGCTGGCGTACGGCGTGGCGCGCGAGATGGCGCTCGGGCTCGAAGTCGTGCTGGCGGATGGCCGGATCCTGAACGGATTGTCCAAACTGAAGAAGGACAACACCGGCTACGATTTGCGCAACCTCTTCATCGGCGCCGAGGGCACGCTCGGCATCATCACCGCGGCGACGTTAAAACTGTTTCCGAAGCCGCACGCGGTGGAAACCGCCTATGTCGGCCTTCAATCGCCGGCGCAGGCGCTAAAACTGTTGTCGATCGCGCAGAATGAGGCCGCCGGCAGCCTGACCAGCTTCGAATTGCTGGCCGATATCGCCGTCGATTTCAGCCTGCGTCACGGCATCGACATCCGCGATCCGCTTTCGACCAAGCATCCCTGGTATGTGCTGATGGAATTGTCGTCGTCGCGCGACGACGCGCGTGACGCGCTGGAAGCGATCCTCGCCAAAGGCATGGAGGAAGGCAT
Organism: Bradyrhizobium sp. AZCC 1719; assembly: GCF_036924525.1. Lineage (NCBI taxonomy): Bacteria > Pseudomonadati > Pseudomonadota > Alphaproteobacteria > Hyphomicrobiales > Nitrobacteraceae > Bradyrhizobium > Bradyrhizobium sp. AZCC 1719. Next base: position 3,342,377 of record NZ_JAZHRU010000001.1, on the reverse strand, counting down.
CGTCGATGATGCCGTGATCGCGGCGAATCTCTCGCAGCGCGCCGCGTTCTGGAAACTGCGCGATGAGATGTCGGCTGCGCAGAAGCCGGAAGGCGGCTCGATCAAGCACGACATCTCGGTGCCGGTTGCGGCCGTGCCCGCCTTCATCGAGGAGGCCAATGCCGCGGTGGTCAGACTCATTCCGGGCTCGCGGCCGGTGCCGTTCGGCCATCTCGGCGACGGCAACATCCACTACAACGTCAGCCAGCCGATCGGCGGCAATACCGCCGATTTCATGTCGCGCTGGCATGAGGTCAACGAGGTGGTGTTCGAAATCGTATTGCGGATGGGCGGATCGATTTCCGCCGAGCACGGCATCGGCGTGCTCAAGCGCGACGAACTGCCCGACGTCAAGGACAAGGTCGCGATCGAACTGATGCGCGGCATCAAGGCAATGCTCGACCCGCTCGGCATCATGAATCCGGGCAAGGTGCTGTGACCGTATCAGCGACGAAGCCCGTGCCTGCGCTCGCCATCACCGAGATCGTGGATGCCGACGTCGCGACCGTGATCGCGCTGTGGCAGGCCTGCGGCCTGACGCGGCCCTGGAACGATCCCGCCGCCGACATCGCGCTCGCTCGCCGTGGACCGCACTCCACGGTGCTGATCGGCCGCGACGGTGACGCGATCGTGGCCACCGCGATGGTCGGCCATGACGGGCATCGCGGCTGGGTCTATTACGTCGCCACCGATCCCGATCGCCGCGCGCAAGGTTATGGCCGCGCCATCATGAACGCGGCCGAGGACTGGCTGCGCGCGGCCGGCATTCCGAAACTGCAATTGCTGGTGCGGCCGGAAAATTCTGATGTCGCCGCGTTCTACCAGTCGATCGGATTCGGCGAGCAAAAGATCCTGTTTTTCGCCAAGTGGCTCGATGGCCGCGAGCCGCCGCCGTGAGCTGAAGGATTGCCATGAGCCTCGCAGATCGTGTCCGCGTCAAGAACGTCACCGTGCTCTCCGACCGGCACTATCGGTTGGAGGAAGTCGAGTTCGACTATCGCCGTGGAAACGGCGAATGGCAGACGATGAAGCGGGAGGTTTTCGACCGCGGTCACGCCGCCACGCTGCTGGCATACAATGTCGCAAGCCGCACCGTCGTGCTGACGCGGCAGTTCCGCCTACCGCCCTATCGTGCCGGTCACGACGATCTCATGATCGAGGCCGCCGCCGGCATGCTCGACGACGAGACTCCCGAGAATCGGATTCGTGCGGAGGCGGAGGAGGAAATCGGCTATCGATTGCACGATGTGCGCAAGGTGTTCGAGGCCTTCATGAGCCCGGGCTCGGTCACGGAGAAGCTGCACTTTTTCGTCGCCGAATACGAAGCTGCGATGCGGGTCGGCGACGGCGGTGGATTGGCCAGCGAAGGCGAGGACATCGAGGTGCTGGAATTGCCGATCGACCAGGCACTCGCGATGATATCGGACGGCCGCATCGTCGACGCCAAGACCATCATGCTGCTGCAATACGCGGCGCTGCATATTTTTCGCTGACCTGTAGGGTGGGCAAAGCGCAGCGTGCCCACCATTGCGAGCGGAGCAGCGTGGTGGAAATGGTGGGCACGCTTCGCTTTGCCCACCCTACAAATGCAGGACGCAGATTGACTGCACTCAAAACAACGAGCCCTGCCCGTCATCCTCCGGCACCGCCGAAGCCACCTTGCGCGGCGCGGCGCGCTTCGCAGGCTTCGGCTCCTCCGCCGCACGCTGCTCGTCCGTGATCGGCAGCAGCAATTGCGCGTCGTCATTGACCACGCGATTGACGCGCGTGGAAATCTCGTGCCAGGCGAACTCGCCCTCAACAGGCCCGCGCAGCAGCGGCATGACATCCTCTGCGTCGTGGATGCGGCCGTCGAGCCAGCGCTCGAATTCGTCAGGCGCGATCGTCACGGGCACGCGGTGATGCAGCGCGGCGAGATCGCGGCTGGCCGGTGCGGTGACGATGGCAACGCCGTCGGTCTCCTCGCCGTTCGGCCCCATCCAGGTCTCCGCGAGCGCAGCAAAGCCAACGGGACGGCCGTCGCGGCGATGGATGAAGAATGGCCGCTTGCGGCCGCCGGCGTCCTGCCATTCGTAGTAGCCGTCCGCTGGAATCAGGCAGCGCCGCCGCTTGATGGCGTTTTTGAACGCGGGCTTGTCGAGCACCGTCTCGGAGCGCGCGTTGATCAGGAGCGTAAATTTACGGGGATCTTTCACCCAAGCCGGCACCAGGCCCCAGCGCATCAGCCGGAAATGGCGGCCGCCATTTTCCAAAATCACCACCGGAACAGGTTGAGTCGGCGCGATATTATACCGCGGCGGGAAATTGGGCTGCTCGATATAGCCGAAGATTTGCCGAAGCGCCTCCGGCGGCGAGGTGATGACGAAGCGTCCGCACATTATCTGACCAACATAGGCTTCCGTTTAATGGGTGTTAACCCCAGATGTTAACAGTGGGATGGATGACCTCCATGGCCGCCACAGAAGTGCGATCCGATCCGCCGATGCCGCCACCGACGGGCCGCATAGATGAAGCTCGCGCAGAGCAATTGCGCGCCGCCAATATCAATCCCCGCACTGGGCTCGCCACCGACTATCTGAATCATTTCAACGAAGCCATCATGCTGCTCGAAATGGTTCCGGACATGCCGGAATGCGCGGAGGATTTTCTCACCTGGACGCCGCTGTCCTACGCCGAGCATTTCTGGGCCTCCAACTTCAAGGCCCGCGACCTCGCGATCGAGGCCTATGAATGCGCCGACCCGAAGGTCCGTGCCGATTTCGACAAGCTCACGGCGACCATGACCTCGATCCTGACCGCGGTGGGCAAGGCGATGCGCGAGGCCCAGCAGGACAAAACCCGCGCCACGCTGGCCGAGCAGGCCACCGCCTGGGTCAAACCGCTGGTGGCGCTGGCCGGCGGCGTCATCAACGGCAATGCCGACACCGACTTCGAAGGGGCGATGTCGAACTAGCCGCCTCGTCCCCGGTCCACCACATTCGACCTGCGCGGCCCGATCGGGCATGATCGTGTGCGCAGCGAGTTCCCTGCTTACCGGATCACCCCTTGACCTCTCCCATTCAGCCCGACCGCCCCCAACTCGCCGTCAGCGGCGCGATCTTCCGTGACGGCAAGGTCCTGTTGGTCCGCCGCGCCCGCACGCCGGGCAAGGGCTTTTACTCGCTCCCCGGCGGCCGGGTCGAATTCGGCGAATCCCTGCATACCGCGCTCCATCGCGAGGTGGACGAGGAAACCGGCTTGCGAATCGAGATTCTGGGCCTGGCTGGCTGGCGAGAGGTGCTGCCGGGGGCCTCTGGCGGCGGGCACTATGTGATCATGTCATTCGCGGCGCGCTGGAGGGCCCGGGAGCCGGTCCTGAACGACGAGCACGACGATTTCAAATGGCTGGCACCGGATGCGCTCGGCGATCTCAAGGTCACCGGCGGCCTTCTGGAGGTCATCGAGGCCGCCCGGAAGCTGGTCTAGGCGGTCCCTACCGGCGCCTCACGCCTTGCCTCGGGCGTATTGAGGGGGCATATCGGCCCTCAAATGCTCAAGCACGCCCTCGCCGCCCTCATCCTCATTTCGGCATGCCATGTGGCCCCCGCACGCGCCCAGGACGCGGCTGCGCCGTTCGACGGCGACCTGCAGCGGCTGGCCGAGATTCTCGGCACCCTGCATTACCTCCGGGGCATTTGCGGCGCCAATGAAGGAGCGAAATGGCGCAATGAGATGCAGGCGCTCATCGATGCCGAAACCCCTTCTGGGGACCGCCGCGCCCGCATGATCGCCGGCTTCAACCGCGGCTATAATGGCTTTCAGCAGACCTACCGGACCTGCACGCCGGCAGCCTCGGTCGCGATCCGCAGATATATCGAGGAAGGCTCCAAAATCTCGCGCGACCTCACCGCGCGCTACGCGAACTAAGGCCATGGAAGCGATCTATTTCGATCTCGACGGAACGCTGACGGACCCCAAGCCCGGCATCACCCGCTCGATCCAATATGCGCTGCAAAGGCTCGATCATCCCACGATCCCGACCGAGGACGAACTGACCTGGTGCATCGGCCCGCCGCTGCGCTCAAGCTTTGTGAAGTTGCTCGGCGATCACTCCGCGGACCGCGCGGTGACGCTCTATCGCGAGCGATTTTCCGACATCGGTCTCTACGAAAACGGCGTGTACGACGGCATCGACGAGGTGCTGACGGCACTCCGCGCGTCCGGCCACCGGTTGTTCGTCGCTACCAGCAAGGCGCACGTGTTCGCTGAGCGCATCGTTGACCATTTCGGCTTGCGCAAGCACTTCGAGCGCGTGTTCGGCGCCGAGCTCGACGGCACCCGCGCGGACAAGTCGCATTTGCTGCAATACGCGCTGAAGGAAGTTGCCGTCGATCCGTCCAAAACCCTGATGATCGGCGACCGCAGCCACGACATGGTCGGCGCAAAAAACAACGGCATGAAGGGCATCGGCGTGTTGTACGGCTACGGCAGCCGGGACGAACTGATCGAGGCCGGCGCCCACCATGTCTGCGCCACGCCCGGAGCGATCCTCGGCTGCATTTCCTGATGTTGGGAACCTCGTGGAACCCTCGCTCGAAATATCGACACTGCTGTTAACCTTTCCTAAAGATGTGGCCTAGGCGGGCCCGCAGCGCGTGATACAGCTTGTCGAGTTAGGATGCGATCCGCCCTGGTTCGCGCGCAGATTTCGTTGAGCTTCATGAGCCGCCCAGTCTCCTTCTCGACCACCCACGACCCGCTTCCGGATCTCGAACAGAAGCAGACTGCCCTTAGCTACCTGAGCGAGGCCTGGGCCGAAGCGCGGCACGATGGCGTCGACGGCGACTGCCTGGCGCAAGCGAGCCTGTTCACAGCGCTCGCCGAACTGGTCTCGACCTATGGCGAGGACGCGGTCGCGAAATTCGCCGAAGGTCTTTCGGCCCGCGTGCGCAACGGCGAGTTTTCGCTGACGCTGGCGAAGCAGTAGCTGCTGCACCGTCATTGCGAGGAGCGCAGCGACGAAGCAATCCATCCATCCGTTATGCCGCGCGATGGATTGCTTCGCTGCGCTCGCAATGACGGGGGAGAGATGCTGCCTTACGCCTTCAATGTCTCCAGAAATCGCACCGGCTCGCCGGTGGACGGCGTCGTTACCTCGCCCTGCCACATCACGCGCCTGCCGCGCACAAAGGTGCCGACCGGCCAGCCGGTGACGCGGACGCCGTCATAGGGCGTCCAGCCGGCGCGCGAGGCCACCCATTTGTTGGTGATAGTCTCAGAGCGCTTGAGATCGACGATGGTGAAGTCGGCGTCGTAGCCCGCAGCAATGCGGCCTTTGCAGGCGATATTGTACAGCCGCGCAGGACCTGCGCTGGTGAGATCGACAAAACGCTGTAGCGACAGCCGGCCCGCGTTGACATGATCGAGCATCAAGGGCACCAGCGTCTGCACGCCGGTCATGCCGGAGGGCGAAGCGGGATAGGTCTTCGCCTTTTCCTCCAGCGTATGTGGCGCGTGGTCCGAGCCGAGCACGTCGATGATACCCTGCTCGATGCCATACCAGATCCCCTCACGGTGATCGGCCGAGCGCACCGGCGGGTTCATCTGCGCAAGCGTGCCGAGCCGCTCGTAGCATTCCGGCGCGGCCATGGTGAGATGATGCGGCGTCGCCTCGCAGGATGCGACATCCTTGTGGTCGCGCAGATAGTCGATCTCCTGCTTGGTCGAGATGTGCAGCACGTGGATACGCTTGCCGGTCTCGCGCGCAAGATTGACCAGCCGCTGGGTCGCCATCAGCGCTGCAGTCTCGTCGCGCCATACCGGATGCGAGCGCGGGTCGCCTTCGATGCGGAGCGACTTGCGGTCGTTGAGGCGATATTCGTCCTCGGCGTGAAAGGCGGCGCGGCGGCGGATTACCTGGAAGATGCGCCGGAGGCTTTCGTCGTCCTCGACCAACAACGCGCCGGTGGAAGAGCCGATGAACACCTTTACGCCGGCACAACCTGGCGCGCGTTCCAGCTCCGGCAGATGGTTCACGTTCTCGCGGGTGCCGCCGATGAAGAAGGCAAAGTCGCAATGCATGCGATGACGGCCGGCGTTGATCTTGGCGGCGAACGTCTCCTCGGTGACCGTGAGCGGATTGGTGTTCGGCATCTCGAACACCGCGGTAACGCCGCCCATTACGGCGCTGCGCGAGCCGGTCTCGAGGTCTTCCTTGTGCGTCAGCCCCGGCTCGCGGAAATGCACCTGCGTGTCCATCACGCCGGGCAGGATGTGCAGGCCCTTGCAGTCGATCGTCTCGCCGGCGGAGGCCTGTCCGAGCCCCCCGATCGCAGCGATCCGGCCATTGGAGATGCCGATGTCGCAGATGCCCTCACCGTCCTGATTGACCACGGTGCCGGATTTTAGAATGGTATCAAATCGCTGATTCATCGCTGCTTCATGGTCCTCTGGCGCTCGCTTTAAGGCCTTGTTGACAGCACCTTAGCGCCTTACGTTCTCATGTGATATCCGGCTCCTGCGTTTTCCCAGGAACTTGAAAGCTCACTGCAAAAGAGGCCGTTTTACCTAATGAAAGCAGCATTTCTTCCAGACCGGGGCGTGGTCAAGGTCAGTGGCGAGGATGCCCGCAACTTCCTCAACGGCCTCGTCACCACAGACGTCACGCCGCTGCAGCCCGGTCTTGGCCGGTTCGGCGCGCTGCTGACGCCGCAGGGAAAAATCACGACGGACTTCCTTATCACCGAAGCCCCTGCAGGTCACGGCGGCGGCTTCCTGATCGATGCGCCCCGAGTGCTGGCGCAGAACCTCGCTGACAAGCTCGGCTTCTACAAGCTGCGCGCCAAGGTCGCGGTGGAGAACATCTCCGACAGCATGGGCGTGCTGACGGCCTGGGACGGCGAGCCCGCGATGAAGCCCGATCTGGCTTTTGCCGATCCGCGGCATGAAGCTCTCGGCTGGCGCATTCTTATCCCGGAAGATCTCAAGCAAAAGGTGGCCGAGCTGATCGGCGCCGACCTCGTCGACAACGAGGCCTACGAGGCGCATCGCATCGCCTTGGGCGTGCCGCGCGGCGGGCTCGACTTCATGTACAGCGACGCATTCCCGCACGAGACCAACATGGACCGCCTGCACGGCGTCGATTTCGACAAGGGCTGCTATGTCGGCCAGGAAGTGGTGTCGCGCATGCAGCATCGCGGCACCGCGCGTACGCGGATCGTGCGCGTCACCCTCGAAGACTTTTCGCCGGAAACCGGCGTCGCCGTTCTCGGTGGCGACAAGCAGGTCGGCACCATGGGATCGACCGCCGGCGGCCACGGCCTCGCGCTGGTCCGGATCGACCGCGTTGCGGATGCGCTCGATGCAGGACTTTCATTGACCGCCGGCGGCCTCGCGATCCGGCTGACCGATCCGAACGACGTTCGCGTCCCACCGAAGCAGACCGTCGCATGAGCAAATCTGCGCGCCTGCACGCCGACGGCAAGACACGGTGCCCGTGGCCCGGCGAAGATCCGTTCTACATGGCCTATCACGACACCGAATGGGGCGTGCCTGAATATGACGACCGCGCCCTCTATGAAAAGCTGATCCTCGACGGCTTCCAGGCTGGACTGTCCTGGATCACGATCCTGCGCAAGCGCGAAAATTTTCGCAAAGCGTTCGACGATTTCCAGCCGGAAAAGATCGCGCGCTACAACGCCAAGAAGATCCACGCGCTGATGAACGATGCCGGCATCGTGCGCAACCGCGCCAAGATCGAAGGCGCCGTCAACAGCGCCAAGGCCTATTTGAAGATCATGGAAGAAGGCGCGGGCTTCTCCAAATTCATGTGGGACTTCGTCGACGGCAAGCCCATCGTCAACCAGTTCAAGACCACGGCCAGCGTACCGGCCTCGACGCCGGTATCGGTCAAGATCTCAAAGGAACTCGGCGCGCGCGGCTTCAAATTCGTCGGCCCGACCATCGTCTATGCCTTCATGCAGGCTACCGGCATGGTCAACGACCATCTCGTCACGTGCTTCTGCCACGAGGCCTGCAGCGGCAAACTGCGCAAGCCCCGCCTCAAGGCCAAATGACGGCGCGAAGATCGTCCAGCGTCGCCACGCGCGCCTGGCAGCGGATGCTGTCGGGGCGGCGGCTCGATCTGCTCGATCCCTCCCCGCTAGATATCGAAATCGCCGACATAGCCCATGGCCTGGCGCGCGTGGCGCGCTGGAACGGGCAGACCAGCGGCGCGCACATCTTCTCGGTGGCGCAGCACACGCTATTGGTCGAAGCCGTGATGCGCGAGCAGATGCCGCGCGTCGACGCCCGCTTCCGCCTCGCGGCGATGCTGCACGACGCACCGGAATATGTCATCGGCGACATGATCTCACCGTTCAAGGCAGTGCTCGGCGGCGACTACAAGGTGGTGGAGAAGCGCCTGCTGGCGGCGATCCATATTCGCTTCGGCCTGCCGCCAAGTCTCGCCGATGAAATCACGAGGGCCATCAAGGCGGCGGACCGCGGCGCGGCCTATCTCGAAGCCACCCATCTGGCGGGATTTTCGGTAAGTGAAGCGAAGCGCCTGTTCGGCAGGGACCCCGGCCTCCCCGAGGCCACGGTGCGGGACTATCTGACGCCGTGGACCGCGGCCCGGGCCGAAAAGCAGTTTTTGGCGCGATTCGAGCTGTTATCGTCAACGTAGGTGGGCGAAGGCGCGCTTGCGCCGTGCCCACCATCCGACAAAAATGGTGGGCACGCTTCGCTTTGCCCACCCTACAGGCAGCAGCTATAATCGCGGCAACCAAGGATACCAGGGAACGCCATGCTTCACGTCTGTTCGCTTGCCGCACTTCCCGACACCGTCAGGGCGACCGGCGCCAGCCACATTCTCACCGTGATGGCCAATGTCGATCAGGTGCAGCGCCCGGCCTCGGTGCTCGAGGCCAACCATCTGAAAATCTCGATGGACGACATTATCGAGGAGATGGACGGCTTTGTCGCGCCGGCGGATCATCATATCGAAAGAGTGCTGAATTTCGTCCGAAGCTGGGACCGCAGCGCGCCGATGGTGGTGCATTGCTATGCCGGCATCAGCCGCTCGACGGCGAGTGCTTTTGCCGCCGCCTGCGCGCTCAATCCGCATCGCGCCGAGATCGAGATCGCCCGGCAGATTCGCGCCCGCTCCCCGATCGCGGCGCCGAACCGGTTGATCGTCAGCCTCGCCGACAGGGCGCTGGGCCGTGAGGGGCGCATGCTGCGCGCGCTGGACGAAATGGGTCCGGGCAGCATGATGGTCGAAGGCCGGCCCTTCCGACTAGATCTGGAATGACGCACCGCGTCCGGGACACGGATGCGCCAAATGAACTCCGGATCGGCGTGAACTTTTAGCGGACAAAGGCACACACAGGATTGCAACCGGGCTTCGGACGTGGCCGGTTAACGCTCTGACGCGCCCGCCTGGAGGCCCGATGTTCGACGACCCCTTCGTCTTCTTTTCGCTTGCGATCGCGATCGTCGCCCTGATCTTGGCGCGGAAGGCCATGAATGAGGTGGCGGAGTTGCGCCGGCGCCTGGAGGCGCTGCAGGCTACGCCGGCGGCCGACGCTGCAGCCGTGCCTCCGCCCCTCACACCATTCGAAGCCTTCGAGCAAAGCCTGCCGCCAGCTCCGAGCGGGGCCACACCGACGCCTCCGCCGATCGTTCCCGAGGCGGAATCCATCGCGTCCGCTGCCAGCCCTGAGGCGGCTGGGCAAGCCAGTGGCGGAGCGCCGCCGCCTCCATTGCCGCCGGCCGATCGCGGTTTCGAGGAAACCGTCGGCACGCGCTGGGTGGTGTGGATCGGCGGCCTGACGCTGGCGCTCGGCGGATTCTTCATGGTGCGCTATTCGATCGAGGCAGGTTTGCTCGGCCCCGGCGTGCGCACCATCCTCGGCGGCCTGTTCGCGCTGGCCTTGCTGCTTGCGGGCGAATGGACGCGGCGCAAGGAAAGCATTTCCACGATCGACGCGCTACCGATCGCCAATATCCCGGCCATCCTGACCGCCGCCGGAACGGCGGTGGCATTTGCCACGGTTTATGCAGCCTATGCGCTGTACGGCTTCCTGGTGCCGGCGACCGCGTTCATCCTGCTCGGTCTGGTAGCGCTGGGCACGCTGGCCGCGGCGCTGCTGCATGGCCCGGCGCTGGCCGGCCTCGGCGTGGTCGGCGCCTTTGTGACGCCGATCCTGGTCTCGTCCGACAAGCCGGACTTTTGGGCGCTCTACATCTATCTCGCAATCGTCACTGCGGCGGCTTTCGGTCTGGCACGCGTCAGGCTGTGGCGCTGGCTCGCGGTCACCACGATAGCGTTTGCCCTGCTATGGACATTCCCCTGCCTGCAATGCGGCCCGTCGATGGTCGGCCCGCATGCGTTCCACGTGCTCGCTGGATTCATTCTCGCCGCGCTACTCGTGGTGTGCGGCTTCATGTTCGGTCCGCCTGCGGACGAAGGCCAGGTTGAGCCGATCTCGTCCGGCTCGCTTGCGGCCTATCTGCTCGGCGCGACCTTGATCGTGCTCAACAGTTTTCATGCCGACGCCGCGATGATCGTATTCGGGCTGCTGGTGGCCGGCAGCATCGCGGTTGCCTGGCGCAGCAATGCCGCCGCGGGTGCCGTCGGCGCCGCCGCCGCGTTGGTCTTCGTCGTGTTCGCCGAATGGGCCATTCGCGCCAATCCCGACATGCTGGTGTTGCCCGGCGGGCCGCTGGAAGGCATCGGGCCGAGCACCACGGACGGATCGGTGTCGCTGCATCTGATCTCGGTCGCGATCTTCGCGGCGGGCTTTGGCGTGGCGGGATTTTTCGCGCAGGGCCGCTCCGCGGGGCCGGTCATACCGGTGATCTGGTCGGCCGCAGCGGTGTTCACGCCGCTGGCGCTGCTGGTCGCACTCTACGCCCGCATTGCGCATCTCGACCGCTCGATTCCGTTTGCGATTGTCGCGGTAATGCTCGCCGCGGCCTATGCCGCTGCGACCGAGATACTCAGCAAGCGCGAGGATCGTCCGGGACTACAAGCCTCGATCGCACTGTTTGCGACCGGCACCCTCGCAGCGCTGGCGCTGGCGCTGACCTTTGCGCTGGAAAAAGGCTGGCTGACTATCGCCCTGGCGCTGATGTCGGCAGGCACCGCCTGGATATCCACTCAGCGGCCGATTCCGTTCCTGCGCACGCTCGCGGCCATCCTCGCCGGCATCGTCGTGCTGCGCATCGGTTACGAGCCGCGCATTGTCGGCGAGGCCGTCGGTACCACGCCGATCTTCAACTGGCTGTTGTGGGGCTACGGCATTCCGGCGGCATCGTTCTGGGCCGGCAGCATCTTCCTGCGCCGCGGCGGCGATGACGCGCCACTGCGCACGGTGGAATCGGCGGCGATCCTGTTCACAGTGCTGCTGGCGTTCATGGAAATCCGCCACGCCGTGAACAATGGCGACGTCTACCACGCGAGCGCCGACCTCACCGAAGTCGCGCTGCAGGTCTGCGTTGCGCTGGCAATGGCAATCGGGCTGGAGCGGCTGCGCATCCGCACCGGCAGCGTCATTCACAATGCCGGCGCGATCCTGCTCACGGCGTTTGCCGGCCTCGCGACACTGTTCGGGCTGTTGCTGTTGGAAAACCCGATGCTGCGATGGATCGATGTCGGCGGCATTGTCATCAACCTTTTGCTGCTCGGCTACGCCCTGCCCGCGGTGCTCGCGCTGCTGTTGTCCTATGCCGTCGCGGGTCGGCGGCCGGTCGCCTATGCCAACACGATCGCGGCGGCAGCGCTCGTTCTCGCGCTTGCCTATGTGACGTTCGAGATCAGGCGAATCTATCACGGTCCGGCGATTGCGGCCGGCCCGACCAGCGGTGCCGAGCAATATACTTACTCGATCGCATATCTCGCCTTCGGCGTCGTCTTGCTCGGCATCGGCATTCTCTTCAACTCGCAGCGCGCGCGGCTGGCGTCCGCGGTGGTCATCGGACTGACCATCCTGAAAGCATTCCTGATCGACATGTCGGCACTGACCGGTGTCTACCGCGCGCTGTCCTTCATGTGCCTCGGCCTGGTGCTGGTGGCGATCGGCTGGCTGTACCAGCGGATCCTGTTCCGCAGGCAGGCGGCAGCGCCCAGGGGAAGCTAGACGATGGTCCTCTAACCGATGGATTCGGCGACCAGACGAATCCTGAAAACCGGCTTTTTGGCTTCGTCCAAAAGCTCCATCTGCCATTCGGCGTTTTGCTTCAGGCTGCGCGAAAGGCTGCCGAGCAGGTTACCGCAGACCTTGGTCATCTCGGCCCAGGCGGCTTCGCGGCTTTCGAATTCGGATCCCTGATCGGACGCGCCTGCGTAGCGACCGTGGCTGATCCGAAAAAAATACAGCGGCATGATTGATCTCATGTGTTGGGCCGCCTCCCGGCCTTCTCTGCCGGTCACTTGGAACGAGATTCGCTACCAGGACATGAATGCGCCAGCCCGTATGACTACGGGTTCCCGTTGGCTGACAATGTGGGATTGGCGGCCGCGCCGGCTCTCGAACCGGCAGCGCGCCCGGTCCATCGCAAGAGAGGGAGCCCGAGCAGTGTGCTCGCCTCACTCGGTGATGGTGGCAGCGGCCGCAGGTGCCGTTGCCGCGATCAATCGGTCGAGCGGCGCAGCTCCGGGGCACTCTCGGCCTTAGCGGGTTCGGGCTTCGCCTGCTCCGCCTTCGGCTCGGATTTCACCGGCTCGAGTTTGGCGCTCTCGACCGCAGGCGTCTCGACCCGCGCCGTTACTTCGGCCCGCGCATCGGCCGGCACACGCGACGGCTCCTCCCGACGATGCACCGAGCGCGGTCGCGCCACGGAGCGCGCCATCAGCATCTGCGAGGCGCCCTGATGGCGAAAATCGCAATAGGCAAAGCCCATGCCCGAGACCGAGCCGCGGAACGAGCGATCATCGCGCTTGTCGAGATTGAAGCACGGCTCGAACGGCAGTCCCTTGATCGAAGCGCAGACGGCCTGGCCGCGAATCTGCAGCGTGTTACCGGGCAGGCGCACATGACGGATCGGGCCCGAGCCGCTGAATTGGACGGAACCGGCTGCGCCGAGATCGTCAAGGATGCGCCCAGCGCCGCGGGTGCCGTCAAAGCAGGTAAAGGCGAAAACCTTGCCGCTCACGAACCTGCGCGCCTCGTCGGCATTCATCATCCCGGCCAGCGCAGGAACGATCATCGCACTGGCCGTGACGGCCCCCAGAACCAAACGCGCAAGCATGCAGCTACTCCAACTTAACAAGAGCGCGGGCGCCCGCCTTTACCCGCTACTTACCATACCAACCACCATGGCAACATTGGAGCAGGTTGGTTGGTAAAGTCTGAACACCGTTAGAGGATTTTTACCACGATTCGACCGCGGACCTGTCCAGCGAGGATTTGCGCCCCCGCCCCGATGACTTGGTCGAGACCGATTTCATGAGTAATTTCAGCTAGTTTTCCCTTGTCCAAATCGCTCGCAAGGCGGTTCCAGGCGAGCTGGCGGCGGGGCAACGGACACATCACAGAATCGATGCCGAGAAGGCACACTCCGCGTAAAATGAACGGCGCGACCGAGGACGGCAGGTCCATGCCCGCGGCAAGGCCGCAGGCCGCGATGGCGCCGCCATATTTCGTCATCGAGAGCAGGTTGGCGAGCGTGGTCGATCCGACGCTGTCGATGCCGCCGGCCCAGCGTTCCTTGGCCAGCGGCTTGACGGCCCCTGCAAGTTCGGCCCGGTCGATCACCTCGGCGGCGCCGAGGCCTTTGAGATAGTCGGCTTCCGACATCCGCCCGGTGGATGCAATGACGTGATAGCCGAGCTTGGAGAGCACGGCGATCGCCACTGAACCGACGCCGCCGGCGGCGCCGGTCACCACGACCGGACCGCTTTTGGGCGACAGGCCATGGTTCTCCAGCGCCAACACTGAAAGCATGGCGGTGTAGCCGGCGGTGCCGATCGCCATCGCCTCACGCGTCGACATTCCGTCAGGCAGCCGCACCAGCCAGTCGCCCTTGACGCGCGCCTTCTCGGCATAGGCTCCGAGGTGGGTCTCGCCCATGCCCCAGCCGTTGCAGACGACCTTGTCGCCGGCCTTCCAACCCGGATGCGAGGATTGTGCAACGGTACCCGCGAAATCGATGCCGGCGATCATCGGGAAACGCCGCACGACGGGAGCCTTGCCGGTGACGGCTAGACCATCCTTGTAGTTCAACGTCGACCACTCGACGGCGACGGTGACATCGCCTTCCATCAGCTCGGCTTCGTCGAACTGCGTCAGCGCGGCGGTGGTGCCTTTATCGGCCTTGTCGATCCTGATGGCCTTGAACGTACCCACGGCAAAACTCCCCGGACTTTTCTGTGTCGGGAGTGTTTACCGCATCAGGCGGGTTGTGCAACCGGGCGCGCGACCGGCTGCTCGACGATCGGCAGGTTGATCAGCGCCGACAGCACGCCGAACAGGATCGAGAGCCACCAGATCGGGGTGTAGGAGCCGAACTGTTCGAACACGATGCCGCCGAGCCAGACGCCGAGGAAACCGCCGACCTGATGGCTGACGAAGGCAAAGCCGTACAGCGTTGCGAACCACTTTGTGCCGAACATCAGCGCCACCAGCGCCGAGGTCGGCGGCACCGTCGAGAGCCAGGTCAGGCCGCTGATGGCGCCGAACGCAATAGCCGAGAAAGTGGTGATCGGAAACGAGATGAAGGCGATGATCGAGAGCGCCCGCGTGAAATAGATCAGCGACAGGATATAGCGCTTTGGAAAATAGTTCTGTACCCAGCCGACGCTGAGCGAACCAATGATGTTTGAACAGGCCGATCGCCGCAATCACCCAGCCGCCGGTGGATGCGGGAATGCCGCGATCGACGAGATAGGCCGGCAGATGTACGGTGATGAAGGCGAGCTGGAAGCCGCACGTGAAGAAGCCGAGCACCAGCAGCACGTAGGAGCGATGACCGAACGCTTCCGCCAGCGCGGTCTTGAAGGATTGCTGCTCGGCGGGCGGCGCATCGGCCGTTGTTGCGGCTGGTGGCGTTGCCAGCGCCAGCGCCAACGGCACGATAAGGAGCATCAATGCCGCAAATACAATGAGCGCTGCTTGCCAGCCGAACTGATCGATAACGGCCACGCCGAAGGGAGCGAACAGGAACTGGCCGAACGAACCAGCAGCCGTGCCGGCGCCGAGCGCGAGACCGCGCCGTTCCGGCGGCAACAGCTTGCTGAACGCTGACAGCACCAGGTTGAACGACGAGCCTGACAAACCGAAGCCGATCAAGACACCGGCGCTAAGATTGAGCGACAGCGGCGTCGACGAATAGCGCATCAATAGAAGACCGGCGGCATAAAGAAGCGCGCCGATGACAATGACACGCAGGATGCCGAAGCGATCGGCGATGGCGCCCGCAATCGGCTGCCCCAGCCCCCACAGCAGGTTCTGCAGCGCCAGCGCGAGGCCGAAAACGTCGCGGCCCCACGCAAATTCAGCGCTCATCGGTTGAA
This sequence comes from Bradyrhizobium sp. AZCC 1719, assembly GCF_036924525.1. Classification (NCBI taxonomy): domain Bacteria; kingdom Pseudomonadati; phylum Pseudomonadota; class Alphaproteobacteria; order Hyphomicrobiales; family Nitrobacteraceae; genus Bradyrhizobium; species Bradyrhizobium sp. AZCC 1719. Next base: position 3,326,842 of record NZ_JAZHRU010000001.1, on the reverse strand, counting down.
CGAAGAAGCCGAGGCTGGAGCGCGGTCCAAAACTCAACAGCGCAATGATGCAGCCGCAGATCATGATCACCAGTGGCGTGCGCCAGGTGCCAAGGCCGGAGGATGGTCGAAGGTCGGTCGTTACAGCCATTTGCTTCCCCCTGGACCAATCGGCGCCCGGGACGGCCCGAGCGAAACATTACGGTGAGTTAATGCAGTTGCATGAAAACCCCAAGAGGGAGCGAGAGAAAAATTTTCCGCTGCAGGGCAGCTCTGCAAAATTGGCGAGGGCAATGAGTGCAATTTATTGAGCGGGGCACCTCGCCGAAATGTCGTCCCTGCGAACGCAGCGACCCATACGCCGCGGCCCGCGGAATTGGCACATGCGGAGACGGCTTTGCTTCAACGACGAAGTGCAGTGGTTATGGGCCCCTGCTTTCGCAGGGGCGACAAGTTGAGGGGTTCTCGCCTCTATTCCGTCGTCCTGCGTTCGCAGGGACGACGGCTGCTACCGTTTCGTGCTCGCCTGCTCGGCCGAGCTTTGCGCGGCTTCCGCCAGTTTGGCGGAGATCGCCGCGGTCTCGGCGGCCGTGCCCCAACTCGGCGCGTCGCTGCCATTGCCCCAGGCGCGTGGCCGGTAGAAGGTATGCACGCCGAACTTGTGCATCTTCTTCATTTCATTGACCCACGACGGCCGCACCCAATAGGCGTGGTAGTGCGTCGACTTGTCGACTTCCGGCAGCCAGAGCTGGCCGTCGAGCATCGCCTTCGCGATCTTCTTCGCCCGCTCCCACATGTCGGGCTCGCGAATGACATCCTTGTTGTTATCGCAGGCGAAGGTGAACTGGCACGCCAGATGGCGATGCTTGTTCTGGTAGACCACGCCGCACACGGTTTCGGGATATTTGCCGGAGAAGGCGCGGTTCAAAACCACCTGCGCCACCGCGATCTGGCCTCGCACCGCTTCGCCGCGGGCCTCGAAGTAGATCGCTTCAGCCAGGCACTTTTCCGACTTGGCGCGCGACTTCTCGTCGAACAGGCCGAGGCGCTCGGCCGGCGTCTTGGCGCGCTGGTTGTCGGCGTTGACCTCGCCCTTCGGCGCGACGCTCTCGCCCATCTCGCCGGCCCGCACCGGACCATCGGCATCGACCGGCAGCGAGGCCATCACCTTCATGTCGGGATCCGGATGCGCTGATGGCATGACAATGACAGGCTCTTCGCCGGGCTGCCAGCGTTCGATGCTTTCGGGCGAGCCGAGCGAGGAGCCAAAGAACAGGCTCGAGGTCTTGAAGGAGAAACCATCGCGCGGTGGCGTAGCCGCTTGCGGCGCGACCTTGAGATCGTCCTGCGGCTTGCTCTCAAGCGACAGCGACATATCCAGTGGCGGCGCGTTCAGCGCGGCCTGCAGCTCGGGATCGAGCGGTGCACGCTCGACAGGCGGCGGCGTCTCGGCGGTCTTGGCGCCCTTGACCGATGCATTTGATGTCGCGGGATCCTCGATCGCCGGCGCTCGATCGGCAGGGCCTGTAGTCTCCACTGCCGGCGACGGCGGCGCGATGATAAGGCGGTCGCCCTTCAATGTGCGGTCGACCTTGGGGAAATCGGCGGCATGATAGCGCGGCGGTGGAGCGACCAGCGGATTGCGCGTCACCGAACCCGTGATGTCGATGCCCTGAGTGTCGAGGCTTGCGAGACGGTAAGTCGCGGTCTGCGGCGACGCGGTTCCGATCGGGCGGCCGAAGGAGAACGTCGCGACCTGGATGCCGGCGGTGGAGAATACGCGCTTTTGCCAGCGCTCGGCGACGCCCGGCTGGCGCGCCAGCAGCGAGGCGATGTCCTGATATCCTATCTCGGTCGGCATCAATGCGAAGATGCAGAGACCGAGACCGAAGGACGCGAACCGCGCGCCCTTCGGCTGGTTACGCAACACAAACATTGTACGCTCACGCAACGCTTACACGATCGAATGTCAGTACATCCGTGCAATTCGACCTTTTTTGTTGGTATCGAATTTAGGTTGCCGGGGAGTTAATCGGCGTGGCGTGCGTGCTACACGCAAGACATCGCGCGAATTTCGCGGATTGCATGAGAAGTGTTGGTAAACAGGCCCGCGATGAAAGTGGTAAACATCCCGTTAACGAAGATGATCAAGAGAATGTTACGCGCGCGAATATGGGAACTCATGTTCCGTCCGCGTCATTGCGAGCGAAGCGAAGCAATCCATCGCGCGGCATAACGGATGGATGGATTGCTTTGTCGCTTCGCTCCTCGCAATGACGGCTTCTTCGTCAGAGCGCTTTGCTCTCCCGCAAAAACGCAAATGCCCGGGACGAAGCCCGGGCATCACATCCTGTTGCGTTATGGTTATCGAAGAAGCCCTACGCCTGACTCTCAATCTTCTTGCCGAGCGCGGCCTGGGCGGCGGCAAGCCGTGCGATCGGCACGCGGTAGGGCGAGCACGAAACGTAGTCGAGCCCGATCTCGTGGCAGAACGCCACCGAGGCGGGATCGCCGCCATGCTCACCGCAAATGCCGACCTTCAAATTAGGCCGTGTCTTGCGACCACGGCTGACGCCGATCTTCACCAGCTCGCCCACGCCATCGCGATCGACCGAGATGAACGGATCGATCTCGAGAATTCCCTTGCTGACATAGGTGCCGAGGAAACTCGCGGCGTCGTCGCGGCTGATGCCGTAGGTAGTCTGGGTCAGGTCGTTGGTGCCGAACGAGAAGAACTCCGCGGTCTGGGCGACATCGCCGGCCAGCAGGCACGCACGCGGCAGCTCGATCATCGTACCAACTTGATAAGCGAGCTTCTTGCCGGTCTCCTTCATCACCGCCTGCGCGGTGGCGTCGATCCGCGCCTTGACCAGGTCGAACTCGGCCTTGGTCGCGATCAGCGGCACCATCACCTCCAGACCGACGGCCTCGCCGGTGCGCTTCTCGGCTTCGACCGCCGCTTCGAAGATCGCGCGCGCTTGCATTTCGGCGATCTCGGGATAGGCGATCGCAAGACGGCAGCCGCGGAAGCCCAGCATCGGGTTGAACTCGGCGAGATCGCGGGCGCGATCGGCGAGCTTGCGCGGATCGGTGTTCATCGCGCGCGCGACTTCCTCGATCTCGGCCTGGGTGTGCGGCAGGAATTCATGCAGCGGCGGATCGAGCAGGCGGATCGTGACGGGCAGGCCCTTCATGATCTCGAACAGCTCGACGAAATCGGCGCGCTGCATCGGCAACAGTTTTGACAGCGCCGCGCGGCGCGACTGTTCGTCCTCGGAAAGGATCATCTCGCGCACGGTGCGGATGCGGGTTTCCTCGAAGAACATGTGCTCGGTGCGGCACAGCCCGATGCCCTCGGCGCCGAACTTCACGGCGGTGCGCGCGTCGTCAGGCGTGTCGCCGTTGACGCGAACGCCGAGCTTGCGGACCGCATCGGCCCAGCCCATCAGCGTGCCGAACTCGCCCGACAGTTTCGGCTCGATCATCGGCATCTTGCCGGCCAGCACCTGGCCGAGCGAGCCGTCGATGGTGATGACGTCGCCGGTCTTGAAGGTGCGGGAGCCCACACTCATCGTGCCGCGGCCATAGTCGACGCGAATGGCGCCGCAGCCGGAGACGCAGGGCTTGCCCATACCGCGCGCGACCACCGCAGCGTGCGAAGTCATGCCGCCACGGGTGGTCAAAATGCCTTCGGCGGCGTGCATGCCGTGAATGTCTTCCGGACTGGTCTCGACGCGCACCAGAATGACGTTGCGGCCATCGGCCTGAAGTTTCGCGGCTTCATCGGATGAGAACACGATCTCGCCGGAAGCGGCGCCGGGCGAGGCCGGCAGACCGGTCGCAATCACGTCGCGCTTGGCCTGGGGATCGATGGTCGGATGCAGCAATTGATCCAGCGAAGCCGGATCGATCCGCATCACCGCGTCCTTCTTCGAGATCAGGCCTTCGTTGGCGAGCTCGACCGCGATGCGCAGCGCAGCCTTCGCGGTGCGCTTGCCGCCGCGGGTCTGCAGCATCCACAACTTGCCCTGCTCGACCGTGAACTCCATGTCCTGCATGTCGCGGTAGTGCTTTTCGAGCAGCGTGTAGAACCGCGTCAGTTCCTTGAAGGCCTCCGGCATCGCGCTTTCCATCGACGGCTTGTCGGAACCGGATTCCTGGCGCGCTTCCTCGGTGATGTCCTGCGGCGTGCGGATGCCCGCCACCACGTCCTCCCCCTGCGCGTTGATCAGGAATTCGCCGTACAGCTTGCTCTCGCCGGTCGAGGGATTGCGCGTGAACGCAACACCGGTCGCAGACGTTTCGCCCATATTGCCGAACACCATGGCCTGCACGTTGACCGCGGTGCCCCAGGATTCCGGAATGTCGTGCAGGCGGCGGTAGGTCACCGCGCGCGCGTTCATCCAGGATGAGAACACCGCGCCGATCGCGCCCCACAATTGCTCGTGCGGGTCCTGCGGGAAATCCCTGCCGGTCTCGCGCGCCACCGCTTCCTTGTACTTGCCGACCAGTTCGACCCAGTCGTCGCCGGTGAGATCAGTGTCGAGCGTGTAGCCCTGGCTGTCCTTGAAGGTGTCGAGAATGTCCTCGAAGTGATGATGCTCAAAGCCGAGCACCACGTCCGAATACATCGTGATGAAGCGGCGATAGCTGTCATAGGCAAAGCGGCGATCGCCGGAGAGCTCGGCGAGCGCTTCGACCGTTTTGTCGTTGAGGCCGAGATTGAGCACGGTGTCCATCATGCCCGGCATCGAGGCGCGGCCGCCGGAGCGGACCGACACCAGCAGCGGATTCTTGGAATCGCCGAATGCCTTGCCGGTCAGCTTGCCGACATGCTCAAGCGCCTTGTCGACCTGCGCCTTCAGCGCGGGCGGATAGGTTTTGTCATGCGCGTAGAAATAGGTGCAGACCGAGGTCGGAATGGTGAAGCCCGGAGGCACCGGCAGGCCCAAATTGGCCATCTCGGCGAGGTTGGCGCCCTTGCCGCCGAGCAGTTCGCGCAGGCCCGCTTTGCCCTCGGCCTTGCCGTCGCCGAAGGTATAGACCCACTTGCCGGATTTTACCGCCTCGGCGGCAGGCTTGCGGACGGCAGCCTTCTTGGCCGCGACCTTGGCGACCGGCTTGGCCGGGGCCTTCTTCAGCGCTTTGCGGGCCGAGGCCTGCGGCGCGGCCTTCGGCCGGGCGGATGGCTTTGATTTCGCTACAGATTTCACTGCAGCCTTCTTGGACTTCGCGACGGCTTTGGCCATGGATTCCAACTATCCGAAAAAGGGAAGAAGATTGCGCGCCTTACACCATTTTGAGGGGTTCCGCGCAAGCCGCGAAACCCCGCTTTCCAGTGCTAGAACTTGAACATCTTGAGCACGCCGAGACCCACCAGGCCGACGAAGATCAGGTAGATCGCGACGATGTAGTTGAGCAGCCGCGGCATGATCAGGATGAAAATCCCGGCGAGCAGAGCAACGATCGCAGGAACATGCGTGGCGGTGATGGTCATTGAAATCTCCGGATGATCGGGGTGGGAAGAAATCGAATCGAGGGCGGCAACTTAACCGCTGGCGCGGTTCGGGAATAGCAAGACGCTCAACCGCTTCAATGGGTTCCAACCTCCGCAACAATTCCCCAGAAATGCCGCGAATGAGGCCGCGCTTTTTCCGGAACAATGCCGCACGGGATGAATTGGCCCGCATTGTGTGTGCTGGCGAAAGCCGGCACCTCTTCTCGCGAAGGAGTTCACTATGCGGAACAGACTAATTGCCATTGCGGCGATCGCGGGCGCGATGGCGGTCCCGATCGCAGCTCAGGCGCAGACCACGATCGGCACAGGCGGCGGCAGCACGGTCGTCATCGGTGAGCATGAAGGCATCTCGCCCGACGTGCGTCCGGCCTTCCGCGAATACATCGTGCGTGAACGCGTGCCGAATTACACGATTTCCGAGCGTGTGACGGTTGGCACCGTGCTGCCGGAAGCCGGCGTGACCTACTACGACGTGCCGCAATCGTTCGGGGTGACGCCCTATCGCTACACCGTGGTGAACGGCCAGACGATCTTGGTCGAACCGCGTTCGCGTCGCATCGTTCAGGTGGTCGATTGACCTTCAGTAGCCTGAACGATTGGTCCGGGCGCCGCGCAAGCGGATGTGCGCGAGATACGACCGGACAAGAAGCCCCGCCCGGCGTCCCCTCCGGGCGGGGTCTTTTTTGCGCGGTGCAGTCCTGTAGGGTGGGCAAAGGTGCTCTTGCGCCGTGCCCACCATCTATCCGGATCGTGGGTGTGAATGGTGGGCACGCTTCGCTTTGCCCACCCTACAGCTACTCCCTGATTTCCAATCCAGGCTTCTTCACCACCAGCCGGTGAATCTTCTTTCCCGATGAGGCGCTGACGATCTCTTCGTCGAGCAATACGGTCGCGGCCTTCAGCTCCGCCTGCACGACCGCCGGATCGAACGCCGCGTAAAGCCGTCCCTGCGCGTCGCGCTGATCGGCGCCTTCGGTGACGCGCCAGCTCAGATAGAGAATGCCGCTGGGCTTGACGATATCGAGCAGGCGGCGGACCGATGCCGCAATCTCCTTGCGGTCGAGATGCATAATCACGGTTTCGCACAGCACGTTATCGAACGTCCCGATGCCGCGCAGATCGGGCAATTCGGCATGCGCGAACTTGCACGACGGATAGCGCCGGCGCGCTTCGTTGAGCAGGCCCTCCGAGGCATCGAAGCCCACCGCCGAAAAGCCGTGGGTGTGAAGCCAGGCGACCTCGCGGCCGCAGCCGCAGCCGATATCGGCCGAATTGCCGCCGCGCACGAAAAATCGTTCGACGACTTCCTGCAGGTCGACGGGCGCCGGCTGGCCGAGCCAGTCCTTCGCGAACGCCGCCGCATCCTGGTCATAAGCGGCGAGCGTCTGAGGATCCATGGTCTAGCCTTCGATCTTGGAAAAATCCGCCACCGCGCGGGTCGCCGCGCGGATTTCGTTCAGAAGCTTTAGTCGATTCTCGCGCACGGCAGGTTCATCATCGTTGACCTTGACCTTGTCGAAGAACGCATCAACGGCAGGCCGCAGCTTCGCCATCGCGCTCATCGCGGCTGCGAAATCTTCCTTCTGCACTGCGGCTCCGGCCTCGCTCTTGACCTGGTCGATCGCCTTGGCGAGCGCCTTTTCTTCAGCAAGCGCGTAGAGCCCGGCATCCGGCGCACCGTCAAACGTGCGCTTGTCCCTTTTCTCCTCGATCGAGAGGATGTTACCCGCGCGCTTGGTCCCTGCAAGCAGGTTCTTGCCGTCATCAGTGTCGAGGAACTTGCCGAGCGCCTCGACCCGGCGGACGATGAGCAGCAGGTCGTCCTGGCCACCGAGCGAAAACACGGCATCGACGAGATCGTGGCGCGCGCCCTGATCGCGGAGTTGGACCTTCAGGCGGTCGGCGAAGAAAGCGAGGAGGTCGCCCGGAAGCTCCTCGGCGTCGCTCTTTTCCGGCAAACCAGCCAATGCCGACTTCGCCACGTTCAGGATCGGTAGCCGGAGCGTATTGTCAACGATCAGCCTGATTGCACCCAGCGCTGCTCGCCGCAATGCATAGGGGTCCTTGCTGCCGGTCGGCTTCTCGTCGATCGCCCAGAAACCCGCCAGAGTATCGAGCTTGTCGGCCAGTGCGACGGCCGCGCTTACCGGATCGCTCGGTACGCGATCAGTCGGCCCCTGTGGCTTGTAATGGTCCTCGCTCGCGGCGGCGACAGAGTGGTCTTCACCTTGCGCCTGCGCGTAGTACTTGCCCATCAGGCCCTGCAGCTCGGGGAATTCACCGACGACCTCGGTCAACAGATCGGCTTTTGCCAGATGCGCGGCGCGCTTGGCCTTCGCGACGTCGGCGCCGACCAGTGGCGCGATCTCGGCCGCCAGCCGTTCGATCCGCTTGATGCGTTCGGCCTGCGTGCCCAGCTTCTCGTGAAACACGATCTGGTCGAACTTCTTCAGGCGGTCTTCCAGCTTCGTCTTCAGGTCGGTCTCGTAGAAGAATTTTGCGTCCGACAGCCGCGCGCGGATCACACGCTCGTTGCCGGCAACGATCACCTTGCCGCCATCGGTCGCTTCGATATTGGCGGTGAGGATGAACTTGTTGGCGAGCTTCCCCGTCTTGGGATCGCGCACCACAAAGCATTTCTGGTTGTTGCGGATGGTGGCGCGGATCACCTCGTCCGGAATCGTGAGATATTCCTCGTCGAACGATCCCATCAACGCCACCGGCCACTCGACAAGGCCGGCGACCTCGTCCAAGAGCCCCTGGTCCTCGACCAGCTCAAACCCTTGCGCGAACGCCAACTCCTTGGCATCCGCCAGGATGATGTCCTTGCGCGCCTGCGGATCGAGCACGACCTTGGCCGCCTTCAGCTTGGCTTCGTAATCCTCGAAGCGGCGCACCGGGATCGCCGACGGCGCCATGAAGCGGTGGCCGAACGTGGTCTGCCCGGCCTCGATGCCGTCGACGGCAAATTTCACCACGTCGGGCTCTTCGGTCTCCGGACCGAAGGTCGCGATGATCGAGTGCAGCGGCCGCACCCAGGAGAGCGAACCCGATTTGGTCGAACGCGCGCCCCAGCGCATCGACTTCGGCCACGGGAAGGTTCGGATAATGACCGGCAGAATCTCGGCGAGCACATCGATGGTGGCGCGGCCCGGCTTTTCGATCAGGGCGATGTAGAAGTCGCCCTTCTTCGGGTCGGTCTGGATCTTGGCGTCTTCGATCCTGGTCAGACCGGTCGCCTTCAAAAATCCCTGGATCGCGGCATCGGGCCCTCCGACGCGTGGGCCGCGGCGCTCTTCCTTGAGGTCGGACTGCCGCGTCGGAACGCCGTGCACGGTCAGCGCCAGCCGCCGCGGCGTCGCGAAGGCTCTCGCGCCTTCATAGACCAGGCCCTCGGCGACGAGCTTGTCGGTCACCATGCGGCGCAGATCGTCCGCCGCCTTCGCCTGCATGCGCGCGGGGATTTCTTCGGAAAACAGTTCCAGCAGAAGATCAGGCATCAGACCGCCCTGCCCGCTTCGGTGTGAACCCAGGCTTCGCCGCAGGCCTTTGCCAGTTCGCGCACGCGCATGATGTAGCTCTGCCGCTCCGTCACCGAAATCACGCCGCGCGCATCGAGCAGATTGAAGACATGGCTCGCCTTGATGCACTGGTCATAGGCCGGCAGCGCCATCAGATGCTCCTTCTGATTGCCGCCCTCCTTCCATCCGGTTGCGAGATATTTCTTGCAGGCGTCTTCGGCCATCTTGAACTGCTCGAACAGCATCGCCGTATCGGCGTGCTCGAAATTGTGCCGCGAATATTCCTGCTCGGCCTGCAGGAAGACGTCGCCATAGGTGACCTTGTCGGCGCCCTCGCGGCCGTTGAAGTTGAGATCGTAGACGCGGTCGACGCCCTGAACATACATCGCAAGCCGCTCGAGCCCGTAGGTGAGCTCACCGGAAACCGGTGCGCATTCGACGCCTGCGACCTGCTGGAAGTAAGTGAACTGGCTGACTTCCATGCCGTCGCACCAGCACTCCCAGCCCAGCCCCCATGCGCCGAGCGTCGGGCTTTCCCAATCGTCCTCGACGAAGCGGATGTCGTGGATCCCTGAATCGATGCCGATCGCGGCCAGCGACTTCAGGTAGAGGTCCTGAAGGTTCGACGGCGACGGCTTCATGATCACCTGAAACTGATAATAGTGCTGCAGCCGGTTGGGGTTCTCACCGTAGCGGCCGTCCTTCGGCCGGCGCGAGGGCTGCACATAGGCCGCATTCCAGCGCTTCGGCCCGAGCGCGCGCAGCGTCGTCGCCGGATGGAAGGTGCCTGCGCCCATTTCCATGTCGTAGGGCTGCAGGATCACGCAGCCCTGCTCCGCCCAGAACCGCTGGAGAGCAAGGATGAAGCCCTGGAACGAACGTTCCGGGCGCATATGGGCAGGCAAAGCGTCCATCAGCAGAATCGGTCTCGCGAAGGGGGGTTTGAAGTGCGCGGGACCGTATCGGCGTAGGGGCAGGGAATCAAGGCGATGCCGGGATGCCAAAGCGCGACAGTTCGTGCTCTCTCCGTCATGCCCGGGCTTGTCCCGGCCATCCACGTTCTTCCTTATTGGTGAGCCAAGGGCGTGGATGCCCGGGACAAGCCCGGGCATGACGCGTTTCAGGTCAACCCGGCCGGTAGGCGCCGGTGACGGGGTCGCGGCGCAGCGTCGGGATATCGGCCGTCCGGGTGGCCTCGGCGACGCGCGCCAGCCGTGCCTCTTCGAGTTCCCTGTTGATACGGACAGCAGTCTTGTAGGCCCAGCGGACCACGGCGAGCCCTCCCAGGGCACCTGCGAATGCGATCAGCGGCGGCATCGGTCGATCCTTGTCGTTCACGTGTCAGCCCCCAATGGATTACATTCTCGCCGAAGCCGGCCTGCGCCGCAATTGTGCTTTTGGGACTAAATGGCGCGGGTGCGCCCAGCCTGGAGCCCGGTTCTGATTGAATCAGAACCGGGCTCTGGCTTCTTATTTTGACGCGTTTTCTTGACGCGAGCCGGTGTCCACCCCGGATCAAGTCCGGGGCAGGCTTTCGCTTGAAAACGCTCTAGAACCCGAATTTGGCCCAAATGGCCCGGGTCTCCAGCGCCGAAATCAGGTCATCCGGCAATCCCCCGATACCGTCGGCCAGCGAGCCCGCGCCCGGCGATCTGCGGCCCAAGAGCCCGGCCAGCATCCCGCTTGCCGGCACGATGACGGGCGTCAGCACTTTGTCGCCATAGCGCTCGCGCAGCGTCGAGCGGAGATCGCCGATCTTGTCCGCAAGGCCGAGCGACACCGACCTCTCGCCCGCCCAGTACTCGCCAGTGAACAGGACGTCATCGGCCCCCTTGAGGCGCGCACCGCGGCTGCCTTTGACCAGCGCGATGAAGATGGCGTGAATCTCGCGCTGAAGCGTCTTCAGGCGGGCGACGTCATCTGGGTCTTCGGGCAGGAAGGGGTCCAGCATCGCCTTGTGCTCGCCTGCCGTGTAAAGCCGCCGCTCAACACCGATCCTCTTGATCAAGTCCTGAAAGCCGAAACTGCCGCCGACCACGCCGATCGAGCCGAGGATCGAGGACGGATCGCAGAATATCTCGTCGCCCGCGCAGGCGATCATGTAGCCGCCGGATGCTGCGACGTCCTCGACGAACACCAGCACCGGCAGTTTCTTTTCCGCAGCAAGCTGCCTGATCCGCAAATAGATCTGACGTGATTGCACCGGCGAGCCGCCGGGCGAATTGATCACCAGCGCCACCGCCTTGGCGTGTCGGGTGGCGAACGCGCGTTCGAGCGTTTTGGCGATGCCGGCCAGCGTCAGGCCCGGCCGCAATGGCGTCACCGCACCGATAACGCCCGACAGGCGAACCACCGGAACGACCGCAGCGTCTCGCCGGAATTTTGCCGGAATGAATCGTTTCATCCCGTCAATGAGGCCCGGCAATCCCGTGCGATCACTTAATTGTTCACTCATGCCGTTACCTCGAATTAACCATTTTTTATCACGCCAATGTCATTGGAAAGGCCGGAACGCCTTTTGGCAGGAATGCCTTTTGCATTGCAGACGAGAGACTGCAATGGCGCAGCGGAGACTGACATGAAAATCTACCTGCTGATAATGCTCATCGGCAGCCTTCTGACCGCGATTCATTTTACGTCGGCGCCCAAACAACAGTCAGAGACGCTTCCGCAGTAGCGAGTAATTGGGAGTTGCGGGCCGACTTTACAGGTTCGCGAGCGGCAAGGTTCCCTTCCCGGCCAGAATCTCCTGCACCCTTTTGTGGGGCTGACCTTGCTCGTCATTGAGCATCAGGGCGGGATGGATTTGCGTCGGTGCCCGCCCACCCTTGGTGGCGCGCACCAGGATGCGATTGGCAGGCCCCCGTGCGTCACCGTGAACCGGCAGCACCTGCAGGCTCCCGAAACCGTGATCGAGCGCCGAGAGCACCTCGGCGATTCCATCGGCACGCCAGATCAGCGTCAGCGCTCCCTTCGATTTGAGAATGCGCCGCGCCGCGTGAATCCATTTCGAGAGCGTCGTTGCGGTCGCCATATGCGCGGTCCCGCGTGCCGTGTCCGGCGAGACGCGATGCCGCGCCGGGTCGTTGAAGGGCGGATTCATCAGCACCGCATCGACGCTGTCAGGAAGGAGTCCGGCAGCGGCAAAGGCTGTGGCATCGGCCTCCACGTCAAGCACGATCACACTGGCTAGAATCGCATTCGCCTCCGCATTGGCGCGCGCAAGGCCCGCCAGCACAGCATCGATCTCGACCAGAACCAGATCGACGCCGGCCACCCGCCTGGCAACCGAAAGCCCCGCGACGCCGACGCCGGCGCCGAGATCGGCCACGCGGTCGCCCGGACGGGCCGCGGTCGCCGCCGCCAGCAGCACTGCATCGTGACCGGCGCGATGTCCCGATTTCAGCTGCTTCAAACGCAATTGCCCGCCGAGAAACGCATCCTCGGTGAGTTCGAGGTCAGTCATCGGGGCGCAATTCGTGAGCCAGACCGGCGTCGGCCAGCAACTGGCGGGCTGCGCGATTGTCGTCCTCATGAACCAGGATGCGGCGTGGCAGGATGCCGAGCGATCCCTCGATGACGCTCATGTTCTGGTCCAGCACCAGATGATGGATATTGGCGCCGTCGAGCAGCGCGCCGATCGCAGAAACCAGCACGATATCGTTGGTCCTGACCAATTCCCGCAAGTGGTGTTCTCCTTTTTGCCCCGATGCGACGACGGCACGGGGTCTGTCAACCGTTACGTGCCCTTGCCGCGATTGCCGGCACTTTCTATTGTAGAATAAGGATAGTGCGAATTGGCCAAAATTGGAGACCCGTGTGGCGGTTATTGTACCCTTCGAAAGCCCGTCGAACGCTTCGATAGATGCGCTGGTCGGGCTGGTCGCCGCCGACATGGAGCGGGTCAACGCCACGATCCTGTCGCGCACGGGATCGGAAGTCACCATGATTCCGGAAGTCGCCAACCACCTGATCTCATCCGGCGGCAAACGTCTGCGCCCGATGCTGACGCTGGCGATGGCCCAGCTCTCCAACTATTCCGGCGACGGCCACATCAAGCTCGCCGCCGCAGTCGAGTTCATGCACACCGCGACGCTCTTGCATGACGACGTGGTCGACGAGAGCGAGCTGCGCCGCGGCAAGCTGTCGGCGCGGATGCTGTGGGGCAATGAGGCGAGCGTGCTGGTCGGCGACTTCCTGCTCGGCCAGGCCTTTCGCATGATGGTCGAGGTCGGCTCGCTGCGTGCGCTCGACATTCTCTCCTCGGCCGCGGCCACCATCGCCGAAGGCGAAGTGATGCAGCTTGCGGCGGCCAAGAACACCGCGACCACCGAGGACGAATACCTCGCCGTGATCAGGGGCAAGACCGCCGAACTGTTCGCCGCCGCCTGCGAAGTCGGACCCGTGATCGCCAACCGGCCGAAGGCCGAGCAAACCGCATGCCGCTCGGTCGGCATGAATCTCGGCATCGCATTCCAGCTCGTCGACGACGTGCTGGATTATGGCGGCAAGGCTGCGAAACTCGGCAAGAACATCGGCGACGATTTCCGCGAAGGCAAGATCACGCTGCCGGTGGTGCTGGCGTTCCGTCGCGGCAATGACAGCGAGCGGCAATTCTGGATCAAGGCATTGGAGCGTGGCGAGATCGGCCACAGCGATCTCGATCACGCCATCGGCTTGATGACCAAGCACCGCGCGCTGGAGGACACGATCAGCCGCGCCCAGCATTACGGCGCAATGGCCGTCGACGCGCTCGCGCTATTCCCGGCCTCGCCGATGAAAACCGCACTCGAACAGGTCGTGGCGTTCTGCCTGGCAAGGTCGCATTGAGCTGCGCCCGCGTAGGGTGGGCAAAGGCGCTCTTGCGCCGTGCCCACCAACTTCACCCGTTTTGAGGACATGCTTTGGTGGGCACGCGGAGCCTGTCATCGGGCGCGCATTCGCGCGACCCGTTGGCTTTGCCCACCCTACAAAGGCGATTAATGAACAGCACCAGCTTCACGCTATTCCTCTTGGCCGCACTCATCATCGCCGCTGTCCCCGGTCCCGGCATCTTCTACGTCGCCGCGCGGACGCTGTCGGGCGGCAAGAGCGCCGGTATCGCTTCGACATTCGGGACTGCGCTCGGCGGGCTCGTGCACGTGATCGCGGGCGGGCTTGGCGTCTCGGCGCTCATCCTGGCCAGCGCTGAGCTGTTCACCGCGCTCAAATTCGCCGGCGCAATCTATCTCGTGTGGCTCGGCATCAAGACATTTCGCGAGGCGCGCGATCTGCTGCCGCAGCAAGCCATCGCGGTCGGTACACAACGGGCGTTCCGGGAAGGCGTGCTGGTCGAAGCCTTGAACCCGAAGACCGCGGCCTTCTTCCTGGCCTTCATTCCACAATTCCTCGACCCGGCCGGCAGCTATCCGGCGCTCCAGTTCATGGCGCTGGGCCTGATCTCGGTCGCGCTGAACACGCTTGTCGATATCATCGTGGTGATGATGGCCGCCACCGCGCGCGGTAGTCTCACGCGCAGACCGAATGTGCTTCAACGATTGCGACAGGGCTCGGGGCTGTTCATCGCGGGCCTCGGCATTTCGCTGGCGCTGGCACGACGGCCTGCGAGCTAGCCCGTAGGGTGGGCAAAGGCGCTCTTGCGCCGTGCCCACCATCAGCACTCCGCTGGGAATGGTGGGCACGCTTCGCTTTGCCCACCCTACGAAATGCCTTCAGCTCAGCGTTCCCGCATGCACCCACCATCCGGGGTGATCGCGCCGGATCTGCTCTGCCGCGCGTCCGGCTTCGACGGTGTTCTCATAGATCGCAAAGCAGGTGGCGCCGGAGCCGGACATCCGTGCCAGCCAGGCGCCGTTGGTCGCGTTGAGCGCTGCGATGACCTCGCCGATCACGGGCTGAACACGCATGGCGGGCGCTTCCAGATCGTTGGAGCTGGCGGCGAGCGCTTCAACCCAATCTTCCAGCGATGCCTTCTCGTCCGGCCACCGGTCCCGCAGCAGGACGTCGGTGACGCCGACCAGCAATTCGCCGGTGCGCAGGCCGAGCGCATTGAAAACGTCGCGGGTCGCGACGGCAACGCCGGGGTTGACCATCACGCACGGCATCTTCGGCAGACTGAGCGGCTGCAGCGTTTCGCCGACGCCGGTCATGACGCAGCCGCGTGAGTTGACGCAGACCGGCACGTCAGCGCCGGTCAGCTGCGCGACCTCGACGATGCGGGGATCGTCGAGCGCGAGCCCGTTCGACTGCGCAAGCAACCGCAGCGCCGCCGCGGCATCGGCCGAACCGCCGCCGATTCCGGCCGCGACCGGCAAGACCTTGTCGAGCGTAAAGCTGCCGGCTTTCATGTCCGGTACGCGCTCGGCCAAGAGGCGCGCGGCCTTGAGCACCAGGTTGTCCGAGGTCTCGCCGCAGGCCTGCGCCAGCGGTCCCGACATCTTCAAATCCAGATCCGAACCCGGCGTCAGCGTCAGCCGGTCGGCGCAGTCGGCGAACGCCACCACGCTTTCGAGATCATGGTAGCCGTCGGCACGGCGGCCATTCACCCGCAAGGTCAGGTTGACCTTGGCGCGCGCAATGTCATTCAACAGCGGCATTGCCGAACAGCCCCCAAAGTCCTTGCCTCAGCCACCCCTACCGTCTTCTTTCTTCTTGTCGGCGGAAGCCGCAGAGGAAGTGTCTTCGGGCAGGCCGTTGGCAATCTTGGCTTCGATCTTCGGCAATTCCTCTGCCTCGGGCTTGAGGTCGCGGGCATGGGCCCACTGGAATTTGGCTTCCAGCGTCCGCCCGACGCGCCAATAGGCATCGCCGAGATGGTCATTGATGGTCGGATCCTCCGGCTTGAGGTCGATCGCACGCTCGAGATGCTTTACCGCGTCTTCAAAATTGCCGATCCGGTAAAACGCCCAGCCCAGCGAATCCACGATGTAGCCGTCATCGGGGCGCTGGTCGACGGCGCGCCGGATCATCTTCATGCCTTCGTCGAGGTTGATGCCCTGGTCGATCCAGGAATAGCCGAGATAGTTCAGGACATGCGGTTGCTCGGGCTGCAGCTCGAGCGCCTTGCGCATGTCGGCCTCGGCCTTGCTCCACTGCTTGGAACGTTCCTCGCAAATGCCGCGATAGTAGTAAGTGACCCAGGTGTTCTTGTCCGTCACGCCGGGCATCGCGTCGATCGCGAGCGTATAGGTATTGGCGCAATCGTTGAACTTCTTGCGGCCGCGCTCAATATTGCCGAGCGCCATGATGGCTTCGATGTCCTTCGGCGCCTCCGCGGTGACGCCCTTGAGGATCTTGATCGCCTCTTCGCTGCGGTCGGCGGCGTCGAGATTGGTGGCGAGCTGGATCTGCGCGTTGCGCTTGAGCGGCGAACTGGCCGGCATGCGCTCGTAGACCTTGATCGCCATCTGCGGCTTCTTCACGGACTCGTAGAGATCGGCGAGCGACAACAGCGCCAGCGGATGATTGGGCTGCAGATAGAGCGCGAGTTGCAGATAGACCAGCGCCAGATCCTCGCCGCCGCGGCGGGTCAGCGTGGCGCCGATGCCGTACAGCGCCTCGGCCGCGCCGGCCTGCGCCGAATCGACCAGCGCCGCCATCTTTTTGCCAGCCCGGGTCTCGCGCAGACCTTCCTGCACCAGCGGATGCCGCGGCAACTTCTTGTCGAACGCTTCGTAAATGCCGGCCGCCGCCGCGCCATCCTTGTTGCGCGACAGCCAGCGCGCATAGGCGTCGGATACACGCAGCATCGAATCGTCGAGTTTGTGGGCGCGCTCGAACCGCGTGCCGGCGTCCTTGTCCTTGCCCGAGATCTCCAGGATCATGCCGGTGTGGAGATCCTTGAAGATCGGATACCATTCGGGGCCGGTCAGCTTGTCGATATTGGCAACCGCGGTCTTGGCATCGCCCGCGCCGTAGCTCGCCCATCCCGACAGCAACGTGGCCACCAGGTCGGTGATCGGCCCGCGGATCGACTGGTTGATGTTGAGCTGCGCGGCCGCATATTTCTTCTGCTTGAGGTCGCGGACGCCGACCACCAGCCGCGCAACGCGGTTCGCCTTGTCCATCGTCAGGATGCGATCGGCGAGCTTGACCGCCTCATCGATGTCGCCATCGGCGAGCGAAGAGATGAAGGCGCGATCCAGGAGTTCGTTGTTCTTCGGATCGGTGCGCAGCGCAGAGCGATAGAATGCCGCAGCCGAGGCCGCATCGCGCTCGACGCTGGCATGGCGCGCGGCGAGATAGCTGCCTGCCGTCGTCAGCGACTTCAGATCGGATTTGGTGGGGAATTGCGCGGCGTTGTCGGCCGTATGTTCGGGCGTCTGCGCCCAGGCCACGCCAGGCGCGGCCAGGCTGGCAACAGTAATTGCGGCGATGGTCCAACGATTCATACGAGTGGAAAGCATCACAGTTCGCCTAGCTCCAGGATGTATGGCGGGATCGTTACGATCGGTCTCGAATGCAAACCCAAGCGGCGGCATCTCAGGCAGCGACAATGCCGCTTTTGGCCTTCAACCGCAAGGATACGGGTTGGCGAATCGATTGGCAGATAGGCCCCTAGGGCTCCGATTTAGCCAGCCCAACCCGGAAACGCTTTTACTGTGGCGGTATCGTGGCCGGAGGCGGTATCACCCTCCTCCAGCTCACGCAATCGTGGTCTATACGGCCTCTTACATGCCCTGGTAATTGGGCCCGCCGCCGCCTTCCGGCGGAACCCAGTTGATATTGCCGTTCGGGTCCTTCACGTCACAGGTTTTGCAGTGGACGCAGTTCTGGGCGTTGATCTGGAAGCGCGGACCCGAGGCCTCCTCGACCCATTCATAGACGCCGGCCGGGCAATAGCGGTTCGACGGACCGGCATAGACATCGTGCTCGGACGTCTTCTGCAGGTTCATGTCGGCGACCTTGAGATGAACCGGCTGATCCTCCTCATGGTTGGTGTTGGAGAGGAACACCGAGGACAGCTTGTCGAAGGTGAGCTTGCCATCCGGCTTGGGATAGGCGATCGGCGCATGCGCCTTGGCCGGATCCAGCGTCTTGCGGTCGGACTTGGCGTGCGACTGGGTTCCGAACAGCGAGAAGCCCAGCGTGTTGCACCACATGTCGAAGCCGCCCAGCGCCACGCCGATGATGGTGCCGAATTTCGACCATAGCGGCTTGACGTTGCGGACCCGGTGCAGGTCTCGACCTACGGCGGAATCGCGCCAGGCGTTTTCGTACTCCACCAGTTCGTCATTGGCGCGGCCGGCGCCGAGCGCCGCCGCAACGTGTTCCGCCGCGAGCATGCCGCTGCCCATCGCGTTGTGCACGCCCTTGATGCGCGGCACGTTGACGAAGCCCGCCGCGCAGCCGATCAGCGCACCGCCCGGGAAACTCAGCCGCGGCACCGACTGATAGCCGCCCTCGGTGATGGCGCGCGCGCCGTAGGAGATACGCTTGCCACCTTCGAACACGGGGCGGATGGCGGGATGCGTCTTGAAGCGCTGGAATTCGTCGAATGGCGAGAGATACGGATCGTCGTAATTGAGATGCACGACGAAACCGACCGCCACCTTGTTGTCGTCGTAATGATAGAGGAACGAGCCGCCGCCGGTTTTATTGTTGAGCGGCCAGCCGAACGAATGCTGGATCAGGCCCTTCTGGTGCTTGGCGGGATCGATCTCCCAGACTTCCTTCAACCCAATGCCGAATTTCGGCGGCTCGCTTTTCGCGTCGAGCGAGAATTTCGCGATCAGTTCTTTGCTCAGGCTGCCGCGCGCACCTTCGGCGAACAGGGTGTATTTGCCGAGCAGTTCCATGCCGCGGGTGTAGGAATCCTTGTGGCTGCCGTCCCTGGCGATGCCCATGTCGCCGGTGGCGATGCCACGCACTGCACCGTTATCGTCATACAGCACCTCGGCCGCGGCAAAGCCGGGATAGATTTCGACGCCGAGCGCCTCGGCTTTCGGCGCCAGCCAGCGGCAGACATTGCCGAGCGAGCCGATA
Organism: Bradyrhizobium sp. AZCC 1719; assembly: GCF_036924525.1. Classification (NCBI taxonomy): domain Bacteria; kingdom Pseudomonadati; phylum Pseudomonadota; class Alphaproteobacteria; order Hyphomicrobiales; family Nitrobacteraceae; genus Bradyrhizobium; species Bradyrhizobium sp. AZCC 1719. The sequence continues at coordinate 3,307,840 of NZ_JAZHRU010000001.1, read as the reverse complement.
TAGCAGTGATGATTGTACATCAGCGGCGGCATTGCGAAATTCGGCAGCCGGATCGCGCTGGTCGCGGTGGTCCAGTAGAAGCGGTCGTCCTTGACCTGGGTTTTGAGCGGGCAATCGGCGTCCTCACGCCAATCCGGAATCAACTTGTCGAGCGACACCGGATCGATCACCGCGCCCGACAGGATGTGCGCGCCGACTTCGGAACCCTTCTCCACCACGACGATGCTGAGATCGGCATTGAGCTGCTTCAGCCGGATCGCCGCAGCGAGGCCGGACGGCCCGGCGCCGACGATCACGACGTCGAATTCCATGGATTCGCGGGGAGGAAGTTCTTCTGCACTCATGATCTGATCTCAGCCCAATTGAGAACGGCTCTAAAGGCTCGTTGTTTCCGATTTTTGCGGGGAGGACAACCATGGAAATGCAATGCGAGGCGTTTCACGCCGGCTCGATCCGTATTAGATTGGCATCATGGATTTGATCCCCGAACCCACACCTAATGTCAGGCAATTGCTGGCTTTTTATCTGGAGGCCGGGGTCGATTGCGCGTTGATGGAGGAACCAGTCGATCGGCTGACCGAGGCCGACACCCCTGCTGCCCCCATCGCTGTCCGCGAGACTGCGCCACCCCGCCCCGTCAGGGAAATGCCCGCCGCGGTGCAGGCAGTTCCGCGCAGCGAAATAGCGCCCGCGCCGGAAGCCGCCACCGCTCTCGCGCGCGAAGCGGCGCGAACGGCGCCGACACTGGAAGCGCTGCGCACGCTCCTGGAAACTTTCGAGGGCTGCGCGCTCCGAAACACCGCGACGCGGCTGGTGTTTGCCGACGGCAACCCGCAGGCGCGCATCATGTTCGTCGGCGAAGCACCCGGACGCGACGAAGACATCGAGGGCCTGCCCTTCGTCGGACGTTCCGGCAAGTTGCTGGACCGGATGATCGCGGCAATCGGACTGGACCGCAGCAAGGCCTACATCGCCAACGTGATTCCCTGGCGGCCGCCCGGCAACCGAACGCCAACGCCGCAGGAGACGCAAATCTGCCTGCCGTTCATCCAGCGGCAGATCGAACTCGTGAACCCCGACATACTGGTGACGCTCGGCAACCCCTCGACGCAAACGCTGCTGTCGACCCGCGATGGCATCATGAAGACCCGCGGCAAATGGTTCGACTACGACACCGGCACCCGCTCCATCCGCGCCATGGCGACGTTCCACCCGGCCTATTTGTTGCGCTCGCCGTCCTACAAGCGGATGTCCTGGCAGGACCTGCGCGCGATCGCAAAGGCGCTGGAGCAACGAGGTTCCCCCTCATCCTGAGGAGCCCGCGGAGCGGGCGTCTCGAAGGATGGGCCGCGGGCCTCATGGTTCGAGACGGCGCTCCGCGCCTCCTCACCACGAGGGATGAGCTACGGCGCCTTCGGCCGCACGATCGCCCAGCCGATCCGCAGCAATGGCTGGCGGCCGTTCACCATCCATTCGAAGGCGCGCGGCACTTCCGGCACCAGGCCGGGAAAGCGTTGCGCGATGTCGGGCGGCGGCGCACCCGAGGTATCGGAGGCGCGCCAGACCACAACGCCGCCGGTCTCGTTGAATTTCGCGACCGACAGCCAGGGCGTTCGTTCCGGCGTGGCATCGAGCAACAGATGCGGGCGCCCGCTGCTCATGGCGATGAAGCTTGCCAATTGCGGATCGCCGGCCACCGCGCGCAGGCGCTGGTTGGTCCGGCGCTCGAAGCTGTCGCCGAAGAAGTGCGCAATCGCCTTTGCCGGCAGCGAGGTCGGCACTTCGTTCGCGGTCCACGGCAAAAACAGCGTGGCCGCAATCGTCACCAAGGCAGGCGCGACGACCGCCGCCGCCCATGCCGTCCGCAACAGGCGCTGGCGCCGCAGATGGATCAGATCCCCGCTCGCAACGATTACGGCGAGCCCCGACATCAACAAGGCGACGCCCTCCCCGCCGACGACATGATCGAGGTTGAAGATGCCCGCGATCAGGCTTCCGAGCAGCGCCGGCGCAAGCGCAAAGAAATAGACGAAGTAGCGCGCCAGCGGATCGACCGGCGGCCGGTAGATGATCGGCGCCTCCCCGGCATGGCGGGCGAACCGGCCGGAGTTGAGGATCGCCAGCAGCACGATAGCAGACATTGCGAGCACGAGGCCAACGAGCAGCCAGCCCCATTGCAGGATGCGCCCGCCGAGATCGGAGATCGCGGGCCACGGCGGCATCGCGAGCGCATCGGCGCGGAGCAACCAGATCAGATAGGGCAAGACCAGAACGGCGATCACGAGCAGCGCATAGAGCGGATCGAGCGACATCAGCACGCGCCGCCCCCGCGCGGTGGCAACGGCAAATCCGGCGAGCAGCAGCAGCAATCCGAGCGCGGCCGGCGTTGTCAGCAGCAAAAGCCCGGCCTCGATCGACCAGGCGAACCAGGCGTTGCGCCGGTTCTGGCCGATCAATTGCCAGGAGTGCAGCAAAAGCAGCGCCCATAGCGGGCGCGCCAGCACCAGCGGGCCGAACTCGACGCCGGGCGAGCTGAAGGCCACCACCGTCATCGACAGCAGCACCGCGAGCACCGCCTGCTGCCCGCCGACAATCGCGCGGCCCAGTTGATAGTAGATCCAGAAGGTGACGACGGCGCAGACCTGCGCCAAAAGATAGACGCCGAACATATGGTTGCCGGCGGCGCGAAACGCGATGTCGGCGAGCCAGAGCGCCAACGGCGGACCGAGCCATGTTCCGACCTGGTATTCCCGGCCGAAGGCCAGCACGGTCGCAAGATCACCAGGCGGGCTGCGGTACAGCAGCATCGGCAGGATTAGCCAAATTGCGGCCTGGACCAACACAACGAGCCAGACCACCAGCCGCGGCCGGGCGCGGATCAGTTCGACAACGAGCGAGGTGAAGCGCATGAAACGTCCGAATGCCGGGCCGGGCAGCCCTGTCCCCCGACGGTTGATAGAGCGCAGGAGCCGTCGAGGCAACCGATCTCAGATCGTGACCGAGATATCGGAAGTAATCTCTTCATCCACGGTGAAGAGGTCGGGTTCGACCGACTCTTCAACTGTCTCGGGGAAATGCTTCAGCCGCGCGGCAATGACGGGTGCAAAAAACCGGCGGTGATGGATGCTCGGGCCGAGCCGGTCCAGCGCCTCGCGGTGTTCCGGCACCGCGTAGCCCTTGTGGGTCTCGAAGCCGTAGCCCGGGCAATCCAGCGCCAATGCGCTCATCAGGCGGTCGCGCGTCACCTTGGCGATGATCGAGGCTGCTGCAATCGACATGACGATGCCGTCGCCGCCGATCACGGCGTCACAGTCGCAGGGCGCATCGATCTTGTCGCGGCCGTCGACGAACACATGCTTCGGCATTTCGGGCAGCGCGCGCACGGAGCGCGCCAGCGCCCAGAGCGAAGCGCGCAAGATATTGTCGCGGTCGATCCGCGCGGGCGAGGCAAAGGCGACCGAAAAGGACGAGGTGGCGCAGATCTCCTCGAACAGTTCCTCGCGGCGTTCGGGCGTCAGCCGCTTGGAATCGTCGATGCCTTTGGGGATTCGCTTGGGATCGAGGATGACCGCGGCCGCTACCACCGGACCCGCCAGCGGACCGCGCCCGGCCTCGTCGCAGCCGGCGACGGGCCAGACGCCGCGCTTGATCAGCGCCCGCTCGCGGCGAAAGCTCGGCGGGGCAAGCGTGATCACGCCCTTGGGCAGCTCGGCCTCTTCCTTGCCGGCTTTCCTGGCTGATTTCCCGTCAGATTTCTTGGTGGACTTGTCCCGAATCATGGCCGGGATTCGTGCGCCAGCGCGCGGCGGCGCGCAACCGGGAACCCGGCACAATTCCCATTATTCAGCGTGACCTCGTCGCCACTCCCCGGCCTCAATCACATAAACGCTCCGGCTGCCGCGCTTGGGCTCTGCAATCGTCTGCCGGTGACGCATTCCGAGCTTCTCGAGGGCATGAATGGATGGCGCATTTCTCGGATCGACCAGTCCAAGTAATCTGCTGCATTTGAGTTGGTCGAACCCGAAAGCAAGCTGCGCCTTCCCGATTTCGGTTGCGATCCCCCTGCCCCATGCCCGGCGCGCAAGGACGAAGCCAATCTCAAAATCGTCAGTTCCCAACGCGTCGCATGGGGACAAGCCGGCAAAGCCGATGATTTCACCCGCAGGCTTTTCGGCCAGAACCGCCATCCCCGTGGGGCTGCCACCGAAGGTGAAGAATCGCCGAATGAAATCCTCGGCAGCGTCCCTTGCCATCGGCGCTCCGGCAAATGCAAAGCGCATCACATCGCTATCGCCAAGAATCAAATCCTGCAGGACCGCTATGTCCTTTTCAGCCGCAGCGCGCAGAATCAGGCGCGGCGTTGTCAGAATGACGAGCGGCTGCTCTTCCAACGCTGGCGCGGGCTGCTGGTGCATCAAACCGCAATACGGCAATTCACCGGCGGAGAGAAGTGGCGCTGCCGCAACGTCGCGCGTTTAATCCGGCAGATGCACCCGCCGGTCCTCGCCGACCTCGACGCCGGGCGCCACCACGACTTCCCAAACGTGATTGTCGGGATCGCCGAAATAGCCGGAATAGCCGCCATAGTCGGTCTTGTCCGCGGGCTTCAACAGCGACGCGCCGCAGGAGACGGCGAAATCGAGCGCAGCTTCCACCTCCTTGGTAGAGCTGCAATTCCATGCGAGCGTCGTGCCGCGAAAGGATTTCGGCCGCGGCTGATCCGGCAGCTTGGCATCGCCTGCGAGTTGATCCCACGGGAACAGCGCGATTACCGTGCCGCCGGTGTCGAAGAAAGCGACGGCCTCACCGGTTGCGTGCATTTTTCGGGCAAAGCCGAGCGCCTCATAAAAGGCGATGCTGGCGCGCATGTCGCTGACGCCGAGCGTGATGACCGTGAACCGGGGGACTGGCTTGCTTGTACTCATGTGAGTCTCCTCCCCGTCATTGCGAGGAGCCAACGGCTCGCAATGACGATCAGAACAAACTCAACTGCTGTCCGTTCCGCTTCGGCTTGACGAAATGATCAGTCGTCAGTTTCGCACGCCGCTTGTTGAGGCCGAGCTTCTCGCAGGCGATTTCGAACCGCCGCCCGATCATCCAGGCCATCGGGCCGGTGCCCTTCATCCGCGTACCCCATTGCGAGTCGTAGTCGCGCCCGCCTCGCATGTCGCGGATCAGGGTGAAGACGTGACGGTAACGGTCGGGATAATTCGCCATCAGCCATTCGCGAAAGAGGTCGCGCACCTCGAGCGGCAGCCGCAGCAGCACGTAGCTCGCTTCCTTGACGCCGGCGTGAGCCGCGGCATCGAGAATGCGTTCGATCTCGGAATCGTTCAGCGCGGGAATAACGGGTGCGACCATCACGGTGGCGGGGATGCCGGCCTGCGACAATTGCCGCAGCGCCTCCAGCCGCTTCGGCGGCGTCGAGGCGCGCGGCTCCATCGTGCGGGCGAGCTTGGGATCGAGCGTGGTCACGGAAATCGCGACCTTTGCCAAATTGCGCTTCGCCATTCGCTGCAGAATGTCGATGTCGCGTGTCACCAGCGCCGATTTGGTGACGATGCCGACGGGATGACCGGCCCGATCGAGGACTTCGAGAATGCCGCGCATGATTTTGTGCTCGCGCTCGATCGGCTGATAGGGATCGGTGTTGGTGCCGATCGCGATCATGCGCGGCTCGTAGCCGGGTGCCGCCAGCTCCTTCTCGAGCAATTCCGGCGCGTCCGGCTTGGCGAGCAATTTGGATTCGAAATCGAGCCCGGGCGACAGGCCGAGAAAGGCGTGGGTCGGTCGCGCGAAGCAGTAGACGCAACCGTGCTCGCAGCCGCGGTACGGATTGATCGAGCGGTCGAAACCGATGTCGGGCGAGTCGTTGCGGGTAATGACCTTGCGCGAGGTATCGAGCGATACCGTGGTCTTGAACGGCGGCAGGTCGTCCAGACTCTGCCAGCCATCGTCGAAGGCGACCCGCGCCTCGGCTTCGAACCGGCCGCTGTCGTTGGACTGCGCGCCGCGGCCGCGCCGCCGCTGGCGTTCGATGGCGACCGCGATGTCGGGAAAAGGTGTCGCACCCGCCGGCTCGGAGGGCGCCGTGACCGGCGGGTGCTTGAGGGCATGAGAGGATGCTCGGCTCATGAAGCGAACATAGCACGCACGAAGAACAAATCAAGAACATCTTCGGCAACAACTCACAGGAAGCGCAGACATCGGCGACGGCGCCGGCGCCCGATGCCGCAAAAATCTGCATGCAAATGGCTGTTTTGATTATGACAAGATGATAACTGTGCAGCGTTTTTCACCGTTTGAGCCATCGAAAACCTCACTCATGTTGAGCGTGATCATCCCGACCGAAGGAATAGAACAGCCCGCCGTCGCCACGCTGGCGGCGCTGGTGCCGGGAGCCGCAGCCGGCGTCATCCGCGAGGTGATACTGGTCGACCGGGCCGGCAATGGCGTGATCGAACGGGTGGCAGACGTGGCCGGTTGCCGCTTTCTGAGGTTTGAAGGGACACGCGCCGCGGCATTGGCCGCCGGCGCGCGGGCGGCGCGCTCGCCATGGCTGATGTTCCTGCACGCCGGCGCGGTGCTCGACAGCGGCTGGATCGAAGAGACCGCGCAGTTCATCCAGAACGTATCGAACAGCGGACGGCCGCGTGCCGGAGTATTTCGCTATGCCCGCTCGCCCTATGCCGAGACGCGGCTGCGCGACGGCTTCAAATTCGTCGCCCGCATGCTCGCCGGGCCATCGGCGGAACAGGGGCTCCTGATCGCGCGCGATCATTATGAGCGGCTTGGCGGCTACCGGCCGGACGCCCGCCGCTCCGAAACGCGGCTGCTGCGCCAGCTTGGTCGCTCGGCGCGCACCCAGTTGCGCAGCCGGATCACGGTCGTTGCCTAAAGCGATACGCCGCAGGCCCGGACACAAAATATCGAAAACAACCCCATGCAAAGTAGAAGCCGGACGAGCCGGGCGCCTCCCTCATGAAAATATACTTGCCAAAATCAAATATCTCTTTGACAATGGCAAATATCGAGGTGCCCGAGGTCCCAGATGAATTCCGACCAAGAAGTCGCGGCCGTTCGCGCCTTCAACCGTTTCTATACGCGCAAGCTCGGCATCATCGAGCCGAAGCTGCTGCATAGCCCGTTCACGCTGCAGGAAGCGCGCATCATCTACGAGATCGCGCATCGCCCGGCCTGCACCGCCACCGACCTCACCCGCGAGCTCGGCCTCGATCCCGGCTTCCTGAGCCGCACCCTGCAGGCGCTGCAGCGCCGCCAGATCGTGACGCGAAAACCGTCAAAGGACGACGGCCGCGTCAATGAACTCTCGCTGACCGCCAAAGGCCGCGTCGCCTCTGCCGAGCTCGAGCGCCGCTCGCGCGAGGAGGTCGGAAGCCTGCTCGCTTCGCTCGAAGACAGTCAGCGCGCCGCTGTCGTGCAGGCGATGACGACGATCGAGCGGGCACTGGAACGGCCCACGGAGAAGCCAGCCGCCTTTCTCTTGCGCAGCCATCGACCCGGCGACATCGGCTGGGTGATCTCGAGCCAGGCAAAGGCCTATGCCGAGGAGTATGGCTGGGACATCAGCTACGAGGCACTGGTCGCCGAGATCTGCGCGCAATTCATCAAGACCTATGACGCTTCGCGGGAGCATTGCTGGATTGCGGAAGCAGGCGGCGAGCCGCTCGGCTCGATCTTTTTGGTGAAGGGCAGTGATGACGTCGCAAAACTGCGGCTGTTGCTAGTGGAGAAAAAGGCGCGCGGGCTCGGCGTCGGCCGCGCGCTCGTCGAGCAATGCATCCGCGCGGCGCGCGAGAAAGGCTACAAGAAAATGACGCTGTGGACCCAAAGCATCCTTGTCGCCGCGCGAGGCATCTATCAGGCTGCGGGCTTCCGTCGCGTCAAGGAAGAGCCGCACCATAGCTTTGGCGTCGATCTCGTCGGCGAAACCTGGGAGCTGGACCTGTGAAGCCCGCGCGTCGCGATTGTCCGCGGCGCGTGACGCCAGAACTCATCGATTTCCACATCGAGCGCGCGCGTCTGTTGCGCGCCGAAGCCTATCGCAACATGTGGCGTAAGCTATGGACGCTGCTGGTCAGGCTGAAGCGCCTTGGGCTTTAGGCCGCCGTAGATGCTCATCCAGCCGCGGCATGATCTCGACGAAATTGCACGGGCGCGTGCGGTAGTCGAGCTGGGCGGCGAGGATGCCGTCCCATGCATCGCGGCAAGCGCCCGGCGATCCCGGCAGGCAGAAGATGAAGGTCGCCCCCGCCACGCCGGCGGTGGCACGGCTCTGCACCGTCGACGTGCCGATCTTGGCATGGCTCAGCATGTGGAAGGCGATGGAAAAGCCATCCATCCGCTTTTCGAACAGCGGCTCGACCGCCTCCGGCGTCACGTCGCGGCCGGTGAAGCCGGTGCCGCCGGTGGTGATGATAGCATCGACACTAGGATCGGCGATCCAGCGCTTGATGACGACGCGGATCGCGTCGACGTCGTCGACGATGATCTCGCGCGCGGCAAGATGATGGCCGGCCGTCGTCAGCCGGTCGGCCAGCGTGGCGCCGGATTTATCGTCCGCCAGCGAGCGGGTATCCGAGATCGTCAACACCGCGATGTTGAGCGGCACGAATTGTTTGGTTTCGTCGATGGAGGACATTTGCGCTTTCTCCGTGTCCCGGACGCGGTGCGGCGCGTAGCGACGCGCCGCAGAGCCGGGACCTATTCTTTTCCGACTGACATGGGCCCCGGATCAGCAGCGCATCGCCGGAGTCGCGCGAGGCGCGATCCCGGACGCGCTGCGCAGCATCCGGGGCACGCGATCATCACAACGCTCCCGCCGCAAACGTGTTGCAGGCCTGCACCGTGCCCTTCTGGTAGCCGGTCATGAACCACTGCTTGCGCTGCGCTGCCGAGCCGTGGGTGAAGCTATCGGGCACCACCCTGCCCGTCGACTGCCGCTGCAGCGTGTCGTCGCCGATCGCGGTTGCCGTCTTCAGAGCCGCATCGATATCGCCGGGCTCGATGAAGCCCGGACGCTTCTTCTCTTCGCGATTGACCCAGACGCCGGAAAGACAATCCGCCTGCAGTTCAACCTTGACCTGCAGCGCATTGGCTTCCGCCTTGCTGCCGGCCTGCTGCTGCAACCGCTGCACGCGCGGCAGGATGCCGAGCAGGTTCTGGATGTGGTGTCCCGCTTCATGCGCGATGATGTAGGCGGCCGTGAACTTGCAGGCACTGCCCGAACAGCCGCGGAAGCGCGTCTCGACTTCGCGGAAGAAACTGGTGTCGAGGAAGATCTGCTTGTCCGGCGGGCAGTAGAACGGCCCCATCGCCGACTGCGCCATGCCGCAGCGTCCGCCATTGGTGGCATTGCGAAACAGCACGATGCGCGGGCCGGTGTAATTCTGGCCGCTGGACTGGAATATCTCGCTCCAGCGGTCGTCGATCTCGCCGAGGATGCCGGCGATCATGCTGCCGACTTCATCCTTCGGCGCACCGGTCTTGGCCGGTCCCGACCGGCGATCGGTCTGGTAGGTCGGCGCCTGACCGCCACCGGTCAGGATTTCGGCGCCGCCGATCAGGATGCGTGGATCGATGCCGAAGGCGTAGCCGACGAGGCCGAGCACGATGATGGTGCCGATGCCGAGCCCGCCGCCGCCCATCGGCAGGCCAAAGCCGCCGCCGCCACCCATTCCGCCGCCGCCCTGGTCGCGACGGTCTTCGATGTCGTCGCTGCGGCGGAAATCATCGTAACGCATGGCGCTATTTCCTCATCCCCGGCTGTCGGCCCGAATATTCAACGCGGCAATCACGTAAAATTTCCATTCCGTTAATCAATAGCCCGCCCGGCAAAAATTGCCTAGTGCGCGAGCCGCCGCAATCTCTGCTGGTAATGTTGCCGATGATCTCTCTTCGCATTCTGCGTCGATAACTTTCTTGGTTAAGTCGATTTTTACTTTGCAGGGTCAATGTATCGCCAGTCGGTTGTTTAGTCCCGCGTCGCCGACAGCGTCGCCTGAGTCAGAGTAGTTGAGTCATGGTTGTGTCGCGTCGCGGGGCGTCTGCAAGGGCGCCCCGCACTAAATTTGAGTTTGATTCAAGCGTGCGTATCGTCGTCGGCGATTGCGTCGCCGAGATGTCGAAGCTTCCGGCCGGTTCGGTCGATCTGGTGTTCGCAGATCCCCCGTACAACCTGCAGCTCAAGGGCGATCTGAAACGCCCCGATGAATCCCATGTCGATGCCGTCAACGACGACTGGGACAAGTTTTCATCCTTCGCCGCTTACGATGATTTCACCCGCGCCTGGCTGCTCGCTTGCCGCCGCGTCATGAAACCGTCGGCGACGCTGTGGGTGATCGGCTCCTATCACAACATTTTCCGCGTCGGTGCGATCATGCAGGACCTCGGCTTCTGGGTTCTCAACGACATCGTCTGGCGCAAGACCAACCCGATGCCGAATTTCCGCGGCCGCCGCTTTACCAATGCCCATGAGACCATGATCTGGGCCGCGCGTGATGAGAAGGCCAAGGGCTATACGTTCAACTATGAGGCACTGAAGGCCGCCAACGAGGACGTGCAGGCGCGTTCCGACTGGCTGATCCCGCTTTGCACCGGCGAGGAGCGCCTCAAGGGCGCCGACGGCAAGAAGGTGCACCCGACCCAGAAGCCCGAGGGCCTGCTGGCGCGCGTGCTGCTGTCGTCGTCAAAGCCCGGCGATCTCGTGATCGACCCTTTCAACGGCACCGGCACGACAGGCGCCGTGGCAAAACGTCTCGGCCGCCGTTACATCGGCTTCGAGCGCGACAAGACCTATGCGGCTGCAGCCGAAGAACGCATCGCAGCGATCGAACCGCTGCCTGAGGCGACGCTGGCGCCGTTCATGACGGCGCGCGACGCCCCGCGCGTAGCATTCTCCGAACTGATCGAGCGCGGCATGATTCCGCCCGGCACCAAACTGGTCGATTCCAAAAAGCGTCACGGCGCGCTGGTCCGCGCCGACGGCGCCATCATGCTCGGCGACAAGGTCGGCTCCATTCACCGCATCGGCGCGGTCGCGCAGGGCTCCGGCGCCTGCAACGGCTGGACCTTCTGGCATGTCGAGACCAAGAACGGCCTCAGGCTGATCGACGAGCTGCGCGCCGAAATCCGCTCGGAAATGGCGGCGGGTTAAGCGTTCACCTCACCACAGAGGCGCCCGGGGGTGCTCGGCCCATGGCATGGCCGGGCCAAAGCACCACAACGTGCGTACGGTCTGCGGGCCGACATGGCTCAAAATTCGGCTTGCCCACCTCCTGCGCAGCCGGCGTGATGGGCCGGCATGGCAGCCGTGCCATGCTTGCAGGTAGCGTTGCGCCTTTTCGCCCTTATTTGAAGGTATACGAGCTGCATTCATTTTCCTATTTAGAGATACTCCCATGCGCACACGAGGCTCCGAGTCCTTCATTGTGCTGCCGCTGCTGCCGATCTTCCTGATCGGCCTCTTTCCGATGCTGCTGCTGAGCCTGATGGGCCCTGCCGGGTTGGTCATCCTCGGCATTCTGGTCGCCTGCGCAGGTCTGACCGACATTCTCGACGCCAGCGGCACTTTCAGCGAGCAGATCATCGTCCACGGCTATGCGCGAGGATCAGAACGCGCGGGACAACGTACCGCTCTGCATTCGGAAGTCCGCTTTGCCACGACGATGATTGCTTCCGGCGCTGTCCTTGCGGTCGCCGGTATCGTCGGCCTGTTCATATCGTAAGCGTCCGCTTTTCAGGAATTCGTCGCTTGCGCATCCCGGAGAAATTTGAGCATGGACGTGCCACCCGGTGGCATTGCCGCCGCGGCCAAAGTCCGCAACAAGCCTTGCTGCAAGAAGCAATGGGGAGAATTCCAAATGCTCAAATACTATTTCAACGGATCGCCCAATCCGACCAAGGTCGCTCTCTTCCTGGAGGAAGCCGGCATCGCCTTTGAGCCGGTCGCCGTCGACACCCGCAAGGGCGACCAGTTCAAGCCGGAATATCTCGCCATCAATCCGAACGCCAAGGTACCCGCCATCGACGACGACGGCGTCACAGTGTTCGACAGCAACGCCATCCTGCTTTATCTGGCGGAAAAGACCGGCAAGTTTCTGCCCGCGAACACGCCGCAAAATCGCGCGCAGACGCTGTCCTGGCTGATGTTCGTTGCGACCGGCCTGGGGCCCTATTCCGGTCAGGCGGTACACTTCAAGCATTTCGCGCCGAAGGACCAGAACCACGACTATGCCCACAACCGCTATCAGTTCGAGGCGCAGCGCCACTACGCCGTCCTCAATGATCACCTCGCCGGCCGCAAATATATGGTGGGCGACAGCTACACCATCGTCGACATGGCACTGTGGGGTTGGGCGCGGATGGCCGCGTTCGTGATGGGCGAAGAAGCGGCCGCAAAATATCCCAACGTCAAGCGGCTCGTCGATGAGATCTCGGCCCGTCCGGCAGCCGCCAAGGCGATCGCGCTGAAGGATAATTTCAAGTTCAAGACCGAGATGGACGACGAAGCCCGCAGCAACATGTTCAAGCACATGTCGGTGAAGGCCGCTTGATGCTTCACCCGCCCCTCGAGGGGTCCGAGACGAGCGAAGCTCGCTCGTGGGTCGCCGCGCAGCGGCGGGGTGGGGTGACGGTCCCTCCGCGTCCAACAGCGCCCGAGTTGAAAGACTGTCACCCCGCCCCGTCTCACATGGCGCTGCGCTCCATGTGAGCCGACCCGCCCCCTCGAGGGGCGGGTAAAGCGCGCAACGTGCCTACGCGGCCGCCAACTTCCGCTCTGCCGGGAACGGCCCGAGCACACGCTCGACCAGCGCGGAGTCGCAGTATTCCTTGATCTCCTTGATCTTGCCGTCCTCGATGCGCCAGACCATGCAATATTGATTGTCGTAGCGGACGCCGTCCTTGGTGACGTTGTCGCCCCGCGCTTCGACGACAACGTAATCGCCTTCCGCGATGAAGTTGAAGGCCACCGTGCGCGGGCGTGCGGCGGCGAGGCGTGAGCGCAAATGGCCCATCAGGCCGTTATTGATCGCATCGCGCCCCTTGAACGCGTGCGACCACGAATACTGACCTGTAACGATCCAGGTTACGTCTTCGGCAAGGTTATCGAGAAATGTCGTCCCGCTCCGGTTGGCGGAATCCGTGTAGACCTGCTGCACCAGTTTCTTGTTCGCTGCTGCGCTCATGGCGGCTTCTCCTTTGATCCGATGTCGAGATCATCGCGCGCCGCGCGGCATTCTTCCAATCAATAGAGAATATGATATATATTCACTCCATGAATTTGAATTCGCTTGACCTCAATCTGCTGGTGGCGCTTGACGCACTCTTGAGGGAAACCAGCGTCAGCCGCGCCGCGATGCGGATCGGGCTGTCGCAGCCGGCGGCGAGCCACGCGCTGCAGCGGCTGCGCGACCTGATCGGCGATCCACTGCTGGTTCGAACCGGCGCGCGCATGGAATTGACGCCACGGGCGCAAGCCCTGCGCGCGCCGCTGGCACAGGCGCTCGACCAGGTGCGCTCGCTGTTCATCGCCGACGAGTTCGACGCTGCGCGGAGCGAGCGCCAGTTTCGCCTGATGATGCCGGATCTGGCGGTCGAGCTTCTGATGCCGCCGCTGATGGAGAAGATCACCAAGGCTGCGCCGAACGTCCGGATCGACGTGGTGCCATGGCGCGGGCCGGCGATCTTCACCGCGGAGTTCGCCCGCACCATCGATCTCGTGATCTCGATCGGTAACGCCTTCACCGGATTTCATCGGCAACGGCTCTACACCGACAGCGACGCGCTTGCCGTCCGGCGCGGTCATCCCGCCGGCGCGCGGCTGAAGCGGATCGAAAGCTTTCTCGACGCGCGCCATGTCGCGGTCGTGATCCGCGGCCAGAGCGAGGACCTGATCGACATGTGGTTGCGCCCCAAGGGCATCGAGCGGCGGATCGCGCTGGTCGTGCCCGGCTATCTCGAGGCACTGCACGTCGCCGCGCGCACCGATCTCGTCGCCTTCGTGCCGCGCCGGCTGATCGGTGCGCTGTCGAAGCAATTGTCGCTTTCGACCGTCGCGCCGCCGCTCGATCCCGGGATCGACGAGCAGTTCATGTTCTATCCAACCCGCGCCCAGATGGACCCCGGCTCGATCTGGCTGCGCAACATCATGCTCGGCATCGGCCGTGAGATGGAGCGCGCGAAAAAGGCGGCGTAGCTGCGTACTGCGTCATAAGTTCCTCATGGTGAGGAGCGCGAAGCGCGTCTCGAACCATGAGGCCCCGTCTGTGGCCTACATCCTTCGAGACGCCCGCTCTGCGGGCTCCTCAGGATGAGGGTTTGAACGGGTGTGACGCAGTAGAACAAAGGAGCGCAGCGACGTGCCCACCATCCACGTGGAATTTGAGGATACATGGTGGGCACGGCGCAAGAGCGCATTTGCCCACCCTACGAGATCATGCCTTCTCCTCCGCCAGCACCTTCTGCACCGCTGGCCGCTCTTCCATCCGCTTGCGGTGAGCGGCCACCTTCGGCAGCGTCGCGAGATCGACGCCATCGCCTTCCAGCCAGCCCGCGATGGTATACAGATAGGGGTCGCAGATCGTGTACTGCTCGCCCATCACCCACGGCCCCCTTAGCATGTCACGCTCGATCAGCGTAAAGCACGTTGTCATCGTCTCCGGTACTTTGCGCTTCATGTCGGCGAACGAAGTCTCCTCGGTCGCCCAGCGGGCGCCGCGCATCTTGTGGGCGTGCGCGACATGCACCGTGGAACAGAGATAGCTGCTGATCGACTGCACTTGCGCGAATGCAAAGGGGTCCTGCGGCACGAGCTTCGCGTCTGGAAAGCTGTGCGCAATGAACGCAAGGATCGCCGGCGTCTCGGTCAGCACCCCATTGTCCGTCACCAGCGTGGGCACCCGGCCCTTGGGGTTGATCTTGAGATAGTCCGGACTGTTCTGCTGGTTCTCTTTGAAGTTCAGCCGTTCGGCGCTGTAGGGCGCGCCAACCTCTTCCAGCGTGATATGCGAAGCGAGCGCGCAGGTGCCAGGGGCGTAGTAGAGCTTGAACATGGCGGTCCTCATGAGGAAAGCCGGACGTTAACGGCATGCCCCCGCGCCGTCCATCCCCGGTGGGTGGAGTACCCGCTCGCGGTTCAACTCGGTCGCGGCTGAAGCGTTCCCTCGATATAAACGGTGACGATCGTATCGTCAGCCGGATAATGCTCGGGCGCCACCGCCGTGAGCTGGGCCTGAATGCATTTCCACGCGCCATTCTCGAACAGATATGTGTCGGTGTACGTGGTCATGCCGGTCACTTCACTGCCATCGCGGCGGCGGGTGTGCTTGTTGGTGGAACGCACAAGCGCAACATCGCCAACCACCGTGATGAGCTCATCGCGGACGTCCCAATAGACGATGACCTTGGGGTCAAAGGCCGTCGCCCAATATTTGAGATAGGTCGCACGATCCCATCGCTGGCCTGTCGGCCAGATATTGATGAAGCAGGGATGCAGAATGGCGTCGTGCGAAGGCACGTCGCAGGTAACGAAGTTGTGGATGAAGCGGGCGTTCAACGCACGCAGTTCGTCCATCACAGCAGCCGATTGATGATCACGCAGGGCATGTTGCATCTCGATCTCCCGGAGTTTGAAGGGCCATCTGGCGCGCCTTCTCGGCGGTGGCATTATCAGCCGGGAAGAAGCATTCGATCTTGATCTGTTGCAGCGCCGCGTCCGTCGGCATTGCCAGCGTCGTGAAGGTGGAAAAGAAGGCCAGGCGATATTCGCCCTTGGCGAGCTGCATCGTCATGACCGGTGATGCCGCCTGCGGATGACGCGGCAGCCGCCATTCGGCCGCCGACAGGCCGGGATAGGCCATGATTTCATCAAGCAGTTGCGCCGCGGCCCGGCTGCCTTGCGCGACGTCACGATGCAGGATCTGGATCAACTGCCGCGCGAACTCGTCCCAGTTCACCATGAACTGCCGCAGGCCCTTCGGATGAAAAACGACGTGCATGGCATTGTCCGCAAGGGAGTTTTCCATCTCGAATGAATCGCGAAACGGCCTGAGCAGGCGCGCTGAGGCCTGATTGCGGATGCGAACGTCCCAGTGCCCGTCGATCACGATTCCCGGATACGGCTCCTGCTGCCGGAGAATGAAATCCAGCGCCTGCCGCACCGGCCGCAGATTTTCGGCCGCCAGCCCTTTGTCGCCGAAAGGCGGCACGAAACCCGCGGCGACGTGCAGCGCATTGCGCTCCTCGAGCGGCAGGTCGAGCGCGCTGCCGAGCAACTGCACCATCTCGCGGCTCGGCTGCGAGCGGCCGGTCTCCAGAAAGCACAGATGCCGGGCGGACACGTTTGCATCGGCCGCCAGTTCGATCTGGGTCAGCCGGCGAACGCTTCGCCAATGCTTCAACAGGCTGCTGAAATGCCCAGCCGGGATTTCGTGCGCGTTAGTCTCTGGAGCACTCATGCTGACAATCTAGACCATCGCTTCAGAACGGCAATTACCTCGGATGTAAGTGACCAACTCCGTAATTGCTTGCAGAGTGAGCCCGTTAGAGACCGAAGTTCGAGGGAGCATCGATGGACAAGAACGCAATCGAGAAAGTGGTGACGCAGTATATGGCGGCGTGGAACGAGCCGGACGATACGGCGAGAGGCGCCTTGCTCGAGCAATGCTGGAACGACCGTGGCGTCTATGTCGATCCGAACGTCTCCCTGGCCGGACATGACGCGCTGGCGACGAGGATCGGTGAGGCGCTGGCGAGCCGGCCCGGCGCGCGGCTGGAGTTCATGAGCGGCATCGATATCCATCACAACATGGTTCGCTTCCTTTGGCGACTGGTGCGCGCGGACGGAACCTGCGGCGATATTTCAATCGACTTCGGCGAAATTGGCCCCGATGGCCGGCTGGTCAAGATCGTCGGGTTCTTCGGGCCGCCCCCTCCTCTGCCGTAGAACTCAGGGGCTACGAGGGACATCCGACGGGCCTTCGCAGTTGCCCCCTGCCGCCCCTCATGCCATGACGCCCGGAAAGCAACAGGGGCGTACCATGACTGTTCTCATCGCGGGCGGCGGCATCGGCGGGCTGACGCTGGCGCTCAGCCTGCATCAGATCGGCGTATCAGCCAAAATTTTCGAAAGCGTGCCCGAACTGCGACCGCTCGGCGTCGGCATCAACGTGCTGCCGCATGCGGTGCGCGAGCTGATCGAGCTCGGCCTGCATGATGCGCTTGATGCGGCCGCGGTCCGCACCAAGGAACTTGCGTATTTCTCCAAGCACGGCAAGCCGATCTGGAGCGAGCCGCGCGGCATCGAGGCCGGTTACAAATGGCCGCAATTTTCGATCCATCGCGGCACGCTGCAGCAGATTTTACTCGATGCAGCGATTGAACGGCTGGGAAGAGAGAACATCCTGACCAGCCATCACCTCTCCGGCTGGTCTGAGACGGAGAATGGCGTCCGCGCCGAATTCATCGACAAGGCGACCGGCAAATCGAAGGGCGCTCACGATGGCGCGCTGTTGGTCGCGGCCGACGGCATCCATTCGGCGGTCCGGGAAAAGCTCTATCCCAACGAAGGCCCGCCGATCTGGAATGGACGCATCCTGTGGCGCGGCATCACCGACAGCGACGCCTTCCTGTCCGGCCGCACCATGATCATGGCCGGCCACGAGATCCTGAAGTTCGTCTGCTATCCGATTTCGAAGCAGGCCGACAGCGCCGGCAAGTTCCGGATCAACTGGGTGGCCGAGCGGCACATGCCGCCGACCTATCAGTGGCGGCGCGAGGACTACAACCGCACCGCAAAACTCGAAGAGTTTCTGCCCTGGTTCAAGGACTGGAAGTTCGATTGGCTCGACGTGCCGGGCCTGATCGAGAACTGCCCGCACGCCTACGAATATCCGCTGGTCGATCGCGATCCGATCCCGCAATGGACATTCGGCCCGGTCACACTGATGGGCGATGCCGCGCACCCGATGTACCCGATCGGCTCCAACGGTGCGTCGCAGGCAATTCTGGACGCCCGCGTCATCGCCCGCGAGATCCTCGCAAAGGGCGCGACCAATGCCGCGTTGTCAGCGTATGAAGCCGAGCGCCGGCCCGCCACGACCGACCTCGTGATGCTCAACCGCCGTAACGGCCCCGAGCAGGTGATGCAGATGGTCGAGGAACGCGCGCCCAACGGCTACAACGTCGTGACCGACGTGCTCTCGCTGCAAGAGCTGGAAGACATCGCCGCCAACTATAAACGCGTCGCCGGCTTCCAGGTCGAAGGCCTCAACGCCAAGCCGCCGATTGTTCAGATTATGCGGGAAGCGCCGCGGGCTGCGATCTAGCCGAGGCAATCGCCTTCGCTGTCTCGACCAGCCGTGCGCTGGTCGAGGCCGTCGCCAGCACGGTGCCGTCCTCGGCCGTCAGCCGTCCCTCGACAAAGGCGACGGTCTTGCCGAGTTGGGTGACATTGGCCTCGCCTATGATCGGCCCCGGCCTGGCGGGGCTGAGAAAATTCACCGTCATGGTGATGGTCGCCGTGTAGAGTCTTCCCTCGGTCATGGCGAAGACGGCCGGTCCCATCGTGTCGTCAAGCATCGCTGAGAGGATGCCGCCTTGCACGAAGCCGGCCGGATTGCAGAAATCCGGCTTGCCGTCGAAGCCGATCCGGATCCAGCCATCCCTCGGCCGCGCGTCGAGCAGATGCCATCCGAGCAGTCTGGAAGATGGCGGCGGGTTGAGGTTGTCGAGGGCAGTCGCGATCATGGGAACCTCCGTGAGGCTCCTTCCTAACGCAGCCCTGCTGCCAGCATGGTGTCAGCAGTCGCGCGCGTCGCGGTGCCACACGAGTGGTAGCGATCAGATCCGCGTTGCATTTCGTAGGGAAGTTATTTGCCGGCCACGAAGTAAAAGTCCTGCCTTCCGGAAATCGAGCCGTAGCTGAAAGGCTTTTGCTTGCGACCGGTCGCTTCCATGACGTCGTCGCGAACGAAATCGAAGAGCCTGCGGACTTCGAGGCCGGGTGTTGGAAGATTTTTGACGAAGGCGGACGCGAACGGACTGTTGGTCCCGTCACCGTCGAGCGCGGTCTCGCCATCCTTGGCGGCATAAACCACCAACGTTCCCGCCTCCGGCTCCACAGCGGCCAGACCTCGCGATACCGAGCGGGACGCAACCGTTAGCGTACGCTTCATTTGATTGGCGAATGGATTGTCGCGGCAGGCATCGAGAATGACGAGGCGTAGTTTCCTGGCGCGCTCCGCTGCATTCAGAACCTGTTCAAGCGGTACGGCTTCAAATCCAATATCGCGATCCGCAGCAATCCTGGCGTCGGTCGGAATGAGATAGTTGATTCCGCCGACCTCCATGCCATGCCCGGCGTAATACACGACTGCCCAGTCCGCCGTTTCTGCACGGGCTGCGAAATCGCGCAGGGCGCTGACCAAGGCATCTTTTCGGAGATCGGTTAGCGAAGTAACTGTTTCAAACCCGGTGCGTTTCAAGACGTCGGCGACAAGGTCTGCGTCGCGCACAGGGTTCGGTAATGCGGCGACGTTTTCATAGGCGGAGTTGCCAATGACAAGGGCGATGCGACGATCGTTGTTCGACACCGGTGCAGTGGACGTAACAATTGCTGTAGCGACGTTGGTTTTCTCGGGCAACGCCGTTGCAGGTTGCGCTGAAGGCAACGCAGCAAGCCGCCCTCGCGCCCTGTCCTGCGCCCATCTTGAGGCCTTTTGTCCCAATCCGAGCGTCGTATTGAAGTCAGACCGCGCTTTGGCGAAATCTGCGAGCTTCTCATAGGCCAGCCCACGATTGAGGTACGCATTCGCATACGCGGGGTCCAGTCGTATCACCTCGGTGTAGTCGGCAATGGCACGATCCGTGTCACCTTTGTTACTGTAGGCGTTCCCCCGGTTGTAGTGCGCGTTCGCATATTTGGGATCCAGCCGTATCACCTCGGTGTAGTCGGCAATGGCACGGTCCATGTCGCCTTTGTTACTGTAGGCGTTCCCCCGGTTGTAGTACGCGTTCGCATATTTGGGATCCAGCCGTATCGCCGCGGTGTAGTCGGCAATGGCACGGTCCATGTCGCCCTTCTCGCTATAGGCGTTGCCCCGGTTATAATACGCATGCGCATGCTTGGGATCTCGCCGTATCGCTTCGGTGAAGCCGGCAATGGCACGGTTCGCGTCGTTTGCGGCTGCTGGGTCAGCGATGAAAAGGATTGCGAAACAAAACAATAATGCGCGAAGCATACGAAAGCCCCATTACCGAGCCCTGATCGGAACCAGCATTTAAGCATCAAATTATCGAGGCGATTAGCCAAGTCTTGTGATCTAAATCACAAAATCTGGCCACGAGGACTGCAGACGTGACGATCAGGGTCTCTCGACGAGTTCGAACGCATACGTTTCTATAGCGTCACTCGGAGCTTCTGAAATTAGTGCGGACGCGTGCGTGGAGAAACTTTTCAACGTCTGGTTTTGGTCATCATCGGACGTTAACCGACGCGTACCGCGCACGCTTCGCATGACTCGAAGCCGCTCAATCTATTAGGACAACAGGCGTGCAATGAAGCGCGGCATCCATTCGCCCGACATCTTGTTCCACGGCGGCGAGAACGCAGCTTTTGTTTAGAGCGATCTTGCGGAACAGCAGTGCGTGTTGTCGATGAAATTGGGGACGCCTTGGCTTGTTAAAGAAAATGAGGTCGATAGTGTGGACGCCATGCGCGCTGCTGGCGTTCGTAACCGGCGGAAATAAGTCGATCGGGAGTTCCCATGTGGGACGACGTACTTCTTTACGTCATCATTGGCTTCGTCGCGCAAATGATCGACGGTGCGATCGGCATGGCCTACGGCGTAACGGCTACCTCTGTGCTCCTCAGCCTGGGCGTGCCTCCCGCCACCGCAAGCGCGTGCGTGCATGCGGCGGAGACATTCACCACCGGCGCCTCGGGTCTCGCCCATTGGCGCTTTGGCAATGTTGACCGCAAACTGCTCCTGCGTATTGCCATTCCGGGAATGATTGGTGGGGCAATCGGCGCCTATGCACTCTCCGAACTCCCCGGCGAAGCCTTGAAGCCTTTCATCAGCGCTTACCTCCTTCTGCTTGGCGCTTTTATCGTCTGGAAGGCGCTAGCGGCTCGCCCCATTGAGGCACCTAGGCCGCGCGCAGTCGGCCCTCTGGGTTTGTTCGGTGGCATCCTCGACGCCATTGGCGGAGGAGGATGGGGCCCGATCGTGACCTCTACACTCCTTGGCCAAGGCGCGACGCCGCGCTACGCCATCGGCTCAGTCAACTTGGCCGAGTTTTTCGTCACTTTGACCATATCAACGACTTTCTTTCTCACCGTTGGCCTGAGCCTGTGGCCTATCATCGCCGGTCTCATCATCGGGGGAGTCATCGCGGCGCCGTTCGCAGCGCTTGCGACCAAACACATCCCGGATAAAGTCCTGATGCTTCTGGTCGGCTCCGTTGTAGTGCTCTTAAGCCTGCGCACAATCCTCATGGCAATCGCATCCGGTCCATAGGTCCGCTTAAGGTCATAATGCGAAATTCTCGGGCGCGCACAAAAGTCTGTTCTACCCCGGGGAGGCGGACATTGCATTCTTATGCGTGCACGCACTGGCTCAGCCCAAACCGTGCGCGATGGCCTTACGCATCACGTTGGGAAACGCCTCGTCGGCAAGGGTCGCAACCGGCACCCAGCGCATGCCTTCCGGCGCGCGCGTGTGCGGCGGCACCATGGCCGTGTAGATCACGAGTTCGAGCGGAAAATGCGTGAACACGTGGGTGACCACGCCCGTCTTGCGGTGCCAGCGCGTCACGCCGTTGAGCTCAGGCGCCTGCTTCAGCGCCGCCTTGTCGTCCTGCCCGGCCAGCCACTCCGAGCCCGGTACTTCGGTCATGCCGCCGAGCAGGCCTTTTTCCGCTCGCGTGCGAACGAGGATCTCATCGCCGCGCGTCACGATGAAGGCGGCGCCACGGCGCAGATCTCCCGCTTTCTTCGGCGCCTTGCGCGGAAACGTCTCCTGATCGCCGCGCAGGCGGGCGGCGCAATCATCATTCAGCGGGCACAGCGCACAAGCGGGCTTCTTTGGCGTGCAGATCGAGGAGCCCAGATCCATCAGCGCCTGCGCGCTGTCGCCCGCACGGGATTCCCCCAATAGTGTCGATGCCAATTCCTGGACGCGTGGCTTCGCCTGCGGCAATGGCTCCTCGACAGCGTAAAGCCGCGACACCACGCGCTCGATATTGCCGTCGACCGGCATGGTTCGGATATCGAACGCGATCGCTGCGACCGCCTTTGCCGTGTAAGGCCCGATCCCGGGCAATTGGCGCAGGCCTTCCTCGGTATCGGGAAATATCCCGCCATGGTCGCGCACCACGGCGACCGCGCAGGCATGCAGATTGCGTGCGCGCGAATAATAGCCGAGCCCGGCCCACATCCGCAGCACGTCATCCAGCGAGGCGCGGCCGAGCGCAGCGATATCGGGCCAGCGCGCCAGAAATTTCTCGAAATACGGCCCGACCGTTTTGACGCCAGTCTGCTGCAGCATGATTTCCGACAGCCAGACCCGATACGGATCGGCCCGCTCGCCCGCTGCCGCCCGCCACGGCAAGCGACGGCGATGACGGTCGTACCAGTCGAGCAGCAGCGCGGGGCGGGACTCCGCCACAACAGGCTTTTCTTGTCGTTTGATTTTGGCGACCACCGGACTCATTGGCGCACTCTAGTGTTGGGGCGCAAATCTCTCCACGTCATGCCCGGGCTTGTCCCGGGCATCCACGTCTTTCTTCGCCGCCGAAGTGAAGACCGTGGATGGCCGGGACAAGCCCGGGCATGACGACTGCGAAGGTTACGTTCGCACCGCGCGAAGTGGTATAGAGCCCCCATGTCCAAACCCGGTCCGATCTCGGCGAAACCCCTCTCCGTCCTGCTCAGCGACGTCTTTTCCGACGCCTATGCCAAGCAGGGATTTGCCGCGCGCGAACTGGTGACGCGCTGGGCCGAGATCGCCGGACCCGAGATCGCCGCCCATTCCGAGCCGCTCAAGATGCAATGGCCGCGGCCGGTGGAGGGGCAGCCGCAGGAACCGGCAACCCTGGTACTGCGGGTGGAGGGCCCGATGGCGCTGGAGATCCAGCATTCCTCCGACGTGATCCTGCAACGGGTCAACCGCTTTTTCGGCTGGAGCGCGGTCGGCCGGCTGGCGTTGCGGCAGGCGCCGCTGTCGCGCCGAAATCGCCCCGCGCCGCCCCGCGCGCCCGACCCGAAATTGGTGGCGAAGGTGGCCGAAACCCTGTCCGCCGTGGAGGATGAGGAACTGCGCGCAGCCCTGGCCCGGCTCGGCGCCTCGATCAAGCGAAATTGAGCCCGCAGCGCGGCGCGACCGCCGCAAGCCGCCATTGCCACAACTGGCGTTTCAAGCTAGCGAAGGCTTCTTTTGCAGTTCTTTCGGGCGTGAACGCGCCATTCGGGAGCAGACTTTGATGATCACGCGCCGCGCCTTCACCGCCGCTCTCTCGCTGACCGGGCTTGGCCTGCTCGCCGGCTTCTCGCCGCTGCGGCTGATCACCGATGCGATGGCGCAGAGCCCCGCTGACGTCGCCAAGCCGCAGTCGCTGCCCGACATGGCGCTCGGGCCGGCCAACGCTACCGTGACCATCACCGAATACGCCTCGATGACCTGCCCGCATTGCGCCGCGTTCGCCGAAAAAGTGTTCCCGAAGATCAAGTCGGAATTCATCGACAGCGGCAAGATACGCTACGTGTTCCGCGAATTCCCGCTCGACATCAAGGCCGCCGCCGGATCGATGCTGGCCCGTTGCATCGCCAAGGACGACGCGCCGAGATATTTCGCCGTCATCGACCTTCTGTTCAAGCAGCAGAACGACTGGGTGGTGAAGAATACTACGGAGACGCTGACCCGGATTGGCAAGCAGGCCGGCCTTACGCAAACGCAGGTCGAGGATTGCCTGAAGGATCAGGCGCTGCTCGACAAGATCGCCGCCGACCAGAAATATGCCGCCGAGGTGTTGAAGGTGCAGTCGACGCCGACCTTCTTCATCAATGGCGAGATGATCAAGGGCGAGCAGAGCTTCGAGGAGTTCGCAAAGCGCATCAATGCGATGCTGAAGAGCTGATTCGCGCGATCGGATTCATTCGCGCTGATTGAGTCCAGCAAAAGGCGCCACACAAGCGCCTCAAATCCCTTGGGAAAAGCCCCGCGGGGGCGTTGCTCTCCGGCCCCGGCCTCGCCATTGTCGCGGGCGATAAGAGCCGCAACGGGCGGCTCATCCACACTGACATTGCCTTCTATGGTATTGTCACGGCAGGGAGATTCGCGCCCCGCCAACAGAGATTTGTGTTCATGAAACTTACGCGCCTCCGCCTCCACGGTTTCAAGTCGTTCGTCGAACCCACTGATTTCATGATTGAACCCGGCCTCACCGGCGTGGTCGGACCGAACGGCTGCGGCAAATCCAATTTGGTCGAAGCCTTGCGCTGGGCGATGGGCGAAACCTCGCACAAATCGCTGCGCGCCGCGGACATGGATGCGGTGATCTTCGCCGGTTCCGGCAACCGTCCGGCGCGCAACCACGCCGAAGTGACGATGACGATCGACAATGCCGATCGCACGGCGCCGGCCGCCGTCAACGACAGCCAGGTGCTGGAAATCTCCCGCCGCATCGAGCGCGAGGCGGGCTCGGTCTATCGCATCAACGGCCGCGATGTCCGCGCCCGCGACGTGCAGATCCTGTTTGCCGACGCCGCCACCGGCGCGCGGTCGCCGGCGCTGGTTCACCAGGGCAAGATCGGCGAGATCATTCAGGCCAAGCCCGAGCAGCGCCGCCGTGTGCTGGAAGACGCCGCCGGCGTCGCGGGCCTCCATGCCCGCCGCCACGAGGCTGAGCTGCGGCTGAGGGCTGCCGAAACCAACCTCACCCGCGTCGAGGACGTGATCGGGCAGCTCTCCGGCCAGATCGACGGCTTGAAGAAGCAGGCGCGGCAGGCGATCCGGTTCCGCGAAGTTGCGGCCAAGGTGCGCAAGGCTGAGGCCACGCTGTTCCACCTGCGCTGGCTCGAGGCCAATACCGACGTCGCGGAAGCCGCGCAAACGCACGACGTCAATGTGCGCGAGATGGCCGAGCGCACCCGCGAGCAGGCCGAAGCGGCGCGTATCCAGGCGATCCGCGCTTCCGAATTGCCGGCCTTGCGCGAAGGCGAAGCCCGCGCCGCGGCGGGACTGCAGCGCCTCACCAACGCCCGCGAACAGCTCGACCGCGAGGAAGAGCGCGCCAAGGAGCGTGTCGCCGAGCTCGACCGGCGGCTGAATCAGTTCGCCGCCGACATCGCGCGCGAACAGCAGCAGACATCCGATGCCGAGATCGCGCTGCAGCGCCTCGACACCGAGGACGCCGAGCTGAAGGAAGAGATCAAGTCACGCGTCGAAAAGCGCTCTGGCGTCGACGAGCGCGTGTCGGAAGCGGAAGCGACACTGGCCGCGGCCGAGCGCATGTTCGGCGAGCTGACCACGGCGCTCGCCGACCTCACCGCCAAGCGCAACCAGTTAGAGGCCGGCGTGCGCACCCATCGCGACCGGCTGGCCCGGCTCGACCAGGAACTCGCCAGCGTCGCGGCCGATGAGCAAAAGCTCAGCGACGAGACCGGCAATCTCGGCGACCTCGACGCGCTCGCCGCCGCCATGGAGACCGCGCAGGAAACGCTGGCCGTATCCGAAGCGGCGGCGCAAGCCAACGAGACCGGCCACATCGCTGCACGGCAGAAGCTCGAAGCTTCCCGCGCCCCGCTCACCGAGGCCGAAAAGCGCGTGCAGCGGCTCGAGACCGAAGCGCGCACGATTTCAAAACTGGTCAATGTCGAGACCAAGAATCTGTGGCCGCCGATCATCGACGGTGTCACCGTCGCCAAGGGCTATGAGAAAGCGCTTGGCGCCGTCCTCGGCGACGATCTTGACGCGCCCGTCGATCCCTCCGCGCCGATGCGCTGGACCAATGCCGGCGCAAGCTTCGACGATCCGGCCCTGCCGGACGGCGTGGATGCGCTGGCTGCGCATGTCGAGGCGCCGGCCGAACTGGCGCGCCGTCTTGCGCAGATCGGCGTCGTGCCGAAGGAGCGCGGCGCGGAGTTCGTTTCGCAATTGAAGACCGGCCAGCGGCTGGTCTCGCTGGAAGGCGACGTCTGGCGCTGGGACGGCTTTGTCGCCGCCGCGCATGCACCGACCGGCGCCGCTCGGCGTCTGGCCGAACGCGCCCGCCTGGTCGATATCGAACACGAGCTGGAACAGGCCCGCGCCGATGCTGCTGCCAAGCGGCAGGCCCTGGAAGACGCCGAGGCGGAACTGAAGGCGGCATCCGCCGCCGAAACGGCCGCCCGCGAAGCCTGGCGGGCCGCGCAGCGCGAGGCCGATGCGGCGCGCGAACGCCATGCCGCGACCGAGCGCGAGATCAATCGCCACGCCGCGCGCAAATCCGCGCTGACCGAGGCCCATACCCGCCTTGCCGCCGACCGCAGCGAGGCTGAGGCCGCGCATGAGAGCGCCACTGCCGCGCTGACCGAACTGCCGCCGACGGATGAGACGGAAGCGAAGCTTAGCGCCGTTCGTACCGAGATCGACGGACACCGCCGCTTTGCCGCGCAAGTGCGGGCCGAAGCCCAGGCGCTGGCGCGCGAAGCCGAGTTGGCCGACAAGCGCGTGCAGGCGATCACGGCCGAACGCACCGAATGGCAGAATCGCAAGCAGAGCTCGGCCTCACAGGTCGCCACCGTCGAGGCGCGCATCACCGAGGTAACGGCCGAGCGCGCCGAGCTTGAAAATGCACCGGCCGTGTTTGCCGAAAAGCGTCGCGCGCTGATCAACGAGATCGAGTCGGCCGAAAGCGCCCGCCGCGTCGCCGCGGATGCGCTGGCCGCCGCCGAGAGCGTGATGGCCCAGACCGACCGCGAGGCCAAGGCCTCGCTCGAAGCGCTCTCCTCCGCCCGCGAGGCCTGCGCCCGCGCCGAGGAGCGCATGGAAGGCACCAAGCGCCGCCTTTCCGACATCGAGCGCGAGATCCACGACATGCTCGAAGTCGAGCCGCACGCGGTAGCGGCGCTCGCCGAGATCGAGCCGGGCTCGGAATTGCCGCCGCTTTCCGAAATCGAGGAAAGCCTCGAAAAGCTGCGCCGCGACCGCGAGCGCCTTGGCGCCGTCAATCTGCGCGCCGAGGAAGAATTGCGCGAGGTCGAGACCCAGCACACGGCGTTGACCACCGAACGCGACGATCTGGTCGAAGCCATCAAGCGGCTGCGCCAGGGCATCCAGAGCCTCAACAAGGAAGCCCGCGAGCGGCTGTTGACCTCGTTCGAGACCGTCAACGAGCACTTCAAGCGGCTGTTCGTCGAATTGTTCGGCGGCGGCGAAGCCGCGCTTCATTTGATCGAGAGCGACGATCCACTGGAGGCCGGCCTCGAAATCATCGCCAAACCGCCCGGCAAGAAGCCGCAGACGCTGTCGCTGCTTTCGGGTGGCGAGCAGGCGCTGACGGCGCTGGCGCTGATCTTCGCGGTGTTCCTCACCAACCCGTCGCCGATTTGCGTGCTGGACGAAGTCGACGCGCCGCTCGACGACCACAATGTGGAGCGGTTCTGCAACCTGCTGCACGAGATGACCTCGTCGACGGAAACCCGCTTCATCATCATCACGCATAATCCGATCACGATGGCGCGGATGAACCGGCTGTTCGGCGTCACCATGGCCGAACGCGGCGTCTCGCAACTGGTCTCGGTCGGCCTCGACGACGCCGTGAAGATTTTGGATCAGAACGTGGCGTGATTGTTGTTCGGTCATTCCGGGGCGGCGCGTAGCGACGAACCCGGAATCTCGAGATTCCGGGTTCGGTCCTGCGGACCGCCCCGGAATGACATCGGATGACGGTAGATCATGACCTCACCCGACCTCCCTGCCGAACTGAAAACCGCGCTCGACGGCAAGCTGCGCGGCTTTTCCCGCAGCGACGCCGCCGGCCGCGCCGCCTCAATCTCGAAGACCTATCGCTGCGGCGGCAACTCCGGCACGATCCGCTCTGAAGCCGACGCACTCGCCTATGCGCTGGCACGAATGCCCGCGACCTATGCCGCGGTCACGGCCAGCCTGAACGCACTCGTCCAGAACAGACCTGACTTCGCTCCAAAGACCCTGCTCGACGTCGGCGCCGGGCCGGGCACGGCCACATGGGCAGCGGCCGAAGCATTCCCGTCGCTGACGGAATTCACGCTGCTGGATGCCAACGCCGCGTTGCGTGCGCTGGCGCTGGATCTGGTGCGCAACGGCACGCGGCTGCGCGACATCGGCTACCAGCTCGGCGAGGCCCGCGCCGCGCTTGCCAAAGCGGATACGGCAGACCTTGTCGTGGCGAGCTACATGATCGGCGAAATCGGCGAAGCCGAGCAACGCGCGCTCGCCGAACTGTTGTGGCAGAAGACCCACGACACGCTGCTCGTGGTCGAACCCGGCACGCCCGCCGGCTATGCCCGGATCATTGCGCTGCGCGCGCACCTGATCGCGCTGGGCGCACATGTCGCCGCCCCCTGCCCGCACGACAGTCAATGCCCGCTACAAGCACCGGACTGGTGCCATTTCACCCAGCGCCTGCAACGCTCACGCGCGCACAAGCAGGTCAAGGGCGCGGAGCTGCCGTACGAGGATGAGAAATTCTCTTATGTCGCGTTGACGCGCGCTGCGGTGGAACGGCACCCCACTCGCGTGCTGGCGCAACCGATCGTCACCAAGGTCGAAGTAACGGCGAAACTTTGCACGCCGGAAGGTCTCAGCTTCGCGAAAATGCCCCGCCGCGCCAAGGCGGATTACGCCCGTGCGCGCCGCTGGCGGTGGGGCGATGCCGTTAGTTGATCCGTCATTCCGGGATGGTGCGCCAGCACCAGACCCGGAATCTCGAGATTCCGGGTTCGATGCTCCGCATCGCCCCGGAATGACGGCGAGTGTCAGTCTCGTGAACTTATTCCGTCCCACTTCCGACTAACGCCATGCCCCACCTTCCGGGCGGGCTGCCGCACGCCCCGGTTTTCGTCTAGTTTCGCTGTCCTTCGTTCCCCTTCAGGAGTTGTCCCTCATGTCGACCGGCTGGATCGTTCTCGGCGTCATCGTCATCATCGTGCTGTTTGCGTTTGCCGCGTATAACCGCCTCGTCGCGCTCAGCCAGCGGGTCGGCCAGGCCTTTGCCGATATCGACGTCCAGCTCAAGCAGCGCCACGATCTGGTGCCGAACCTGGTCGAAACCGTGAAGGGCTATGCCAGCCACGAGCGCGGCACGCTCGACGATGTCATCAAGGCGCGCAATTCCGCGATGTCGGCGCAAGGACCGGCGCAGGTATCCGCTGCCGAGAACCAGCTCTCCGGCGCGCTCGGCCGCCTGATCGCGCTGTCGGAGGCCTATCCGGACCTCAAGGCCAACGCCAACTTCCAGCAACTCGCCAGCGAACTGTCCGACCTCGAAAACAAGATCGCGGCCAGCCGCCGCTTCTTCAACAACGCGGTCCAGGAATACAACACCGGCATCCAGCAGCTTCCGGCAGCGCTGTTTGCCGGCATGTTCGGCTTCACCCGCAAGGAATTCTTCGATCTCGGCGCCAGCCGCACCGAAGTCGAGGTCGCGCCGACCGTGAAGTTCTGATCGAATGTCGCCTCGCCCTCTCCGTCATTCCGGGGCGTCGCGAAGCGACGAACCCGGAATCTCCTCTCCCCAAGGAATCTCGAGATTCCGGGTTCGTCGCCTTGCGACGCCCCGGAATGACCGTGGTTAGTGAAAGCCTATCATGGCCGCGTACGGTCTCTACACGCATATCGCATCGAACAAGTTGCGTTCGATGCTGCTGCTCGCCGGGCTGTTTCTGCTTATCTACGTGCTGGTCTTTGCCGGCGCGCTGGTTGCGGAAGTGGTGCTCAATAGCGGTGCTTCACTCAACTATTATCTGACGCGCGCCTTGCGCGACCTGATCGCAGCCTTCCCCTATGCGACAATCATCGCCGCGCTGTGGATCGTGATCGCCTATTTCTTCCACCAGAACATGATCGACGCCGTGACCGGCGGCGAGAGCGTGACGCGGCAGCAGCAGCCGCGGCTCTATAATCTCCTGGAAAACCTCTGCATCTCGCGCGGCATCACGATGCCGAAGCTGAAGGTGATGGACAGCCCGGCACTGAACGCCTTCGCCACCGGGCTCAACCAGCGGCAATATTCCATCACGGTGACGTCGGGCCTTCTGCAGGCGCTCAACGACCAGGAGATCGAGGCCGTGCTCGGCCACGAGCTCACACATATCCGCAATGGCGACGTGCAGTTGATGGTGATCGCCATGATCATCGCCGGCGTGGTGGGCTTTTTCGGCGAACTGTTCTTTCGAACGTTTACCAACCTGTCGTGGAACTCCACCGGCAGCGACTGGTCGTCCTCGTCATCTTCCTCTTCGTCCTCTTCATCGTCGTCCGACCGCGGCAAGGGCGGCGGCGGCGCCGTCATGGCGATCATTATCGCGGTCGTGCTGATCCTGCTGGCCTGGCTGTTGTCGCAAGTCGTCAAGCTGGCGCTGTCGCGGTCGCGCGAACTGTTGGCCGACGCCGGCTCGGTCGAACTGACCAAAAACCCCGACGCCATGATCACGGCGCTGCGCAAGATCGAAAATCGCGGCGAGCTGCCCGGCGCGACGTCTGCGGTGATGGAGCTCTGCGTCGACAATCCGCGCGAAGGGTTTGCCGACCTGTTCGCTACCCATCCGTCAGTCGACAGGCGCGTCAAGGCGCTGGTGCAGTTTGCCGGCGGCCGCGATCCTGGCCCGCTCGCCCTCCCGTCGGATGCAGCGGATGAACCCGGTGAGTCGGAGGAATCGGCCACGGAGCAACTCCAACCGCCGGTTCCCCGCGGCCCGTGGGGCGACGCCAACGAGCCCGCCGGCGTTCCGGGCACTCCTCCCGGCCCCTCGGAAGGCCCCTGGGGCCCGCATCGCTAAACAGCCGCCCTGCCCGACGCTCCGATTAACGAATTCCGTGCGAATAATGGCGACAGCCGTCTAATGAATTGAATTATCCCTTGTTTCTGCCATGTTCGCGCCCAAAGCAGGGGAATGGGGCATGCCGGCCGCTCCCGCGGTCGGAACTGCTGTTCAAGGGAATTCCATGGCAAAGCCAGTCGTGATTGTGGTGGGCGCGGACAAGGGCGGGGTCGGCAAGACGACCGTGTCGCGGACGCTCCTGGATTATTTCAGCGCCAACAACGTGCCGACCCGGGCGTTCGACACCGAATCGCCGCGCGGCACCCTGAAGCGCTTCCACCCCGACATCACCGAGATCGTCGACATGACGACGACATCGGATCAGATGAAGATCTTCGATACGCTGAGCGCCGGGCCGTCGGTGACCGTGATCGACGTCCGCGCCGGACTGCTGTCGCCGGCGCTGGCTTCGCTCCGCGATATCGGCTTTCTCGATGCCGCAAAGGCCGGGCAGATCACCTTTGCCGTGTTCCACATCCTGGGCCCGTCGATCGCTTCGCTGGACGAAATCGCCGAGACCGCGAACTTCATGCACGGCGCCAAATATTTCCTGGTGAAGAACTTCATCAACGATACCCAGTTCTTCCAGTGGGATCAGTCGACCTACAACTCCTACTTTCACCGCATCAAGGACGCCACCGACCTCGTCATCCCCAAGCTCAATGAGATGGCCTATGAGCAGGTCGAGGTTTCCTCGGTGCCGTTCCTCAAATTCGTCGCCAACAAGGGCAAGGACGACGAGGCCGCGAACTATTCGTTCGTGCTGCGCGGCTATGTCCGGCACTGGCTCGCCAACGTCTGGAGCGAGTTCGACCGCATCAAGCTGACCGATCTCGTCGGCGCCAAGCCTGGCGTGCGCAGCGGCGAAAAATAGTCGGATAGCCGCCGCGACGGGGCTGGATTAGGCGGAAAATTCCTTTGATATAGCGGGTGATGAGCTCCACGCCTGTCTACATCATCTGCTCGCCCCGGCCGCTGGTCGGCAAGACGCTGCTTGCGCGCCTGTTGAGCGAGTTCCTGCTGCTGAAGGATGGGGCGGTATCTTCCTTCGACATCAACCTGAAGGAACCATCGCTGCTCGAATATCTGCCGCGCATCACCGAGACGGCCGACGTGATGGACACCTATGGCAAGATGCAGCTCATGGATCGCCTGATCGTCGACGACGGCGTCGCCAAGGTGATCGACCTCGGCTTTCATGCGTTCGACGAGTTCTTCAAGATGATCAACGAGATCGGTTTCCTGAAGGAGGCCGCACGGCGTGGCGTGGCGCCGATCATCCTGTTCGTGGCCGATACCGACCGCGTCTCCGCGCGCGCTTATTCGACGTTACGGGAGCAGATCCCGCTGAAAGCGCTGATTACGGTCGACAACGAGTATGTGGTGCGTGGCGAACTGCCCGAGGCGATGGACCTGGGGCGGGTGCTGCGCATATCGGCGCTGCCCTCGTTCCTGAAAACCTATATCGACCGGCTGACCTTTTCCTTCACCAACTACCTGCGCAACGAGCGGGACACCTCGACCGAGCTGCATCAGTGGATCCGCAGGAACTACACCAGTTTTCGCGAGCTCGAGTTCAGCCTGCTGCCGCAGCGGCTGTGAAGCCTCTGCGACGGCAAATATTACCCGGGTAATATTGACGCTGAGCGGCCGGTCTGTTAGTGCCTCCTCCGACCCCAGCCATTTCCCGCGAGGCACCCCGTGACATCAGCCAGAAAGGCAGCCATCGCCGCCTACAAGGAACGAAAGACCATCGCGGGAGTCTTCGTCATCCGCTGCAAGGCGACCTCCGAGATATGGGTCGGCCAGACACCCAATCTCGAAAAAATCCAGAACCGCATCTGGTTCACACTGCGCCAGGGCAGCCACCCCTGCCACAGCCTGCAGGCGGCGTGGAGTGCGCACGGCCCCGACAGCCTGACGCTCGAGGAATGCGAGCGGCTGGAAGAGGAAGAAGTGCCTTACATCCGCGACGCGCTTTTGAAGGAGCGCGCGCTGCATTGGCGGTCGCGGTTCAATGCAGAGGCGGTGTGAACCCGCACCGACACAATAAGCAGTCGTCGTCCCTGCGAACGCAGCGACCCATACGCCGCGGCCTATCAATGGCGGGAGATGGTCGTGACCTTCTGCTCCAATTGGCGCCGGTGGTTATGGGTCCCTGCGTTCCGCAGGGACGACGACGCCTGGAGAGTTTCGCGCCGAAAAACCTAATGCCCCTCGAACGCCATCAGCGTACGCACCGGCACTTCCATCGCGCGCAGCTTGGCGGCGCCGCCGAGATCGGGCAGATCGATGATGAAGCAGGCCGCGACCACATTGGCGCCGATCTGGCGCAGCAATTTCACCGCGCCTTCCGCGGTGCCGCCGGTGGCGATGAGATCATCGACCAGGATGACGCGCTCGCCGGGATGGACCGCGTCGGCATGCATTTCCATCTCATCGAGGCCGTATTCCAGCGAATAGGCGATCCGCACGGTGGTGTGCGGCAGCTTGCCTTTTTTCCGGATCGGCACGAAGCCCGCGGATACCTGATGCGCCACCGCGCCACCGAGGATGAAGCCCCTCGCCTCGATGCCGGCGACCTTGTCGATCTTCAATCCCGCCCAGGGCTGCACCAGCTCATCGACGGCACGCCGGAAGGCGCGCGCATCCGCCAGCAGCGTCGTGATGTCGCGAAACAGGATGCCCTTTTTCGGGTAGTCCGGAATGGTGCGGACGGTGGCCTTGATGTCGTGATCGAATGTCATTGGTATCTCTTTCCAAATTCATTCCGGGCCGATGCGCTGCATCGAACTATGGTGCGCAATTGCGCACCTGAGAATCTCGAGATTCCGGGTCTGGTGCTAGCGCACCATCCCGGAATGACGCGCATAAAGTATTCCATTCAATTCATCCCACATTCAGCCGAAACGCATTCTCGACGATGCGCAGTCCCACCTCGCCACCGAGCGACATCAGCGATTCCGGGTGAAACTGCACGCCGCCGACCGGCAAGGTCTTGTGTTCGATCGCCATCGCGACGCCGTCCTCGGTGGTCGCGGTGACTTCGAGAACATCGGGCACGCTGTCGCGCTCGACATAGAGCGAATGATAGCGGCCGATCACGATCTCATTCGGCAGGTTCTGCATCAGCCGTCCGCCCCGCACCTGGATCCGCGACGGCCGTCCATGCGCCGGCTGGGTGAGCTGACCGAGCTGGCCGCCAAAATATTCGCCGATCGCCTGCACGCCGAGGCAGACACCGAAGATCGGCAGTTTTCGGTCGAGCGCCGTTCCAATGGTCTTCGAGATTCCAAAATCCTCCGGGCGACCCGGGCCCGGCGACAATACCAGGAGATCCCAGCCCTTCCGCTTCAGCATCTCCTGTGCATGCACGTGCCGGACCACGGTTACGCTTGCGCCGACCTGCCGGAAATAATCCGCCAGCATATGAACAAAACTGTCGTCGTGGTCGATCAAGAGCACCTTGCGGCCCGAACCGGTCGCGTCGGGTGCAAAGGTCGACAGCGGCTTCGGCGCATCGCCCCGCAGCGCCTGGAACAGCGCAGCTGCCTTCACCTGGCACTCGCGGTCCTCGGCGGCCGGATCGGAATCGAACAGGCAGGTGGCGCCGACGCGCACTTCGGCCAGCCCGTCCTTCATGCGGATGGTCCGGATGGTGAGCCCGGTGTTGATGCTGCCGTCGAAATTCACGGCACCGATGGCGCCGGCATACCAGCGCCGCGACGAACGCTCATTGTCCTCGACGAACTGCATGGCCCACAATTTCGGCGCACCGGTCACGGTGACTGCCCAGGCGTGGGTCAGGAAGGCATCGAGCGCATCGAAGCCAGGGCGCAGCATGCCTTCGACGTGATCGACCGTGTGGAACAGCTTCGAATAGGTTTCGATCTGCCGCCGCGCCAGCACCTTGATGGTGCCGGGGATGCAGACGCGCGCCTTGTCGTTGCGGTCGACGTCGGTGCACATGTTGAGCTCGAACTCGTCCTTCTCCGAGTTCAGCAATTGCCTGATTTGCTCGGCATCGCCGATCGCATCGACGCCGCGCGCAATCGTGCCCGAAATCGGACAGGTCTCGACCCGGCGGCCATCGGAGCGCACGAACATTTCCGGCGAGGCCGACACCAAAAATTCGCCGTCCCCGAGATTCATCAGCGCACCATAGGGCGACGGGTTGATGCGGCACAGCCGCTGGAACACTTCGGCCGGCGAACGCTCGCACGGCTCGGCGAACAATTGCCCGGGCACCGCCTCGAACAGATCGCCGCGCGCGAACGCCGCACGCGCGACCTCCACCGTTGCCTGATATTCGCCGGGCGCGTGATCGGCAAATCCCTGCCGCGGCGTTTTGGCGTAAACGCTCTCGGCGGTGTCGCGCGGCAGGCCCTGGGTGGACTTCCCCTTCCAGGAGAAATCGTAGCTCAGCACCACGCCACGGCCGGTGGCACGGTCGTAGGCCAAAAGGCGATCCGGCACGTAGAGCACGATATCGCGCTGGTCAGCCTCCCGCGCCCGCTTCTGCACGAGGTCCTCGATCTGGAACACGAGGTCGTAGGCGAAGGCGCCGAACAGGCCGAGCAGCGGATCGTCGTTTGCGGTGAAGGCGGCGACGAGATCGCGCACCAGCGACATCACGCTGGCACGGCGGGTGCGCTGGTCCTCCTCGACCGGCGCGGCGCCGCGGATGATGTGGCCGGCCATCCGCGTGGAGCTCCGCTCCGAAATGACGACGCAGGGCTCGCGCAGCACATCGCCGAGGAATGCGATCAGCACCTCGCCGCGTGCGTTCAACGCGCTCAGAGAGAAATTCGAGCCGGCCGTTTCCAGCACCAGCGGCGGATCGGCAAAGCCGAGGTCAAAACTTTCATAACGCCCCGGCACCGTGGTGCCGGAGGACAGCACCACGCCACGGCGGCGATCGAGCAGCTCGATCAGGTCGTCAAGGCGCTTGGCGTTGCCGGTGAACTGCTCGACGACGCGCGAAATCACGAGACCGCCCGCGGTCCGGTATTCGCTGTGCTCCGGCAGGGAGAAGGCTGTCCTGTTCATGTGATCCTCTTACGAAACTTCGGGAGGGAGCGCCACACAGGACAAACGAAGGACCGTCGCACTGCGATGGCGACCTTCGACGATTGAAAAAATGAAATCGCACCGGCCACCTCTTAGGAGGTGCGCCACCAGAGACGGGAGGGGGTAACAACGGTGCCCATGGGAACCTAATCACCATCCGGCGGAGGCGATGTCAAGGGAGGGGATCGCCGGGACGCCCGCCCCAAGCCCAACTTGGGGTGTCGGGCGGCGCCAAACCTGCGTAGGATTTGAGCAAGCAGCGGCGCTTTCAACGCGCAAAGATTGCAAACCATGGAGGCAAGGATGGCACTGCTGGGTCTGGGATATGCCGGCTTCGGATCTGATAACCTCGATGACTGGCGGCAGTTCGGGACCGGCCTCGTCGGCCTGCAGGCGGTCGAGCGCGGCAACTCGCTGCTGGCCTTCCGGATGGACGACCGCAAGCAGCGCATCGTCATCGACCGCGCGATGGGCGAAGGCACGCGCTTCTTCGGCTGGGAGGTCGCCGATAGCGCGGCGCTTGATGGGTTGGCGGGGCGGCTGGAAGCAGCCGGCGTGCATGTCGTGGCTGAACCGCAGACGCTGGCCGATGCGCGCCGCGTGCGCAGCCTGATCTCGTTCCATGACCCCGCCGGCAACCGGCTGGAGGCGTTCTACGGCGCCGAGATCGACGACACGCCGTTCGTGCCGGGGCGGTCGATCTCCGGCTTCCGCACCGGCCCGCTTGGGCTCGGGCACGCCGTGCTGACGGTGGAGAATATCGAGCCTGTCATGGCGTTCTACGTCGACCTGCTCGGCTTCGGCCTCTCCGACTACATCTCAAAACCGTTCCGCGCCTACTTCTTCCACGTCAACGCGCGGCATCACAGCCTGGCGTTGATCGAGACCGGCAGGAACGGCATGCACCATCTGATGGTTGAATTGTTCTCGCTCGACGACGTCGGCCAGTGCTACGACATCGCGCAGACGGAGGAAGGCCGCGTCAGCGTCACGCTCGGCCGCCACACCAACGATTTCATGACCTCGTTCTACGCCAAGACGCCGTCCGCGTTCATGATCGAATGCGGCTGGGGCGGCCGCGAAATCGATCCCGCAACATGGCAGCCGGTCGAGATGCATGACGGCCCGAGCCTGTGGGGCCACGAACGCGTCTGGCTGCCGCCGGAAGACCGCGAGGTCGCGCGCGAGATGCGCCTGCGCGCCGCGGCCTCCGGCCTGCGCGCGCCGGTGCAGGTGATGGAGGGTAATTACAAGCTGATGTCGGGGACGTGCGCGTGGTGGGATGGGGTGCGCGGCAACGCGTCTCGCTAGCGGCCCTATCTAAATTTCTGCCGGCGCATCTCGACGCGCATGTCGAACGTGAACGATGACCAGATCACCCCCTCGAACGCTGTGATAGACGAGGTATGGATAATGGGCCGTCGAGAACACCTGGACACCGGAGATGTCCGTCTCTCGCCCCAAACCAGGATATTCCGACAGCAGGCGGCTCGTGGCGCGTATTTGAGCGATGACGGCAGTTGCCGCGCGCGGGCTGTATTGCGCAATATGCTGGTAGATTTCCGCGATGTCAGCGCGGGCACGCGGCGTGTACCGCAGTCTCACAGGCCGGACTTCGTCCAGAGGTCGGCCATTTCCTCATCGCTCGCGAACTCTCCGCGCTCGGCCTGTCCGAGACCTTCAAGCACGGCGGCGCGGTGGGCCTCGGGGACAATGAACGGATCGCCGCCGGCAGCAGCGATCTGTTCCAACAATTCCGCGACATAAGCCTGCCGATCTTCGGGGAGCTTGCGCACCTTTTCGATGGCGTCTTCAAGAACCTTGGTCATTGAACCATTATACAGCAACGCGAGATGGATTGCGAGATATGGGTCCAACGCACTTTCGTCCGTTACGATCCGCTCGCCTACTCCCGATAGCACCCGTGCTCGATCTCGTCGATCAGGCTGCGTGCCCGCGGCTGCCACCCGAGTTCGTCTCGCGCGCGTTTCGCCCGCACCCTGCTGTTCGACGCCATCGTGTCCTCTGCCGTCCCCTCGCCCCATTCGGCGGCGGCTTCGGCCACCGACATCGCCGTCGGCGGTCCTGCAAAACCCAGCATGCGGTTAATGGCCTCGCACGCTTCGCGCATCGAGCTCTCGCCATTCTCGGCGAAATAGAAGCTACCTGCCGGCGCCTTCTCGATGGCAAGCGCGTAGAGCGTCACGAGATCGTCGATATGCACGTTCGACCAGATGTTCTCGCCGGGCCCGGCATGTGCGGCGTTGCCGCGCTTTTTTGCGAGATTGATCAGCAACGGCACCTGCACGCTGTCTCGCCCAGCGCCATGACCGAGGCCATAGATCAGGCTCGGACAGATGATGACCGGACGGCATCCCTTGTCGCGATGGGACAGAATGAACTCGTTCAGCGCAACCCGCGCCGCGCGCGCGGGCGACGGCGTAATTGGCGTGTCTTCGTCGAAGATCGCATCCGATCGCTGGCCCTTGGCGCGGGTGCCGACGATGCTCGATCCCGATGTGTGGATGAACGGCTTGCCGCTTCCGGCGAGCGCGCCGAGCAGGCTCTCGACCGCGCCTCTGTGATCGGCACTCGCAGCATTGACGACGACGTCGGCGGCCCGCGCGGCTTGCGCCAGGATGTCCCTGTCGTCGAGCGTTCCCAGCACGGGCTGGACGCCTCGCGCGGGAACCGCTTCGGCTTTTTCAGGCGAGCGAACCAATCCGGTCACCTGATGTCCGGCGGCGATGAGATGAGCCGCAACAGACCCGCCGATATAGCCCGATGCGCCCGTGCAGAAGATTTTCATGCGCGGCTAACTCCTTCGCCGAGATGCGCTCAACTCAGCCGAGATGCTTCCTGAAAAACTCCGTCGCCCGGCCCCAGGCAAGCTCGGCGGCCTGGCGGTCATGCACGGCCATGCGCTGCTCGTTCACGAAGGCATGTTCGGCATCGTAGCGGAACAGTTCGAGCGACTTGCCGGCGTCCTTCATCGCCTTTTCAAAAGCGTCGACCGCGGCCGGCGTGCACCAGTCGTCCTTGTTGGCGAAATGCGCCTGCAGCGGGATTTTCACGTCGGCCGGTTTGGCGGCCTGCTCCGGCGGGATGCCGTAGAACACGACGCCCGCCGTGAGCTCCGGAACCTTGGTCGCACCGATGATGGTTACGGCGCCGCCGAGGCAGAAGCCGGTGAGCCCCACCTTGGCGCCGTTGCGCGACAGGTATTGCGCGGCGCCCCGCACCGTCTGCGTGGTGGCGTCCATGAAATCCAGCGAGTTCATCTGCGCATTGGCCGCGTCCGTATCGTGATATGGCACCACGACGCCCTTGTAGAGATCCGGCGCCAGCGCATCGAAGCCGGCCGCCGCAAAGCGATCGCACAGGCCCTTGATGTTCTCCGACAGGCCCCACCATTCCTGCACCACCACCACGCCCGGCGCGTTGCCGCGCGCGGCATTGGCGAGATAGCCGGCGGTTTCCTTGCCGTCCGGACGCTTGAAGGTGATGTGGGTGCCCATGGGTTCCTCCGCTGATTTCTGGATCGGTTGCAGTCATTTTGGCCGCTGCGGGATCGGGACGCAATCGCCCCCACCGTCATTCCGGGGCGATGCGAAAGCATCGAACTATGGGGCGCCCCTTGCGCCCCTGAGAATCTCGAGATTCCGGGTCTGGTGCTTGCGCACCATCCCGGAATGACGTCGCCCAACAACAAAAAAGCCCCCGAAGGGGCCTTTCCGAATTCATGACGCTTCAACGAAGCTCAGTGCGCGTTGGCCCAGACCTTCTTCTTGGTGAAGTACAGGAGCACGGTGAGCAGGATCAGGAACACGAACACCTGCAGGCCGAGCTGCTTGCGCGCTTCCATGTGCGGCTCTGCGGCCCACATCAGGAAGTGGGTGACGTCCTTGGCGTATTGCGCAACCGTGGCCGGCGAGCCGTCGTCGTAGGTGACCTGACCGTCGTTCAGCGGCTTCGGCATCTTGATAGCGTGGCCGGGGAAGTAGGTGTTGTAGTAGGAACCTTCCGGCAGATTGAAGCCAGCCGGCGGCTTGTCCTCATAGCCCTGCAACAGCGCCGTTACGTAGTCCGGTCCCTGCTCCTGATACTGGGTGAAGAAGTCGATCAGGAACATTGGGAAGCCACGGCCGTAGCTGCGCGCCTTGGTAATCAGCGACAGGTCCGGTGGAAAAGCGCCGCCATTGGCCGCACGCGCCGCCTGCTCGTTGGGGAACGGCGACGGGAAATAATCGGCGGGCCGGCCCGGCCGCTCGAACATCTCGCCCTGGTCGTTCGGGCCGTCCTTGACCTTGTATTCGGAGGCGAACGCCTGGGCCTGGGCCACCGAGTAACCAGGACCGCCGGTTTCGGCGAGATTGCGGAAGGCGACGAACGACAGGCCATGGCAGGAGGCGCAGACCTCCTTGTAGACCTTCAGACCGCGCTGCATGGCGCCGCGGTCGAACTTGCCGAACGGGCCCGAAAACGACCACTTCTGCGCCGGCGGCTTGCTGCTGCCTTCGGCGGCGCGAGCGCTCTCGGCGCCGCCCAGGAGCAGACCGCCGGCCACCATCAGCGCGATCACGGCCGAGACCATCGGCGCAGCCTTGCCGCCCGACTTAGCCAGCACGTCGTCCGCGATCGAATTCGGCACCGGACGGGGCTTCTCGATCCGCGACAGCAACGGCAGCAGGATCAGGAAATAGGCGAAGTAGAGGAAGGTCAGGATGCGGCCGACGATGACATAGATGCCCTCCGGCGGCTGCGCGCCGAGATAGCCGAGCCCGATGCAGACGGCGACAAAAACCCAGAAGAACTGCTTGGCCAGCGGACGATATTTCGACGAGCGCGTTTTGGCGCTGTCGAGCCAGGGCAGGAAGGCCAGGATGAGGATCGCACCGAACATCGCAATAACGCCGGCAAGCTTGTTCGGGATCGAGCGCAGGATCGCGTAGAACGGCAGGTAGTACCATTCCGGTACGATGTGCGCGGGCGTTACCGCGGGATTGGCCGGGATGTAGTTCTCGGGGTCGCCGAGATAGTTCGGCATGTAGAAGATGAACCAGGCGAAGAACAGCAGGAAGCAGGAGACGCCGAACATGTCCTTCATGGTCGCGTAAGGCGTGAACGGCACCGTGTCCTTTTCGGTCTTCGCCTCGACGCCGGCCGGATTGTTCTGGCCCGCCACGTGCAGCGCCCAGATATGCAGCACGACCACGCCGGCGATCACGAACGGCAGCAGGTAGTGCAGCGAAAAGAACCGGTTCAGCGTCGGATTGCCGACGGCATAGCCGCCCCACAGCAGCGTCACGATGCTCTCGCCGAAATAGGGCACGGCCGAGAACAGGTTGGTGATCACGGTGGCGCCCCAGAAGCTCATCTGGCCCCACGGCAGCACGTAGCCCATGAAGCCGGTCGCCATCATCAGGAGATAGATGATGACGCCGAGGATCCAGAGCACTTCGCGCGGCTCCTTGTACGACCCGTAATAGAGGCCGCGGAACATGTGGATGTAGACCGCGAAGAAGAACATCGAGGCGCCGCTGGCGTGGATGTTGCGCAGCAGCCAGCCGTAGTTGACATCGCGGACGATGAGTTCGACCGACTTGAACGCCATGTCGGCATGCGGCGTGTAGTGCATCGCCAGGATCACGCCGGTCAGGATCTGCACGCCCAGCATGAACGAAAGGATGGCGCCGAACGTCCACCAGTAGTTCAGGTTACGCGGCGTCGGATACGCCACGAACGACGAATGCATGAGTCCCATGATCGGGAGGCGCCGTTCGATCCACTTCAAGGCGGGATTGGTCGGCTGGAAATCGGATGGTCCGCTCATTGATGCGATCCTGAGGAAGTAAAACGACGCAACGGCTTAAGGGCGGTCTCGGACTGGCGTCCGAGCCCTTAGCCGATCTGGATTTTGGTATCGGAAACGAAGGTATAGGGCGGCACGGCCAGATTGGTCGGCGCGGGCCCCTGCCGAATCCGGCCCGAAGTGTCGTACACCGAACCGTGGCACGGACAGAAGAAGCCGTCGTACTGGCCCTCATGGGCGATCGGGATGCAGCCGAGGTGGGTGCAGATACCGACCACGACCAGCCACTGGTCATGGCCCGACTTGACCCGCGCCTCGTCGCTCTGCGGATCGGGCAGGCTCGATACCGACACCGCGCGGGCCTCGTCGATCTGCTTCTTGGTCCGGTGGCTGATGTAAATCGGCTTGCCGCGCCAGAACACCTTGATGTCCTGTCCTTCGGCGATTGGGGTCAGGTCGACCTCGATCGGCGCACCGGCCGCGACCGTGGAGGCATCCGGATTCATTTGCGAAACCAGCGGCCACACCGTGGCAGCCGCGCCTACGGCGGCGACGGCTCCC
Source organism: Bradyrhizobium sp. AZCC 1719 (assembly GCF_036924525.1). NCBI lineage: Bacteria > Pseudomonadati > Pseudomonadota > Alphaproteobacteria > Hyphomicrobiales > Nitrobacteraceae > Bradyrhizobium > Bradyrhizobium sp. AZCC 1719. Next base: position 3,265,316 of record NZ_JAZHRU010000001.1, on the reverse strand, counting down.
GTTGCAACAAAAAGGAAATCACGGCGTGTCGGATGGTCCGCCGAAGACGCTGTCGTCACGATCTCAAGCCCTTTCTTGTCTGCAGCCAGCGGAACCGCCCCGGACCCGCGCAAAAGCGCGCCCCGGAAGAGGCTGCCGGCGCCCGCGGCCCCCGCGGCGGCAGAAAAACCGCTTTTCCTCCCCCATTCCGGCGGAACAAGCAGTCCAGAATCGTTCTATTGGCACCCTTGCCGAGAGAGCGCAAGCCCGCTATCGGCTCGATAGCGTGCAATGCACTAAATCCGCGCCCGGCCGTGATTTATTCGAAACATTTCATTCGCGCCACCAAAGCCTGACCCCATGCAGATTGCGCTTTTCCAGCCCGATATCCCCCAGAACACCGGGACGATTCTGCGCCTGTGTGCCTGCCTGGGCGTGGCCGCCCATATCATTGAGCCGGCGGGATTCCCGACCTCCGACCGGCATTTCCGCCGCGCGGGAATGGACTATCTCGATCATGTCGTCCTGACCCGCCATGACTCATGGTCAAAATTCGAGCAATGGCGTAACGAGGCTGGTTCCCGGCTGGTACTGTTTACGACCAAAGCGGCCGGTTCCTATCTGGATTTCCGCTACCGAAGTGACGACGTCCTGTTGTTCGGGCGGGAATCCGCAGGAGTTACCGACGAGGTCGTCTCCGCGGCCGACGCTCGGGTGACGATCCCGATAAGGCCGGGCTTGCGTTCGCTCAATGTGGCGATGGCGGCCGCCATGGCACTAGGCGAGGCGATGCGTCAGACGGGTCATCCGATTGCAGGCGAGATCGGGTCCAAGGAGAAGGTGTGAGCTACGCGGTCAAGGAAATATTTCTGACGTTGCAGGGCGAAGGCGCACATGCCGGCCGCGCGGCAGTGTTTTGCCGCTTTTCCGGCTGCAACCTCTGGAGCGGCCGCGAACAGGACCGCGTGAGCGCCACCTGCCAGTTCTGCGATACCGACTTTGTCGGCACCGACGGCACGCTCGGCGGCCGCTATGCCACGGCGGACGAACTCGCCGACACCATCGCCGGGCAATGGACCGGCGAGAATACCAACCGCTACGTGGTCCTGACCGGCGGCGAGCCTCTGCTGCAGGTCGATCCCCCCTTTATCGATGCGCTGCATGCGCGCGGCTTCGCCATTGGCATCGAGACCAACGGCACGATCGAACCGCCCGAAGGGATGGACTGGGTCTGCGTCAGCCCGAAAGCCGGCGCCGATCTCGTAGTGCGCCGCGGCCACGAATTGAAGCTGGTCTATCCGCAGGCGGGCGCGGCGCCGGAAGATTTTGCGAGGCTCGATTTTGAGCGCTTTTCGCTGCAGCCGATGGATGGACCCGACGTGCTGGAAAACACTGCGCGTGCGGTCGACTACTGCCTGCGCCATCCGCAATGGCGGCTCAGCCTGCAGACGCACAAGACGCTTGGCATCAGATAGGATTTAGATTTTCAAGATGTGGGAATTGACGAAATCGTTTCGCTTCGAAGCTGCGCATTCCCTGAAGGGAACGACCTTCGGCGCGGCCAGCGAGGAAATTCACGGCCACTCGTTTCGCGCCGAAGTGAGCGTGCGCGGCACGCCCGATCCGGAAACCGGCATGGTGCTGGATCTCGGCCTGCTGGAGCGCAGCATGGAAGAGGTTCGGAAAGCACTCGACCACAAGCTCCTCAACAAGGTCGAGGCGCTGGGGACGCCGACGCTGGAAAACATTTCGCGCTATATCTTCGAGCGGGTCCAGCACGCAGGCAAGGTCACGCGCGTCAGCGTTCATCGCGACAGTTGTAACGAGAGCTGCACGTATTTCGGGCCGCAAGGCTAACTTCACCGTCATTGCGAGGAGCGCAAGCGACGAAGCAATCCATTCTTTTCTCGTGGCATCATGGATTGCTTCGCTTCGCTCGCAATGACGGAAAGGTAACGTTGGGAATTCCTAATGGACGTATCCGTCATCGAAGATCGCAAGACGCGCGCGAGAGCCTGGTTCGAAGCGCTGCGCAACGACATCTGCACGGCCTTCGAAAAGCTGGAGGACGATGCGCCGCCTGCCCTCTATCCCGGCGAAGCCGGTCGCTTCGTGCGCACGCCCTGGGACCGCACCGACCACACCGGCAAGCCCGGCGGCGGCGGGGTGATGTCGATGATGTGCGGGCGGCTGTTCGAGAAGGTCGGCGTGCACTGCTCGACCGTGCATGGCGAGTTCGCGCCGGAATTCCGCGCGCAGATACCCGGCGCGGCCGACGATCCCAGGTTCTGGGCGTCGGGCATTTCGCTGATCGCGCACATGCGCAACCCGAATGTGCCGGCGGTGCACATGAACACCCGCTTCGTGGTCACCACCAAGGCCTGGTTCGGCGGCGGGGCGGATCTGACGCCGGTGCTCGACCGCCGGCGCACCCAGGAGGATCCCGACACGCTCGCCTTCCATCAGGCGATGAAAGAGGCCTGCGGCGGACCGAACAGCGTTGCCGACTACGACAAATACAAAAAATGGTGTGACGAATATTTCTATCTGCCGCACCGCAAGGAAGCACGCGGCATCGGCGGCATCTTCTACGACTGGCACGATTCAGGTGACTGGGACGCCGACCTCGCCTTTACCCAGGAGGTCGGCCGCGCCTTCCTGAAAATCTATCCTGAACTGGTCCGCCGCAATTTCGCCCTTCCCTGGAATGCCGCCGACCGTGAGGAACAGTTGATCCGGCGCGGGCGCTACGTCGAGTTCAACCTGCTCTACGACCGCGGCACGATCTTTGGGCTAAAGACGGGCGGCAATGTGGATTCCATCCTCTCGTCGATGCCGCCGGAGGTAAAGTGGCCATGATCGCATGATCGGGTTGTCATGACTGATCGCTATGGTGCGATTCGTGTCATGTAATCCGAGGAGTAGATCATGGATTTGAAACCAGGCGACGTCGTCATTCTGAAGTCCGGCGGCCATCCGCTCAGTGTGGTGGAGGTCAAAGACGGCAACGTTGCATGCGTATGGATGGGCAATGAAGGCGATCTGTTCCGCGAGACGCTGCCGCTTGCCGTCCTGGAGCTCGCCGAAGCTGATACGTCGGAGGACGACGAAGACGAAGAAGACGACGAAGACGAGGACGAAGAGGAAGCCGAGGACGAGGAAGAGGACGACCGCGCCAACAAGGTTGCGTGAGGCACTTTTTGACGCCGCCGGGCTTCCATGGTCCGGCGGCGTGGTTTCCCGGGATTGGACCCGGTGCGGGTGATCTGATATTCGCGGCAGGTCCGCCGCTGTTTCCCGCGGCCGACGACGCTTGAAGTGAGATGGCCGCGAAACAATGACCCACCTGCCCCGCGCGATGCTGATCGATATGGACGACACCATCCTGTCGGCCTACGGACGTCCGGAGATCGCCTGGCACAATGTCACGTCCGAGTTCGCCGCTGAGTTCGGGCCCCTGACCTCGCAGCAGGTTGCCGCCGCCGTTCTGGATTCCGCGCGCAAATTCTGGACTGTTGCCGAAGCTGAATGGCGGCTGAAGCTCGATGAAGCACGGCGCATCACCGTCAGGAACGGATTTGCCGCGCTTGCCGAAGACGGTCACGTCCTGCCGGAGGACCTCGCGACACGGTTGGCAGACCGCTTCACCGCCTACCGCGAAGAGGAGATGTTCGTCTTCCCCGGCGCGCATGACGCCATCGACGAATTGAAGGCACGCGGCGTGAAGCTGGCGCTGGTGACGAACGGCGCCGCGGGTACCCAGCGCGCCAAGGTCGAACGCTTCGCGCTGTCGCACCGCTTCGATCACATCCAGATCGAGGGCGAGCACGGTTTCGGCAAACCGGACGAGCGCGCTTATCTGCACGCGATGCAGGCGCTCGGCGTCACCGCGCCCGAGACCTGGATGATCGGCGACAATCTGGAATGGGAGGTGGTGGCGCCGCAGCGGCTCGGCATCTATGCCATCTGGATCGACGTGCATGGCGATGGCCTGCCGCCGGATTCCACCGTGAAGCCCGATCGCATCATCCGCTCGCTGACAGAACTTTTGCCTGGCGAGCCCGCCTGACCCTCTAGCTCCATTGTCCGGCTGGCCGCCGCATCGCACGATCGCGTGTAATGTGAGCTGCCTCACAGCGCGAAAGCAGGCCATCCCAGATCGTGCCGCCGTGGTTCCAAGGTTGAAGTCCAAGGATGGGGAGTTCACCGATGCCGAACGACGACACGCATAAGCCCCCGCCTGCGGCGGACGATACTGCACCGAAATTCGCCCCGCTGAGATGGCTCTGGAGATTCAATCACGGGCTCGACATCGTCAAAGGTCTGTCGATGGTCACCGTGCTGAGCAGCCTTGCGGTCGGCTATCTTCAATATCTCAACGCCTATCAGGAAAAGGTGAGCAGCCATGCCAAGGAAGACATGGCGGCTGCGACCACGACGTTCACGGAGATCTCACGCGCATTCTTCGAACTGCAGGCACTGCAGCAAACGCTCTATTCCGATTTCACCCGCGCCGTCCGGGACAGAGCAGACGAAAGCGACAAGGCGCTCGTCACCAAAAATGCGCGCGCGATTTCCGAGCGTTACGAAAACGCGCGGATCGCACTGCGCGAGAATATCGACATGCTGACGCGAAAGGCGGAGGTTTATATCGACTGGGCCAGCGACACCTATCGCGATCCGGCCGAGAAACATAACGTCGGTGACGACCCGTTGTCACGGCAGGTGCTGCGCGACTACGCCTTCGACTGTTCCGACAAGTACAATTTTCCGGCGTTTGGCAACGTGCATGCCGAGAATGACGATACACCCGCCAAGCAGGTTGCAGACGATGAATATTGCGCGATTGCCGAGAAGCGGGGCGTCGACAACAAGACCATGCCGAAAGATGCATTCGTCCGGATCTGTGCCGGCCCCAACGACAAGGCAAGTAAGCGAATCTACTGGTACAGCGCCAAGCACCATGTTCTGACGATGCATTATTGTTTCGAGGCAGCACACACCAGACTGGCGGCCGCGCGGCAATGGGCCTCCCACAGCGAGCGGGACGCCGCGAAGGAACGAGAAATCGTCGAACGAGAGAAGGAGATCAACGCCCAACTGGATGATCTTGCCGGACGGGTCAGCGCATTCAGCAGCCTGGCGCTGTATCAGATGGAGCGAATCCGAGTGAAATATCGTCCGGTCGGCTTCCTCTGCAGCGTGCCGCTGGTCCGCAACATACCGAGAATCAACTGCTTCCCGATCCGCACTGCGTCGCTGACGCATTAACACCGGTCAGTGCCGCAGCGCCGCGGCGATCATGACGATGCCGCCGGCAATCACGGCGGCGTCGAGGATCGCAGTATGGATATGCACCGGCATGCGTTCAACGAAGGCCTTGGCAAGGAACGCGCCGGGAATTGCGATGGCGCCGATCAATAGCGCGAAGGCAAGCACCTGCGCGGTGA